>JAQRMU010000040.1 GCA_028598975.1 Gammaproteobacteria bacterium | reverse complement strand
TACCAACAAAATGCACCAGCTCCTCAAGCAGCGGCGCCACAACCAGCATCACCTTCTGCCGGCCCTAATTATGGTGCACCTCAAGGCGGTGCTGATTATTTAGATGATGATATTCCATTCTAGAGGACGCTTTAGAAACACATATCGATAAATGTAATGTTTTAACCCTAGACCTAAAGATATATTAGTCAGTGTACTTAACGATTAAAGATGCCTAGATCCGTCAAAAAAAATAAGCTGGTAACCCCATTTGTTAAATGGGTCGGCGGGAAACGGCAGCTTATGAAAGAAATAGAAAAGTACATTCCTAGCCATTTTTCTAGGTATTACGAACCCTTTGTGGGTGGCGGGGCAGTGCTATTTCATCTTCAACCAAAAAATGCGGTAATAAATGATCGTAATGCAGAGCTAATCAATTTATACCGTGTCATTAAAAGCCACCCAGATGAGTTAATTGAAGACTTAAAAGGGCATAAGAATGATGAAGAATACTTTTATGATACTCGCCTCCTTGATAGAGAGAAAAATACCTATTCAGAGCTAACTGACATTCAGCGCGCCTCAAGAATTATCTACCTTAATAAGACCTGTTATAACGGCTTATTTAGAGTTAACAATGCAGGGGAGTTTAATGCGCCTTTTGGCCGTTATAAAAATCCTGCCATTGTAAATGCCAATACAATTAAAGCAGTGAGCCATTATTTATCAAAAAATAATGTGCAGATTTTAAACACCGATTACAAAAAGTCACTTGCGAATATACGTAAAGATGCATTTGTCTATTTTGATCCCCCATACGATCCCGTATCAGATAGTGCAAACTTTACCGGTTATACTAAAAATGGCTTTAGCAAAAGAGATCAGGTTAAGCTAAAAGAACTCTGTGACAAACTCCACGCAAAAGGCGTTAAGTTCTTGCTTTCAAACTCATCAACTGAATTCATTCTGGATTTGTACAAGGACTATAATATTATCCCTGTTAACGCAAAAAGAGCGATTAACTCTAAGGCTTCTGGACGAGGGGAAGTGACCGAAGTACTGGTGAGAAATTACGAGTAGGGTAGGTTTACTAAACACAAATATAGAAAAATTCTAGGTTTCTCGCTTCGTCATTCTCGAATGTTTTTATCGAGAATCTACTGTATTGAACAGTTCCCAGCTACAAGCATGCTGGGATGCCAAAATAAAAAAGCCGTTATATGCACCAAGGCATATAACGGCTTTTTATTAGACGATGAGGTTGGCTTACTTACCTACAAGCTCCACTAAACGCATCATATTGCATGTGTAACCATATTCATTATCATACCAAGCAACCACTTTAACGAATGTGCTATCTAAAGCAATACCAGCGCCAGCATCAAAGTTTGATGGTGCAGAGTGTCCACGGAAATCTGTAGAAACAACACTCTCATCAGTGTAGCCAAGAACACCTTTCATTGACCCCTCAGAAGCGGCTTTCATTGCAGTACAAATATCATCGTAAGATGCATCTTTGTCTAACTCAACGGTTAAATCTACAACTGATACATCAGATGTAGGTACACGGAACGCCATACCAGTTAACTTGCCATCCAATTCTGGTAATACTTTACCTACTGCTTTAGCAGCACCGGTTGAAGATGGGATGATATTTTCTAAAATACCACGACCACCGCGCCAGTCTTTCATTGAAGGACCATCTACTGTTTTTTGAGTTGCCGTTGCAGCATGAACCGTTGTCATCAAACCTTTAGCAATACCGAAGTTGTCGTTTAATACTTTAGCAACAGGCGCTAATGCATTAGTTGTACATGATGCTGCAGAAACAATCGCTTCACCATTGTATTTATCATCATTCACACCAAATACGAACATTGGCGTGTGATCTTTAGAGGGTGCTGATTGAACAACTTTCTTAGCACCAGCATCAATATGTGCTTGGCAAGACTCTTCCGTTAAGAAGAAACCCGTACATTCAATAATAAGGTCTGCACCAACTTCATCCCATTTAAGATCAGCGGGATTACGTTCTGCAGTAATACGAATTGTTTTACCATTTACGATTAAGTTACCGTCTTTAACATCAACATCACCATCAAAACGGCCATGAACAGAATCGTACTTCAACATGTATGCTAAATATTCTGGATCTAATAAATCATTAATTGCAACTACTTCAATATTTGTAAAGTCTTTTGCTGCAGCACGAAATGCCATACGGCCAATACGACCAAAACCGTTAATACCTACTTTAATTGTCATTCTTCCATTCCTTAAAACTATTTAGACATACCTGTAAAAACTAAGCTCTTCTTTTTAAAAACTCAGTTTTTAAAGGTATATGTATTTTCAAAGTAATAATGGCTAGTGAGCAGATGCTCACTAGCCATTACATTTACTTTGCTATAAAGCGTGCTTCAGAAACTAGATTGTTTCTTTAACAACTTTAACAACGTTTTCAACTGTGAAGCCGAAGTGTTCCATCAATACGCCACCTGGTGCAGATTCACCAAATGTATCGATACCAACAACGCCGCCTTCTAGGCCAACATATTTGCGCCAGAAGTCAGTAACACCCGCTTCAACAGCAACACGTTTAACGCCTGGCGTTAAGATGCTATCTTTGTATGCTTGGTCTTGACGATCAAACACGTTTGTAGATGGCATAGAAACAACGCGAGCATTGGTTCCATCAGCAGCTAATACTTCAGCAGCTTTAACAGCTAAATCAACTTCAGAACCTGTAGCAATAATGATTACATCAGCATCGCCTTTAGCTTCAACTAATACATAAGCACCTTTACGCATACCGTCGAAATCAGCAACATCATGTGTACGACCAGGAATACCTTGGCGGCTTAATACTAAGCTTGAAGGACCATCTTTACGTTCAACAGAACATGTCCATGCAACTGCAACCTCAACAGAATCAGCAGGACGCCATACATCCATATTAGGGATGTAACGCATTGCAGATGTGTTTTCGATTGGTTGATGAGTTGGACCATCTTCACCTTGACCGATAGAGTCATGAGTAAGAACAGCGATAGAACGAACTTTCATCAATGCAGCCATACGGAATGCACTTTTCGCGTAATCAGAGAACATGTGGAATGTGCCACCGAATGGGATTAAACCACCGTGTAGAGCCATACCGTTCATGATTGCGTACATACCAAATTCACGTACACCGTAAGAGATGTAGTTACCTGCTTCTTTACCAGATACGTGTTTGAAGCTGTCACAGCTTGTTAAGTTAGAACCTGTTAAATCCGCAGAACCACCTAAGAACTCAGGTAGTACAGGTGCTAAAGCAGCAATTGTTTTTTGTGATGCTTGACGAGAAGCTAATGTAGCGCCTGCTTCGTTAGTTTCAGCAATAAATGCATCTGTTGTTTCTTTCCAGTTTGCTGGTAAGTCATCCGCCATACGACGTTTGAATTCAGCAGCTAATTCTGGGTATTCAGCAGCGTATGCATCAAATTTAGCATTCCAAGCGGCTTCTTTATCTGCGCCAGAAGCTTTAGCATCCCAACCTTCGTAAACATCAGCAGGAATTTCAAAAGGAGCAGCATCCCAGTTCAATTCTTTACGAACTAATGCAACTTCTTCGTCACCTAGTGCAGCACCGTGACAGTCATGGCTACCAGATTTGTTTGGTGAACCAAAACCGATGATTGTTTTACAGCAGATCATTGAAGGTTTGTCTTTAACAGATTTCGCTTCTTCGATTGCTTTGTTGATTGCGTCAGCATCGTGACCATCAACAGATACAACATGCCATCCGTAAGCTTCAAAACGCTTAACAGTGTCATCTGTGTACCAGCCATCAATGTGACCATCGATAGAGATATTGTTGTCATCCCAGAATGCGATCAAGTTACCTAGACCCCATGTACCAGCTAGTGCACATGCTTCATGAGAGATACCTTCCATTAAACAACCGTCACCCAAGAACACGTATGTGTTGTGGTTTACGATGTCATGGCCAGGTTTGTTGAATTGGTCAGCCATTAATTTCTCAGCCATCGCAAAACCAACACCGTTAGTGATACCTTGACCTAAAGGACCCGTTGTTGTTTCGATACCTGGTGCATAACCGTATTCAGGGTGACCCGCACATTGCGAGTGAAGCTGACGGAAAGAAGCTAATGAAGACATTGGCAAGTCGTAACCTGACAAATGCAACAATGAGTAAATCAACATTGAACCGTGACCGTTAGATAAGATGAAACGATCGCGATCAGCCCATTCAGGGTTTGTTGGGTTGTGGTTCATGTGGTCATTCCACAATACTTCAGCGATATCCGCCATACCCATTGGTGCACCTGGATGACCAGATTTTGCTTTTTGCACTGCATCCATCGTTAAAGCACGGATGGCATTTGCTAAATGTCTACGTGTAGCCATTTTTACATTCTCCTAATTAAAAAAATTAAGCTGTTCGCCATTTGATCGAACAGCCCATACTCGGGATTTGTTGCTCTGGACCACGACCTGTCTCAGCAACCTGTTTCATTGCTTCGAATAAATCTCGTCGTGCATCGGATGCAGCCGCTTCTTTTCGACTTGCGTCTAAACGACCGCGATACTGCAATTGAAGATCTTTGTTATAGCCAAAGAAATCGGGGGTACACACTGCGCCATATTTTTGGGCAGTTTGTTGTGTTTCGTCATACAAATAGGGGAAAGAAAAACCATTGTCTTGAGCAACTTTTTTCATGTTGTCAAAAGAGTCTTCTTCATAATCGGCAACATCATTAGACATGATGGCGACAGTATTAATACCCATTTTTTTTAGTTCGTTGGTATCACGAACAAGGCGATCAAGAATCGCTTTTACATAGGGACAATGATTGCAAATAAACATGACTAATAAGCCATTTTCACCGCGACAATCTTCAAGTGTCCAGATCTTTCCATCTGTACCAGGCAAAGAAAAATCTATTGCCGGTAAGTCAAAATCACATACAGGTGTTTCTAAACTAACCATAGGCTCCCGCTCTGAGTTACTGTCTCTTTTTTCAGGCTAACCTTTTAGCCTAAAACTTTAGAGAGGACTTTTTCATAGGACTGGCGATCATACCAGATTACATTTGATAATGCTAAATCACCTCCTTTCCTCATGTTCTAAATAAGTGATAGTTAGAGAATATTGAAGCAATGCTTTTTAGCGGCTATAATGTTAGATCCATTTTGCTGTCTCTTCGAGATGGCGTACGCCAGTATCGCTTTATTTACTGGGATTTAATCGAATCAATTTGAAGGTGTGTGACTTGAGTCAGCCAACAGAATTAGAACAAGGTCTATATCGACCTGAATTTGAAAAAGATAACTGCGGTTTCGGTCTTATTGCTCAAATGGACGGAAAACCGAGTCATTGGTTAGTTGAAACTGCAATCGAAGCATTGGGCAACCTAACCCACCGTGGTGCTATTGGTGCCGATGGTAAAACAGGTGATGGTTGTGGTTTATTAATGAAGAAACCTGACGGTTTTTTCCATGCCATTGCTGAGGAACTTGCTTTTTCTTTAGCAGAGAACTATGCCGTTGGTATGGTTTTCTTATCGCAAGATGATGCTAAAGCAACGGCAAACCAAGCTGTTGTCTCTGAACAATTAACAAATCAAGGTCTTGAAGTATTAGGCTGGCGTGATGTGCCTGTTGATGCTGAAGCAGCCTGTGGTGAAACAGCATTAGCCTTATTACCTATCATGCGCCAAGTATTTGTTAATGCTGGCTCGGATATGGATGAGGCGGCATTTGAACGCCACTTATATATAGCGCGTCGCCTCTCTGAAAAAGCAATTACAGATGAAGCCTTCTATATCCCAACATTGTCTTCTCATGTGGTGTCATATAAAGGCTTAGTCATGCCTTCATATCTCCCGACATTCTATAAAGACTTACATGACAAACGTATGGAAACCGCTATTTGTGTATTCCACCAACGTTTCTCAACAAACACATGGCCACAATGGAAACTAGCTCAACCATTCCGTTACTTGGCTCACAATGGTGAAATCAACACTGTTCAAGGTAACCGTAACTGGGCCTTGGCGCGTGGTGCAAAATTTGCGACTAAACTAATTGACAATATGGATGATATCCGCCCATTAGTAAATGTAACGGGTTCTGATTCATCAAGTATGGATAATATGCTTGAAGCCATGATGGCAGGTGGCATTAATATGTTCCGTGCAATGCGTTTGCTTGTGCCTGCTGCATGGCAGAATGACAACACTATGGACCCCGATCTAAAAGCATTTTATGACTATAACTCTATGCATATGGAACCATGGGATGGTCCAGCCGGTGTTGTATTAACAAATGGTCGTTATGCTGCCTGTTCACTTGATCGTAATGGTTTACGTCCAGCACGTTATATCATCACTAAAGATCGTCATATTACGATTGCATCTGAAGTCGGTGTTTACCCATACAAACCTGAAGATGTGGTGACTAAAGGTCGCTTAAAACCAGGTCAAATGTTAGCGGTTGATACGTCAACGGGTGAGTTATTACTTCCTGAAGATATAAATGAAACGTTGAAATCAGCACAACCTTACCGCGAATGGATTGAGACAAACCTTAAACGCATTGAAGATCATGCTGATGATGAAACAATGCCAACACTGGAAGGTGAAGAACTTGTTAGTTATGAAAAACTATTCCAAGTTAGTTTTGAAGAACGTGACCAAGTTATTCGTGTATTAGGTGAAGCAGGTCAAGAAGCAACAGGCTCAATGGGCGATGATACGCCATTCCCTGTTATGTCTCATAAAGAACGTTCTTTATTTGATTACTTCCGCCAACAATTTGCTCAAGTAACTAATCCACCCATTGATCCATTACGTGAAAATATCGTGATGTCATTGGAAACATGTTTTGGACAAGAGCATAACTTATTCGAAGAAGCGGCCGACCATGCTGAGCGTGTCGTCGTTGACTCTCCAGTACTCTCTGAAAGCCGTTTCCACCAGTTATTAGAACTTGGTGATAATGATGACAACTACAAATCTACAATCATCGCTCTTAGCTACACAGCTGATTTCGGTCTAGAAGCTGCTGTTGATGCCATTGTTGTTCAAGCTGAACGTGCGGCCCGTAATGGCTCTATCCTTATTGTCTTAACCGATCGTAATATCGGTCCAGACAGCCTGCCTGTTCACGCTTTATTAGCAACAGGTGCGGTACATCAACGTTTAATTAAAGCGGGTTTACGTTGTAATACTAATATCGTAGTAGAAACTGCAACAGCACGCGATTCTCATCACTTTGCAGTATTGCTTGGTTACGGTGCAACGGCTATTTACCCATACCTTGCTTATGCCTCATTAAATGACATGATCAACACGGGTGAAATTCAAGACCTAACTCGACCAGAAGTCTGTGCTCGTTACCGTAAAGGGATTAACAAAGGCTTATTCAAAGTCACCTCAAAAATGGGTATTTCAACGATTGCTAGTTACCGTGGTGCTCAATTATTTGAAATCGTTGGTTTGAATAAAGCTGTGGTTGATAAATGTTTCACTGCAACAACAAGTCGTATTAGTGGCACAGGGTTTGAAGAACTTCATAATGACCAACAATCACTGGCTGACATCGCTTGGAACACACGCAAAAAACGTGATCAAGGCGGTCTATTAAAATATGTTCATGGCAACGAATACCATGCCTACAACCCTGACGTTATTGCAACATTACAAAAAGCGGTACAAGGCGGCAATTATGACGATTACAAAGCCTATGCAGAGCTTGTTAATGAACGTCCAGCCATGGTGTTACGTGATTTATTAGCACTTAAACCTGCTGATAAAGCATTAGCACTTGATGAAGTTGAACCTGTTGGCGACATCCTAGCTCGCTTTGATAGTGCGGGTATGTCTTTAGGTGCCTTATCACCTGAAGCTCATGAAGCAATGGCAACAGCAATGAATCGTTTAGGCGGTCGTTCTAACTCTGGTGAGGGTGGTGAAGATCCAGCTCGTTTCGGTACTGAACGTATATCAAAGATCAAACAAGTTGCTTCAGGTCGTTTTGGCGTTACACCTCACTATCTTGTTAATGCTGAAGTATTACAGATCAAAGTGGCGCAAGGTGCAAAACCGGGTGAAGGTGGTCAATTACCTGGTGGTAAAG
>JAQRMU010000004.1:4960-59873 GCA_028598975.1 Gammaproteobacteria bacterium | reverse complement strand
AAAGATCCTGACAATGAAGAAACTGAAGAGCAGTTACAGGGTAAATACGAGTTATTAATGGCAGCGGGAAAGTAAGCAGGGCTCAGTAGAAGTCTAGCTAACCGGTCTAATTTATTTTAGCGGACACACCGACTTGAATGTGCTTTTAATTGCTCGGTAAAGCCGCTTTAATACCCATTAAAATAAAGGTGTTGGATAACAATATCGTTGTTTTTTAATTTTGTTCTTACACTAATGTTTAGTAAAAGAACTGTGAATTAACTATTTTGATTATCCCTCCAGTTTTCGGTTAAACGAGTTGAAAGAACGTTGTTTTTTGAGATTTTAGTTTGATGGGGTTATAATCGAGTTTCTGTTTTAAATCCTATGGAAGGGAAATCATGATGAATGAATTATCAACAGAGTTAGGTCAGTTATCGGAAAAAGAATTACAAAGCCTGATTTCAAAATCAAAGAAACAAATTAAGAAATTAAAAGTAAAAAAAACATCAGAATTAAATAGTAAGGATGTTGATGTTATGCTGGTGGCAGATGCTGTTCGAGCGTTGTCTAAGCAGAAAAAAGTATCGCCATCTGTTGCCTTAACTGCTGTCGCAAAATCTATGCGAATTTCAATTACAGCATCCCGCAAACCACGTATTGAAGCTGAAATTAAATATCAACATCCTGATGATGAAAATAAAACATGGAAAGGATTTGGAAAAAGACCACTATGGTTAGTGGAAGAGCTTAATAAAGGTCAGGAATTAGCGATTTTCCGAGTTTAATGATTGTATGAGTTTTAAAACTGATTTTAATTTCTGTAATGAAAAGTGTTAATCATAGCAATGGCTTAGACAGCCTTGTCTCCAACGGCACCCTTGTTAGAATAATAAATTTAAGATGCGTGATTAATGCATTGAACAAACGTATTTGTTAACTTGTCAGCACACTATGTTTGGCAAGTTTACCTCCTGCTAAATTAAGCTGTTTGTCCATCAGCCCGAGGCTTAATAAAGATCATTAGATAGTGATATAAAAAAGTGCTGAAAGCAATGATCCATAATACTTGAGATAGCCCTATTATATGAAGGTAGGCACTAGGTATAAGGACTGGCATTATTACTCGAGTTATAGCCCCCACGAATAAGCAAAGAAATATCCATGTTAATGCCTTGGGTGGTTCGTTTATATTTCTTCCAGTATGGCCTAATGATATACGGGAGATCATACCCAATGAGATTAGACCTATACCGCCATATGTGAAAGCATGAAGTGGTATTGATGTTGAGTATAAATTGAAGAAGTTTATGGCTTTGAGTGCAAAGCCTAATACAAACATACTGTAGCCTAGGAAAAGCACCCATAAGAGCGGTTTTTTCCAAATGCCTTTAGTGTACCAACCCCAGAGTCTCGTACTGTGCAATAAGGCTAATACTGACGAGAACAGTGCCGTTAATAGTGCCTGTTTTAGGAAGACATCAACGATCCATAATGCTGCTAAAAAGAGCAGGCTCGATGAATCAATAAAAGACCAGTTTTTAAGTTGAACCTGATAGCCAACACCCCGTTCGATGAAAAAAGGCATAACACGTCTAGCTAGAGTGAAAATCAGCGCCATAATAAGGTAGATACCTGAAAATAGCCCCCATGAGATGCCTTGATCAACAATGTGTAACACGCCAAGGTAATACAGAAGATCAGCAGCAAAAATCAGCACAAGAAGAGAGACTATCACTAGTTGAGGCCATTGCTTTACTTTCACTATCGGGTGGAGAACTGCGAGAATAAGTCCTAAGAGAAAGAGCAGATCTAGTAGCGCCGCCCATTCAAATAATAGTGGCAAGCCTAATAAAGGAAATGTTCTGGCAAGAATCCATATTAAAACTAAAGTGGCTAGTGTCCAGCCTTTAATCGTTTGTACGCCAGTCCAGTTTCTAACAGCGGTGAGTAAGAAGCCAGCAATAATGGCGATGCTGTAACCAAAGACCATTTCGTGACCATGCCATGCGATGGGGCTGGTATAGCTACTAATAGGGAGTGATAGGCCGAATGTGTACGCTGCCATCCAAATAGATGTTGCGATGATGGAAAATAAGCTAGCAAATAAGAAAAAAGGTCTAAAGCCTAGCTCGAATAAAGCAAGTTTTTTAACTGGCTGCGGGCTTGATATAGGTTGCTGCATTCTACCCTTCTCGTGCTAGTGGGTATTGTAAATCATCATGAGCAGTGTCTTCATCGCCTGTAGGTTGCTGACGTTGTAACTCAAGATCTTTAAAGTTGAAAAGTGCGTTATCGGCCAATTGTGAGGGTGATATATTTTGTAGACTACGGAATATATTTTCTAAACGACCAGGATGTTGCTTTTCCCAGCCTTGCAGCATTTCCTTGATCACTTGACGTTGCATATTTTCCTGAGAACCACATAAGTTACAGGGAATAATTGGAAAATCTTGTTGTTCAGAATAGCGAATAATATCGGATTCTTTACAGTAGGCGAGAGGGCGAATTAGAATATTTGTTTTATCGTCACTGAGTAGTTTAGGCGGCATAGCTTTTACTTTACTGCCATAAAACATATTTAGAAAAGCCGTTTCGATAATGTCATCACGATGATGCCCCAAGGCAATTTTGGTAATTCCATTTTGACGAGCATAACCATAAAGTGAACCACGACGTAAGCGTGAACATATGCCACAGGTTGTTTTACCTTCTGGGACAACTTCTTTAACGATACTATAGGTATCTTTCTCGATGATATGGAAAGGAACATCAATTTTAGTCAGATACTCAGGCAGAATATGTTCTGGAAAACCGGGTTGTTTTTGATCTAGATTGACAGCAACGATCTCAAAATCAATCGGCGCATGTTTTTGCAGGTTCATCAAAATATCGAGTAGGGTGTAACTGTCCTTCCCTCCGGATAGGCAGACCATAACTTTATCGCCATCTTGAATCATATTGTAGTCAGCGATTGCTTGGCCTACATTACGGCGTAAACGTTTTTTTAATTTATTGAGTTCTAAATTCTTTTTTACTGCGGTAGCTGTCATTTAAATAAGACCTGAAAAGGGTTGTACTGTAACGGTGGTATTGGGTTTGATACCATCACATTGTTCTTCTAATAAGATAAAGCAATTGGCGACACTCATTGAACGTAAGATGCCCGAACCTTGTTCACCTGTCGTCTTGACTTGGCTAATACCATTCTCATCTTGAAATAAAATGCCACGTTGAAATTCGAATCGGCCAGCACGTTTGCGAATAGGGCTGACGCAGTTGACCTGCATATATTGAGGGGCATATTCAGGTAATCCTGCAAGTTGCTGTAATGCACTGCTTACAAACTGGTAGAACGTTACCATTACGGATACGGGGTTGCCCGGTAGTCCAAAGAATAAGGCATCATTTATTTTGCCAAAGGCGAGAGGTCTGCCTGGTTTCATTGCTATTTTCCAGAAATCGACTTGGCCTAGTTCAGTGAGCATTTCTTTTACATAGTCAGCATCGCCGACAGAGACACCACCAGATGTTAGAACAACATCCGCCTGTTTTGATGCAAGTTGTAACGCTTGGCGTAACGCCTCTTTTTGATCTGGAATAACACCCATATCGATGAAGTCAACATCAAGGCGTTTGAGCATACCGTATAAGGTATAACGATTACTGTCGTAGATTTGCCCTTCTTCTAGCGTTTCGCCAATTGAACGTAGTTCATCACCCGTTGAGAAAAAAGCAACACGAAGCTTTCTATTTACGGTTACTTCACCAATGCCTAATGATGCGATTAAGCCGAGATCAGCCGGCATTATTTTATGGCCGAGCGTTAATACTTTTTCACCTTGTTGCAGATCTTCACCTGCAGAGCGAACATTCTGGCCAAGTGTATGTTTGCCATGAAGCGTAATAGATGTTCCTTCTACTTCAACGTGCTCTTGCATGATGACGGTATCGCAATCTTCCGGCATCATTGCGCCAGTCATAATTCGAATACACTCTCCTGACTGAATAGAACCTACATAGGGTTGTCCCGCGAAGGCTATTCCGACTTGCTCAAGCGTTACTGCTTTATCAGCTAAATCACTGCCGTGAATGGCATAGCCATCCATTGCCGAGTTGTTGTGAGGAGGGACGTTAATAGGCGAGGTAATAGATTCAGCCAAGATGAAACCCAAGGCATCACGTAATGAGCGTTTTTCCCATGTTGTGATAGGGCTAATAAGGTTTTTAATACGTTGCCTAGCTTCTTGAACACTTAAACTGTTGGGTTCTTGGGCATCGGCACAACTTGCTTGGGGAATAAATTCAGCCATATTTAAGCTTTCCAGTTAGCAATAAAGGTGTGAATATAATCAGCCATTTCAGTAATATTATTGAGATCAATCTGATCGATGGCTGTGCTGTTAAGTGATTCATCTGTTGCAATCGCAATAATATTAGAATCATCGGGATGCAGTAATGGCTTTCCTAATTCAGGGCGGTATAGCTCAATTTTAGGAATAACTTCATGTTTAAAACCTTCGACCAGTATTAGATCTAGCTTTTTTTTGTCCAGCCGAGGGATGAGATCGGCTAAGCGTGGCTCAGTCATATCAGTCGGTTGTACTTCCATTAACGCCATTAAATTACTCGATGAAACAAGTACTTGCTGTGCCCCTGCTTGCCTTATTTCGTAACTGTCTTTACCTGGTAGATCAATATCAAACTTATGATGTGCATGTTTAATAACGGCCACTTCTAAGCCTTTTGAATTTAATGCAGGAATGAGTTGACGTAATAAAGTTGTCTTACCTGTACCACTGAATGCAGCAAAACCGATTAAGGGAATAGGCGAGTGTAATTCAGGCTGATTATCAGTGACATCTTCAGGATGATTAAAATTAATAAAGCTGTCGGCTTGGTCAGAAAAATCAACAACGGCCATTTTATGTTCCGCTAACCAAAGGTCAATTTTTCGACCGCCTTGTTGTATATGTTGCTCAAGTTCATCTTGTAAATGACAAGGTAATAAACAAAATACGGGTTGTAGGCGTTCACCATCATGAGCAACAGCTAAGTCCGCCTGCTCAAGTAACATGGCTTCCATCATTCGCTGGCGCAATTGTGCTGAAATGCGAGGAGAATCACACGGTGCGGTCAAAATGTAGTTAGTATCCACGGCTTGCATTGCACTGAGCATACCGGCAAGAGGGCCACAGAAATTATCTGAACTATCTTCGATAACGGGAAAGCCAAAGCGTTGGTATTGTTCAATGTTACGGTTTGCATTAATAATCAGCGCATCCACCTGTGGTTCTAAGGCTTTTATGGTATAGCTCACTAAAGGTTGTTGCTGGTATTGAAGCAAGCCTTTATCGTTGCCTCCCATGCGTCTGCCTTTGCCCCCAGCAAGAATAACTCCAGTCACGGATAGATTCGAGGATGTTTTCATATTGATTCGCTGTTATTCTTTAATAAATAATTAATAGGGAGGGTGAGCCATGAATAAAGCATGGATTACAGCGCTCATTATACTGCTAAACACGTCACTTGCATGGTCTAATTCTAACGTACTAGATATTGTGGTGGTGGGCCTGTTCAGTGATCAGGCCGTGGTAGAAATTAATAAAAAACAAAGGCTATTGAAGGTTGGGAAGATGAGCCCTGAAGGTGTGACATTGATTTCAGCAAATAGTCGCCAAGCCGTATTAGAAAAAGATGGTGTAACCAAAACCTATCAATTAGGTACGCGTATCAGTACTGATTTTACTCCCCCCGTTGAGCAGGCGGTGGTTAGCTTATGGCCAACGAATGGAATGTATATGACAGCAGGGAGTGTGAATGGCTATAGTGTTGACTTCCTTGTGGATACAGGTGCGTCTGCTATAGCATTGAATGCTACAACAGCACAACGGTTAGACTTAGACTATTTAAGTGGAAAAAAAGTAGGTGTTAAAACTGCATCAGGTATTGAGGTTGCCTACCATGTAATACTTGATGAAGTGCAAATTGGTGACATTAAACTCCATAATATTCGTGCGATGGTTTTAGATGGACAACAACCTGAAATAGCACTACTAGGCATGACATTTTTGAGCCAGTTAAACATGGTGCGTAAAGATGAAAGAATGGATTTAAAGAAGAAGTTCTGAGTTCAAGTTATTTAGATATAAAAAAGCCCTGACACTATGAATAGTATCAGGGCTTTTTTTAACTGCTAGAAGTCGTTTTTATTCAAAACCTTTGCTAATTAATGCATAAGCAGAGTGGTTATGAATAGACTCGAAGTTTTCTGATTCAACAGTATATGCATTTATACGTTCATCATCATTTAATCGTGCGGCAATATCGCGGACAATATCTTCAACAAACTTAGGGTTGTCATAGGCTTTTTCAGTGACAAACTTTTCATCAGGGCGTTTTAATAGACCAAATATTTCACATGATGCTTCATCTTCAACCATATCAATCAAATCTTCAATCCAGATAAAGCTATCAGAACGAACTGTTACCGTGACATGTGAGCGTTGATTGTGGGCACCATAGTCTGAAATATTCTTTGAACAAGGACAAAGGCTTGTCACAGGAACAACAACCTTAACCATGACATCTGTATCATTATCGGTAATTTCACCAATGAAACTGACCTGGTAGTCCATCAAACTTTTTACTTTACTGATAGGGGCTTCTTTATTTACAAAATAAGGAAAGTCCATTTCAATATAACCAGATTCAGCTTGTAAACGTTCCGTCATTTCACCCAGCATTATGCGGAATGATTTAACAGTGATTTCACGTTCATGTTGATTCAATATTTCAACAAAACGTGACATATGTGTACCCTTGAACTGGTGAGGCAGGTTCACATACATATTAAAATTAGCAATGGTGTGCTGTTCACCAGAAGTGCGATCACTAATTTTTATTGGGTGTTGAATATCCTTGATACCGACTTTGTCGATAGCAATATGGCGTTTATCAGCGATATTTTGAACATCTTCAATTTCATCGCAGCAATCTGGTTTTTTATTCGTTGTCATACTCTTTTAATCCTCGCTATAACGAACACATGCTCGGTCTGTTTCCCATAGGGTAACGCCTGAGATTTTCGCTGTGTCGATATTTAATGTGTTACTTAAATTTTGGTAAAAATATTGTGCAATATTTTCTGCTGTAGGGTTAACCGTATCAAAAGGTGGAATATCATTAAGATAACGGTGGTCTAATTTTTTAGCTAATTTACGTGTGGCTGTTTTGATGGTTTTAAAATCCATCCCCATGCCATGTTCATTTAATGCGGAAGCCGTTACCTCGACTTCTAACTTCCAGTTGTGACCATGCATGCGACTACAATCGCCCGGATAGTCACGCAGGGTGTGAGCTGAAGCAAAATCAGCTAAGATTTTTAAGGTGTAGGTTGAACTCATAGTTGACTATTATACTCGGGAATTATCAATAGTAGCTGCATATTATGCCGCAAAATGTGTTTCGACTGTATTAATAATACCATTTGCATCTAATTTACAGTCACTTAGCATTTGTTTATGGTCACCATGATCAAGAAATTTGTCAGGCAAACCCATGATTTTAATCGGGGTAGCATCATTAATAGAGAGTAGGTATTCTGCAACACCGCTACCTGCACCACCTAGGGTAGTATTTTCTTCGATAGTGATAATTAGTTCGTGAGCATTTGCTATTTCTTCAATGACACGATGATCGAGGGGTTTAACAAAACGCATATTGACTACGGTGGCATTTAATTCTTCAGCCGCATCTAGTGCTGGCTGGAGCATGGTTCCAAATGCAAGAATGGCTACTTTTGTTCCACTGCGTTTTATATCTGCTTTACCAATTTCTAATGAAGTTAGCTCTGAATGAATGGTTGTACCTATGCCCGCTCCTCTAGGGTAGCGAACTGCAGCTGGTCCATAGTGACGATAACCTGTTGTTAGCATTTGACGACATTCATTCTCATCACTCGGTGCCATGACAAGCATATTTGGGATACAACGTAAGTAACTTAAATCGAATGTGCCCGCATGTGTTGCACCATCAGCACCCACTAGACCACCACGATCAATGGCAAATAAAACGTCTAAGTTTTGTAATGCCACATCATGAATAAGTTGGTCGTAAGCGCGCTGTAAAAAGGTTGAATAGATGGCTACAACAGGTTTTTTACCTTCACAGGCCATGCCAGCGGCTAACGTGACAGCATGTTGTTCTGCAATACCAACATCAAAATAACGATCTGCATAAGTATCAGCAAAATTATTAAGGCCAGAACCATCACACATTGCCGGTGTAATGCCCATGAGCTCGTCTGACTCCTTCGCCATATCACACAACCACTGACCAAAGACATGAGTGTAGCTTGGCCCTGATGATGCATTACCTGCAGGACTAACACCGTGGTATTTTCCTGGTTCTTGCTCTGCCGGCTCGTAGCCTTTACCTTTTTTGGTCACTATATGTAGAAATTGTGGGCCTTTACGATCACGTAAATTACTTAAAGTGGGGATTAAGGTATCAAGATCATGGCCATCAATTGGGCCGATATAGTTAAAACCAAGCTCTTCGAATAGTGTGCCGGGAATAACCATGCCTTTAACATGTTCTTCAGCTCGACGAGCTAGCTCCCATGCTGGAGGCAATTTCTCAAGAACTTTTTTACTGCCTTCACGAGCTGATGAATAGAATTTTCCAGAAAGTAAGCGAGCCAGATAGTTTGACATGCCGCCTACATTTTTGGAGATAGACATTTCATTATCATTGAGAATAACCAGCAAATTAGCACTTAAATCGCCAGCATGTGCAAGTGCTTCATAAGCTTGACCAGCGGTAATTGCACCATCACCAATAATGGCAACGGCATGGCGTGAACTACCTGAGGCTTGAGAGGCAACGGCCATTCCTAATGCAGCACTGATCGAGGTACTTGAATGGCCAACACCAAAAGCATCATAAGGACTTTCACTGCGTTTAGGAAAGCCAGATAAGCCACCGGCTTGACGCATGGTATGCATTTGATCACGCCGGCCGGTAATTATTTTATGTACATAACTTTGGTGGCCGACATCCCAAACAAAACGATCTTCTGGTGTATTAAATACATAGTGTAAGGCGAGTGTAAGTTCTGTTACACCGAGGTTTGAGGAGATATGCCCCCCCGTTTGTTGAACACTATTTACAATAAGAGAACGAATTTCTTGTGCTAATTGTGGCAGTTGATCTTTGTTAAGTTGTCGTAAATCATCAGGGCTATTTATTTGTGATAATAAAGAGGTTGTTTCTGTTGTCATTTTAATTTGCTCGCTTCACAACAAAGCCCGCTAATGCGGCAAGCGCGCGTGTATCGTATGGTAAATCTTCCAGTGCTGCTAAAGCGGTATCAATCAATGTCATAGCCTTTTTCTGTGCGGCTTCTAAACCAAGTAGAGCTGGGTAGGTAGGTTTATTCAACGCAATATCAGCACCTTGTGTTTTTCCTAATGTTTCTGTGTCTGCCGTGACATCTAGAACATCATCCTGAACTTGGAAAGCAAGGCCAATACAATAGGCATAGTGATCAAGTTTAGCTAAGGTATTTTTATCACAATTTTCTGAGGCTAGCGCACCTAATGCCACACTGGCACGAATCAAAGCACCTGTTTTTAATTCGTGCATGTTTTGTAGGTTTTCAAGTGTTAATGTGTGGCCAACAGACTCTAAGTCAATCGCTTGACCTCCAGCCATGCCAAATACCCCTGATTTTTGTGCAAGCACTTTGACCATTTTACTTTGTTGAATAGCTGAAAGTTCATTGTCACATAAAACTTCAAAGGCAAGCGTTTGCAAAGCATCACCTACCAATAAAGCTGTCGCATCATCATAAGCTTTGTGGCAGGTTGGCCTACCTCGACGCAAGTCATCATCATCCATGATGGGCATATCATCATGTACCAAAGAGTAGGCATGAATGAGTTCAACGGCACTAGCAGGAGCATCTAATAAGCTTAAATTTACGCCTAGGGCTTCACCCGTGGCGTAAACTAATAGGGCCCGTAAACGTTTGCCACCATTTAGAGTGGAGTAATTCATGGCTTCAGCTAAACGTTGAGATGTTTGGTTTGTCAGTGTTGTACTGTTTGGTAGGCGTGCGGAAAGTGCTTGCTCAATACAAACTTGCTGTTGTTGCATCCAATCAGAAAGAATAAAGCTATTTGTCACGATTCAGAGGTGTTTGAGTCAAAATCTACCAAATTAGCCTGGCCAGACTGTTGCAATAAAACCTGAACTTTTTGTTCAGCGGCATTGAGTGCTTCTTGGCAATCACGTGTAAGTAGCACACCACTTTCATAAAGCTTTAATGATTCCTCGAGGCTAATATCTCCTTGCTCAAGACGTGCTACGAGTGATTCCAACTCAGTTACAGAAGCTTCATAATCTAGTTTTTTCCGTCTTGCGGCCATGCTGATCTCGACACAAAAATTTAAGTAGGCGACATTATATGATAATCGTACAAATCTTGCCTGCTGGATTGTTTTGACGCTAGCCGTTAGGCTATGACGACTTTAATGTATTGATTATTTTTCACGCTATGCAAAAAATTATTCGCGGCTTTTATAATTTACCCTCATCACCAACTGGTTGCGTGGCAACAATTGGTAATTTTGATGGTGTGCACTTAGGCCATCAAGCGGTATTAAACCAATTGGCGTTGAAAGGCGATACATTAGGTCTTCCGGCCATTGTTATTACGTTTGAACCTCAAGCAAATGAATTCTTTGCACCCGACAAGGCTCCTGCACGTTTGAGTCGGTTTCGTGAAAAGGTTGAGATGCTTCGTTGCTATTCAATTCAACAACTTTGTGTTTTACGCTTTAATAAAAAGCTAGCGCAAATGACAGCGGAAGAGTTTATTCAACAATTAATCGTTGATGGTCTGAATATTAAATATCTTGTTGTCGGTGATGATTTTAAATTCGGTAAAAACCGCCAAGGTGATTTCAGTATGTTGCAGAAGGTGGGGGCAGAGTATGGTTTTCAAGTTGTTAATATGCATACTTTCTCGATTGAGAGTAGCCGAGTAAGTAGTACAAGAATAAGGCAAGCTCTAAAGACGGGCGACTTGATGCAAGCCGAAAAGTTATTAGGCCGTCCTTACCGTATGAGTGGTCGTGTTGCTCATGGTGATAAACGTGGCAGAACAATGGGGTTTCCTACTGCTAATATTCACTTGCATCGTCGAAAAGTACCATTAAGTGGTGTTTATGCTGTTCAGTTATTTGGAATAGAAGGTGAACCTATTCAAGGTGTCGCTAATGTAGGTACTCGTCCAACAGTAGGTGCAGATAAAGCATTATTAGAAGTTCATTTGTTTGATTTTAATCGTGAGATTTATGGTGAACATGTGCAGGTCCATTTCTTGTATAAACTTCGAAATGAACAAAAGTTTACTGATCTTGATGCGCTTATGGCACAAATTCAACAGGATTGTGAACATGCGAAGGATTATTTTTCTAAGCAGTAATTTTGATCATAGATCCTTTATTAAATAAAAGTAATATTCGGCTTCTATTTAACAAGTAGGGCGTGTAGTATTAACTCAGTATTTATAAGCGTTTCGGGCATGCTGAACAGCTTTAATCAGTAATGCATTTTTAAGTGATTGAAAAAGAACTAAAAAATTATGTTGGAGAATTATCTCCCAATTTTGTTGTTTGTGCTGATTGGTATTGGTTTTGGTGTAATGCCGCTTCTCGCCGGATTTGTACTTGGCCCTCGTCGCCCTGATGATGAAAAACGTTCAGCCTATGAATGTGGATTCGAACCCTTTGAAGATGCACATATGAAATTTGATGTGCGTTACTACCTCGTCGCTATTCTGTTTATTATTTTTGATTTAGAAATCGCTTTTTTATTCCCTTGGGCCATTGTGCTTGATGATATTGGTGTCTTTGGTTTATTAGCCATGTTTCTATTTCTTGGCATATTAGTCGTTGGCTTTATCTATGAATGGAAAAAGGGAGCGTTGGAATGGGAATAGAGGGCGTTCTAGACGAGGGGATTGTAACTACTTCAGCAGATAAATTAATCAATTGGGCTAGAACAGGCTCTTTGTGGCCAATGACCTTTGGCCTTGCATGTTGTGCCGTTGAAATGATGCAAGCAGGTGCATCACGTTATGATTTAGATCGCTTTGGTGTTGTGTTTCGACCAAGTCCTCGTCAATCCGATGTGATGATTGTGGCGGGTACATTAGTGAATAAAATGGCACCAGCCCTACGTAAAGTCTATGACCAGATGTCTGAACCTCGTTGGGTTATCTCGATGGGATCGTGTGCAAATGGAGGTGGTTATTATCATTACTCTTATGCTGTCGTTAGAGGTTGTGACCGAATAGTACCTGTTGATATTTATGTCCCTGGTTGTCCCCCAACTGCAGAAGCCTTGTTATACGGCATTATCCAGTTGCAGAAAAAGATTCGTCGCACAAATACCATTGCACGAATAGAACCAGAGACGCAGGATGCATAAAAACAGATGATAAAAGCGCTCAAGGAAAAGCTGGAACAACAGTTATCTGATGTGATTCTCGATTGCGAATGGCATTATGATGAACTCACGATTCATGTACCTGCAGAAAGTATCGTATCCGTCTGTGAACAACTACGAGAACAACTCGGCTTTGAACAGTTAATCGATCTGTGTGGTGTTGATTACTCTGAATATGGCGGTAGCGCATGGGAGACGAAAGGCGCATCAGAGCGGGGCTTTAGCCGTGCTGTTGATGGTGTTGGTAATATGGAGCCTGTTTCTGAGGGCTATCGTTTTGCTGTTGTTTACCATCTATTATCCATTCAGCATAATCAACGACTACGAATTAAAGTTCGTTTAGATGCTGACACACCTATCGTTGATAGTGTCACTAAGATTTGGAATAGTGCTGATTGGTTTGAGCGTGAAGCCTTTGATATGTTCGGTATTTTATTTAATGGACATGATGATTTACGCCGAATTCTTACTGATTATGGCTTTATTGGTCATCCCTTTAGAAAAGATTTCCCTCTTATCGGGAATGTTGAAATGCGTTATGACCCAGAGAAAAAGCGGGTTATATATGAACCGGTGAGTATTGAAGATAGAACATTGGTACCTCGCGTTATTCGTGATGATAACCGTTATGGTGGAAACGAATAATGGCTGAGATTAAGAATTACACATTAAATTTTGGTCCTCAACATCCTGCCGCACATGGTGTATTACGCTTAATACTAGAAATGGATGGTGAAGTAATCCAACGTGCCGATCCCCATGTTGGTTTATTACACCGAGGTACAGAGAAGCTGGCTGAAACTAAACCCTATAATCAAACTATTGGTTATATGGACCGCCTAGATTATGTTTCTATGCTGTCGAATGAGCATGCCTATGTGATGGCAATTGAGAAAATGCTGGGAGTACAAGTTCCTGAACGTGCGCAATATATCCGTGTCATGTTTGATGAAATTACCCGTATATTGAACCACTTAATGTGGCTAGGCACACATGGTCTTGATATCGGTGCAATGACGATATTTTTATATTGCTTCCGTGAGCGTGAAGACCTGATGGATGCCTATGAAGCCGTATCTGGTGCACGAATGCATGCATCTTATTATCGCCCTGGTGGTGTTTATCGTGATTTGCCTGATGCGATGGCAAAATATGAAAAATCGAAATGGCATAGTGCGAAAGAAGTTAAAGAAAAAAATACCAACCGTGAAGGTAGCTTATTAGACTTTCTTGAAGATTTTACGGACAGGTTCCCTACTTGTGTTGATGAATATGAAACACTATTAACAGACAATCGAATATGGAAACAACGTACGGTAGGTATCGGTGTGGTTTCTCCTGAGCGTGCGCTACAACTTGGCTTCACTGGCCCTATGCTACGTGGCTCAGGTATTGAGTGGGACCTGCGTAAAAAACAACCGTACGAAGTGTATGACCGGATGAAGTTTGATATCCCTGTTGGTGTTGAAGGGGATTGTTATGATCGTTATCTGGTACGTATTGAAGAAATGCGTGAATCAAACAAAATCATCAAACAATGCATTGACTGGTTAAGAGAAAACCCCGGCCCAGTTATTACGGATGATGTGAAAGTTGCCCCACCTAAACGAGCTGACATGAAAGACAATATGGAAGCCTTGGTTCATCACTTTAAACTGTTTACCGAAGGCTACTGTGTGCCAGAAGGTGAAGCTTACGCTGCTGTTGAACATCCAAAGGGTGAGTTTGGTATTTATATGGTGTCAGATGGTGCAAATAAACCGTATCGCTTGAAGATCCGAGCGCCTGGTTTTGCCCACTTGTCTGCAATGAATGAAATGGTTAAAGGGCATATGTTAGCCGATGTAGTCGCTATTATCGGTACGATGGATATCGTGTTTGGTGAGATTGATCGATGATTTTAACAGGACAAAAAGAACAGTTATTTACCGCTGATATTCGCCAGAAACTGGATGCATGGCTGGCTAAATATCCATCAGGTCAAAGTCAGTCGGCTGTTATTCCATGTTTACATATATTACAAGCAGAAAATGAAGGCTGGTTATCAGAAGAGCTTATGGATGCTTTAGCGGTATATCTTGCGATGCCTAAAATTAGTGTTTATGAAGTAGCTACTTTTTACACGATGTTTGACCTTAAACCTGTCGGTAAACACAAAGTAAATGTCTGTACCAATATTTCATGTCAGTTAAATGGCTCAGAAGATGTCGTCAAACACCTTGAAAGATGTTTGGATGTGAAGTTAGGTGAAACAACTGACGATGGTAATGTGACATTAAGAGAAGTTGAATGTTTAGGTGCCTGTTGTGGTGCTCCTATGATGCAAGTTGATCGTGATTATCATGAACATTTAACAGCGGAAAAAATTGATACTATTTTGGCAGGAATCAAATCATGAAATTAAATCAGGTTTGTTTCCGTACGCGCCACCTTGATGAACCATGGACATTAGAGTCTTATAGAAGCGTCGGTGGTTATGAGGTTCTAGAAAAAATCCTCAAAGAAAAGGTACGTGCTGAAGAAATTATCGAACAGCTCAAAGATTCAGCCTTACGTGGTCGTGGGGGCGCAGGTTTCCCGACAGGGTTGAAATGGAGCTTCATGCCGCGACGTATGCCGGGTGATAAATATATCGTCTGTAATTCAGATGAAGGTGAGCCGGGCACATGTAAAGATCGCGATATCTTACGATTTAATCCTCACCAAGTTGTTGAGGGCATGATCATTGCGGGTTATACCATCGGTGCTCAAGCAGGTTATAACTATATTCGGGGTGAGTTTGTTGAGCCTTTTGATCGCTTTGAAGCTGCGATTCAAGAAGCAAAAGATGCCGGCTATTTAGGTAAAGACATCCTAGGTTCTGGCTTTAACTTTGAGCTTTATACTCAACCCGGCGCAGGTGCTTATATCTGTGGTGAAGAAACAGCTTTACTTGAATCTATAGAAGGTAAAAAAGGCCAACCTCGTTATAAGCCACCGTTTCCTGCTGGTTATGGTCTTTATGGTAGACCAACAACGATTAACAATACGGAAACATTAGCTTCGGTTCCCGTCATTTTGCAAAAAGGTGGCGACTGGTTCCATGAATTGGGTACTCCCAATAATGGCGGTAGTAAAATATTTAGTGTCTCCGGCCATGTAAATAAACCAGGCAACTATGAAGTACCAATGGGAACCCCGTTTTCTGAATTGTTAGAACTTGCTGGTGGTGTACGTAATGGCAATAAGTTAAAAGCGGTTATCCCTGGCGGTAGTTCAACGCCTGTTATTCCGGGTGATGCAATGATGGAAGTGCTCATGAGTTATGATGGCATCAGCCGTGGTGGTTCAATGTTGGGTGCTGGTTCAGTCATTGTTATGGATGAAACAACCTGTATGGTAAAAGCACTAGAACGGATTTCTGAATTTTACTATGAAGAATCATGTGGTCAATGTACGCCATGTAGGGAAGGGACAGGCTGGTTATATCGAGTGGTCAAACGTATAGAGCATGGCGAAGGCACACAAGAAGATTTAGACCGATTGGTTGATGTGGCAAAAAATATTAACGGTAATACGATTTGTGCCTTGGGTGATGCTGCAGCTGCGCCTGTCATTAGTTTTATCAAACATTTCCGTGAGGAGTTCCAATATCATATTGACCATGGAAAATGCCAAGTAGGTAGGGAGGCATGAGTAAATAGCATGGTTAATATAGAAATAGACGGCATTCCACTAAAAGTGGATTCAGCTAAGATGATTATCCAAGTTGCTGATGAGGCGGGTATTGATATTCCTCGTTTTTGCTACCATAAAAAATTATCGATAGCGGCTAATTGCCGTATGTGTTTGGTTGAGGTTGCTCAGTCACGAAAAGCATTACCAGCATGTGCGACATCGGTCACTGAAGGTATGAAAATCTTCACTCACTCTGAAACAGCCCTTGCTGCTCAACGTGGCGTGATGGAATTTTTACTTATCAACCATCCTCTTGATTGTCCAATTTGTGATCAAGGTGGTGAGTGTGAATTGCAAGATATGTCAATGGGCTATGGCTCTGGTATTGGTCGATTTAGTGAAGGCAAGCGTGTTGTAAAAGATAAAGATATTGGCCCACTGATTAATACGGATATGACACGCTGTATTCATTGCACACGTTGTGTTCGCTTTGGCGAGGAGATTGCCGGAATTAAAGAGTTAGGTGCTACTGGCCGTGGTGAGCACATGGAAATTGGTACGTATATCGAAAGCAGTGTAGCTTCTGAATTATCAGGCAATATTATTGATTTGTGTCCCGTTGGCGCATTAACATCAAAACCATTTCGCTACCGTGCTCGCGCATGGGAGTTAACAGCACATGACTCAATAGCACCACACGATGCTATTGGTTCAAATATTGAATTCCATACACGTAGAAATGATGTGATGCGTGTTGTGCCAAAAGAAAATGAAAAGCTCAATGAAACATGGCTATCTGATAGAGATAGGTTTAGTTATTTAGGTTTAAACCATGAGCAACGTGCAACAGTCCCAATGGTCAAAGAACATGGTGAGTGGAAAGAAACTGATTGGCAAACGGCATTACACGTTGCTATTGATGGTCTGAAAGTTATTAAAACGAAGCATGGTGCCGATCAAATTGCAGGTCTTATCTCACCGACCGCAACATTGGAAGAATCTTATTTATTCCAGAAGTTATTGCGTGGAATAGGAACTGAAAATATTGACCACCGCCTTCGTCAGCAAGATTTTTCCGATCAGATGGCTGAATATAAACAGGATGGCTGGTGTTTAGCTGATATTGAAGATAGCTATGATATCGTATTGATAGGCTGTAACATTCGTGCTGAGCAACCGATTATTGCTCATCGTATACGACAGTCAGCACTGTTGGGAACTCCCGTTACCAATATTAACTTTTTTGCTTCAGATTTATTAATGCCTAGCGTTAATCAAGTCACGGTTGATATTAAAGGCATGCTAAAAACCTTATCAGGAATAGCAAAGGCCTTAATGTCATTGGGGAATGATGATAATAAAAAGTGGAATGAATTGTTAACGACAGTCGTTCCTTCTGCTCAAGATCAAACAATTGCAATGCGTTTAGCAAATGCGAAGAAGGCAACATTGCTTGTGGGAGCTTTAGCCAATAATCACCCCCAAGCAGCGAAGATTAAAGCATTAGTGGATTTGATTACTTCACTGACTAATAGTCAGATGGTTGTTTTACCCAATGCTAATTCAAGCTCTGCAACGCTTGCTGAATCAGTGTTTGACAGTGATTCAAATAAAACACCATTAAATGCACAGCAAGTATGGCAGCAAAGCTTACGCTCTTATGTGTTATTCGGTGTGGAACCGGAGTTGGATTGTGCAAACCCTGTTGAAGCAAAACAAGGATTACAACAAGCAAGCTTGGTTGTTTCAATAAATAGCTATGTGACTGATGAGATGCTGGCGTATTCAGATCTCATTCTGCCTGTCACACCATTTTCCGAAACATCGGGTACCTTTATTGGCGTTGACGGTCAGTGGCAGAGTTTCACAGGTGCAGTTAGTGCAAAAGGCGATAGCCGACCTGCTTGGAAAGTGTTACGTGTCTTAGGTAATATGGCTAATCTTAAGGACTTTGATTATGTCTCTTCACACGCTGTGCGTGATGAAGTTCGTGATCACTTGAATGTAATGTCAGTGTCAGAAGCTGTAACGTATTGTCCTGATGATCTCAATGTTGATACTGCATTGATGGCTATTTCAGAAATTCCAATGTATCAGACTGATTCTGTCGTTCGACGAAGTAATGCATTACA
The DNA here is from genome assembly GCA_028598975.1 of Gammaproteobacteria bacterium. Taxonomy (GTDB): domain Bacteria; phylum Pseudomonadota; class Gammaproteobacteria; order Nitrosococcales; family Methylophagaceae. Next base: position 41,586 of record JAQRMU010000004.1, on the reverse strand, counting down.
ACAAACTACTGAAAACCAACGTTCATCTATTGCCAGAATGAATACTGTAGAAGCTGATAAGCAGGGCGTGAGTCAGGAGAAGGAAGTTTCTGTTACTCAGGGCGATAACACGGTATCAATGACATTCGAGATTGATGATGATATAGCCGATGGCTGTATTTATCTGGCTGCAGGTATTAGTGAAACATCAGCATTAGGGGCAATGTTTACAAATGTGAGCGTTCAGGCAATAGAGCAGGGAGAGGACCATGTTTGATTTGATTAGTTCTGTTGCTGATTGGGTTGTTGCCCAGACTGTTTTATATACAGTACTAAAAATTGTCATAATTATTTCACCACTGATGCTCGGTGTTGCCTATTTAACCTATGCTGAACGTAAGATTATTGGCTGGATTCAAGTAAGAATAGGCCCAAACCGTGTGGGTCCTTTAGGGCTACTACAGCCGATAGCAGATGGTCTTAAACTTGCCTTAAAAGAAGTTATTTTTCCGGCTAAATCAAACTTATATTTATTCTTAGTTGCACCTGTGTTGGCTATCGGACCTGCTTTAGCTGCATGGGCGGTAATGCCTTTTGATGCAACCCTGACGTTGGCAAATATTGATGCTGGATTATTGTATATCTTGGCTATTACCTCAATGGGTGTTTACGGTATTGTCATTGCCGGTTGGGCATCAAACTCACGCTATGCCTTCTTGGGAGCCTTACGCTCAGCGGCCCAAGTTGTCTCGTATGAAATAGCCATGGGCTTTGCGATAGTAGGTGTCTTGATTGCGGCAGGAAGTTTAAACCTAGGTGAGATTATTCTAGGTCAACAAGGTGGCATATTGCATTGGTATTGGCTGCCATTATTCCCATTGTTTATTGTCTATTTTTTATCTGGTATAGCAGAAACAAACCGTGCGCCTTTTGATGTGTCAGAAGGGGAGTCTGAGATTGTTGCAGGTTTCCATGTTGAATATTCAGGTATGGCATTTGCGGTATTTTTCCTTGCTGAATATGCCGATATGATTTTGATTTCCATGCTGGCTGCGGTGATGTTTATGGGCGGCTGGTTATCACCATTTCAAGGTATTCCTGGTTTAGAAGGGTTATTTGCATGGGTGCCAGGAATAATCTGGTTGCTGATGAAGACGTGTATCTTCTTATTTTTCTATTTATGGTTTAGAGCCACCTTCCCACGTTATCGTTATGATCAAATCATGCGTTTAGGGTGGAAGATATTTATCCCCGTTACATTGGTGTGGTTAGTCGTTGTAGCAACTGCTCAAGTTTATGATATCGGCCCTTGGTTTACGGAGACCGTGTCATGAAATCAGAATTTATGACATCAATGAAACATTATCTTAAAAGCTTTTTGTTATGGGAATTGTTGTTAGGCTTGAAATTAACAGGTCGTTATTTATTTGCTAAAAAGATAACTGTTCAATATCCAGAAGAAAATACACCACAGTCTCCACGTTTTAGAGGCTTGCATGCATTGCGTCGCTATCCTAATGGGGAAGAACGGTGTATCGGCTGTCAGTTATGTGAAGCAACGTGTCCTGCATTAGCCATTACAATTGAAACAGAACCTCGTGACGACGGAACACGTAGAACGACACGTTATGACATCGATTTATTTAAATGTATCTTCTGTGGTTTTTGTGAAGAATCGTGTCCGGTAGATTCAATTGTGGAAACACGTGTATTTGATTATCACTTTGAAAATAGAGATGACAGTTTAATGACCAAAGAAAAACTATTAGCTGTGGGCGATAAGCATGAAACTCAAATAGCAGAAGATCGTGCAGCTGATGCGAGGTATAGATAATGGCGATTGAACAAATTATCTTTTATTGCTTTGCTGGGGTGTTGTTGTTTGCAGCAAGTATGGTGATTACTGTACGAAACCCAGTACGCGCAGCCTTGTTTTTAATCTTGGCATTTTTTACCAGTGCAGGTATCTGGTTATTATTAGAAGCTGAGTTTCTGGCTATGACATTAGTGCTTGTTTATGTTGGCGCAGTCATGGTGTTGTTCTTATTTGTCGTGATGATGTTAGATATTGACTTGGCTCCATTACAAGAAGGTTTTGCTAAATACTTACCTTTAGGTATTTTAGTGGCAGCCTTAATTACCATTGAAATGATCGCGGTATTAGGCGCCTCCCACTTCGGTTTAGATCTTGTTGCGGCACCAATTCCACATGCTGCGGATTACAGTAATACAAAAGAGATTGGGTTATTACTTTATACCGTCTATGTTTATCCCTTTGAGATTGCATCAGTGATTTTAACGGTTGCGATTGTGGCTGCAATTACGCTGACGTTGCGTGAGAAGAAAAGTAAGTCTCAGAATATTTCAGAACAGGTTAAAGTGCGTCGGGAAGACCGTGTTCGCATGGTGAAAATGGATGCCGTTAAGCCTGAGATAAACGAGCATCAGGAGTCTAAATCATGATTGCCTTATCTGACTTTTTGATCTTGGGAGCCTTGCTATTTAGTTTGTCGGTTGCTGGCATTTTCTTAAACCGTAAAAATATTATTATTATTTTAATGTGTGTTGAGCTCATGTTATTGGCTGTAAACCTTAACTTTGTTGCCTTTTCTCATTACTCAGGAGATATTGCAGGGCAAATCTTTGTCTTCTTTATTCTGACGGTGGCTGCTGCTGAGGCAGCTATCGGACTTGCGATTCTCGTTGTGTTATTTAGAAATAAACATACGATTAATGTCTCTAAACTCAATGAGCTGAAGGGGTAAGAGTGATGACAACAAACTTACTTCTTACACTCGCTCTTGCACCATTAATTGGGAGTATTATTGCTGGCTTATTTGGCAAGCAGGTGGGCAAAGCCTGGTCTCATAGAGCCGCTATTATAGGGGTGGCAACATCATTCGCTTTATCGGTTTGGGTTCTGAAGTTAGTGACTGTTGATGGTGAAGCTTACAATCAACAAATATACCAATGGTTGCAAGCAGGAACATTAAGCTTAGAAGTGGGCTTTATGGTAGATGCATTAACCGCGATGATGATGGTTGTTGTTACCTTTGTGTCACTGATGGTGCATATCTACACTATTGGCTATATGCATGATGATGATGGCTATTCGCGCTTCTTTAGTTATATTTCACTGTTTACCTTTTCGATGTTGATATTAGTTATGGCCAATAACTTTATGCAGCTATTTTTTGGTTGGGAAGCAGTAGGTTTGGTGTCTTATTTATTGATTGGTTTTTGGTATAAAAAACCAACAGCAATCTACGCTAACTTGAAAGCCTTCTTGGTCAATAGAGTCGGGGACTTTGGCTTCTTACTGGGGATTGCAGGTGTATTGATGTATGCCGGTAGTTTGGATTATGTAGAGGTGTTTGCTCAAGCACCATCAATGTCAGAAAAGACGGTTGCCATATTCGCGGGTCATGATTGGTCAGTGATGTCGTTAATTTGTATTTTGTTATTTATCGGTGCAATGGGTAAATCAGCACAAGTACCATTACATGTTTGGTTGCCAGACTCGATGGAAGGCCCTACACCTATTTCAGCGTTAATTCATGCTGCAACAATGGTAACGGCAGGGATCTTTATGGTGACAAGAATGTCACCGTTATTTGAGTTCTCTGAAACAGCATTGTCATTTGTCTTAGTGATTGGTGCTATTACAGCATTATTTATGGGCTTCTTAGGCTTAATTCAAAATGATATTAAGCGCGTTATAGCCTACTCAACACTGTCACAACTAGGCTATATGACAGTAGCTTTAGGCGCGTCTGCCTATGCGGCGGGTGTGTTTCATTTAATGACGCATGCCTTCTTTAAAGCCTTATTGTTCTTAGGGGCTGGCTCGGTCATTATTGCTATGCATCACGAACAAGATATTCGTAAAATGGGTGGCTTGAAAAAGTATATGCCTATTACTTATTGGACAGCATTAATTGGTTCTTTAGCATTAATAGGATTCCCGGGTTTATCAGGCTTCTTCTCAAAAGATTCAATTATCGAAGCAGTACATGCCTCACAGATTGCAGGAAGTGGCTTTGCCTATTTTGCAGTGATATCAGGTGTCTTTATTACAGCCTTATATAGCTTTAGATTGTTCTTTTTAGTCTTCCACGGTAAAGAACGCTTCGATACTCATGGTGGACATGCCCCGCATGAGTCACCAGCAGTGGTAACAATCCCATTGATACTCTTGGCTATTCCATCTGTTGTTGTTGGTTACCTTATTGGAAGCATGGTATTTGGCGACTTCTTCGGTAATGCCATTATTGTCCATGCCGAACATGATGTTTTAGCCCATGTGGCTGAAGAGTATCACGGTGTACTCGGATTTATATTGCATGGCATGACGCAATTACCATTTTGGTTAGCGATGTCAGGTGTGGCAACGGCTTACTATTTATATATGGTTAGACCTGAGCTTCCAGCCAAGATACAGCAACGGTTCCAATTGATATATCGTGTACTCGATAATAAATATGGTTTTGATGATTTTAATCAAAAAGTATTTGCTGGCGGATCTCGGAATATAGGTCAGCTGTTATGGAAACTCGGTGATCAAAAAATAATTGATGGTGCGGTAGTGAATGGCACAGCCAAAACTGTTGGTATGGTCTCGAAATTAGTTCGCCATGTTCAATCAGGTTATTTATACCATTATGCCTTTGCAATGATCATTGGTTTATATGTTTTACTTTCTTATTTTGTAGTCTAGTAGAGGATAAATATAGACACATGTTTACTGATTTACCTTTATTAAGCTTACTTATTTGGTTGCCTGTCCTAGGCGGAATTGCCGTACTCGTCAATGGTGATAAAAATGCGTGGGCTAGACCATTATCCTTATTGATTTCAGTCGCTACTTTAGTCTTATCAATTGGTCTTTACACTGGCTTTGATAGTGCAACACATCAAATGCAATTTGCTGAACAGGCCTCTTGGATTAGCACCTTCAATATTAATTATGCCTTAGGCATTGATGGTTTTTCGATGCCTTTGATTATATTAACGGCATTTTCAACCGTTCTTGTTGTGGTCGCTGGCTGGGAAGTAATCAAAGATCGCGTTAGCCAATATATGGCCGCTTTCTTGATTATGGAAGGCTTGATGATTGCGGTATTTGCATCCTTAGATGCCATATTATTTTATGTCTTTTTTGAAGCCATGCTAATCCCATTATTTTTAGTGATCGGTATTTGGGGTGGGCCAAACCGAGTTTATGCAACGATTAAGTTCTTCCTTTACACCTTATTTGGTTCAGTATTTTTACTTTTAGCATTGTTATACCTGCATCATGTGTCGGGTAGTTTCTCAATCCTAGACTTCCATGCAGTAAGTTTGACCTTGCAAGAACAAACCTATTTGTTTTTGGCATTCTTAATCGCTTTTGCGGTAAAAGTACCGATGTGGCCTGTTCATACATGGTTACCTGATGCCCATGTTGAAGCCCCGACGGGCGGTTCAGTAATATTAGCAGCGATTACGCTGAAAATTGGTGGTTACGGTTTGATTCGGTTTGCGTTACCTATCACGCCTGATGCGAGCATGGCACTAGATTGGCTACTTATTAGCTTGTCATTAATTGCCGTTGTTTATATCGGTTTTGTGGCACTAGCTCAGTCTGATTTGAAAAAGTTGATTGCTTATTCAAGTATCGCTCATATGGGCTTTGTGACTTTAGGTTTGTTTGTTGTATTTAGAATCTTTGTTAATACTACTGATACTAGTGGCGCTGTGTTAGCTGTTGAAGGGGCGATGGTGCAAATGATTTCACATGGTTTTATTGCTGCTGCAATGTTCTTGAGTGTCGGTGTGCTATATGATCGTATGCATACTCGTGAGATTAGTGCTTATGGCGGTGTCATTAATACTATGCCGGTTTTTGGTGGCTTTGCCGTATTTTTTGCAATGGCAAATGCTGGCTTACCGGGAACATCTGGTTTTGTTGGTGAATTTATGGTTATTCTGGCAGCATTTCAAGCTAACTTCTGGTTTGCCTTTCTAGCTGCAACCACATTAATTCTAGGTGCAGCTTATACCCTGTGGATGATTAAGAGAGTGATGTTTGGTGAAGTAGCAAATGATGATGTGGCTCAACTTACCGACCTAAACCGACGTGAGTTTTGGATGTTGGCATCGTTGGCTATTATTGTGTTGGTAATAGGGCTTTGGCCTGCACCGCTGACTGACGTGATGCATAGCTCAGTAGAGCATTTATTAAGCCAAATTTCACAATCGAAGATTTAAGGAACGTAATTAAATATGACATTTGAAGTATTAAATATGTCTTTGGCATTACCAGAAATGTTTATGCTAGCAATGGCGTGTACCATTCTCATGGTGGTTGCTTTTCTAGGTAAAAACAGTGCAAAAATGGCTTATGTTTTAAGTCAGTTAACATTAGCTGTGACAGCCATTTTGATTTATCAATCATTTGGTGACAGTGGGGTAACATTTGATGGGACCTATATTAAAGATGCCTTTAGTGACGTTTTGAAATTGACTATCTGTGTTATTAATATTGCTGTGCTATTGTATTCGACCAGTTATTTAAAAGATCGGGGTTTATTCAAAGGCGAATATTATGTTTTAGCCATATTTTCTACTCTTGGCATGATGATAATGGTTTCAGCGGCTCATTTTCTGACTATCTATCTTGGTTTAGAGCTGATGTCTTTGTGCATGTATGCCATGGTTGCGATGCATCGTGACTCAATGATATCGACAGAAGCCGCGATGAAATATTTTATTTTAGGTGCGCTAGCATCAGGTATGTTGCTATACGGTATGTCGATTATTTATGGGGTTACTGGCAATTTAGAAATTGCAATGGTTGCACAAGTCATTCAAGCAGGTAGTTTAGATAACACTGTACTGAGCTTTGGGCTTGTTTTCTTAGTGATAGGTATAGGCTTCAAGTTGGGTGCAGTACCATTCCATATGTGGTTGCCAGATGTTTACCATGGTGCGCCAACAGCTGTAACGTTATTTATTGCCACAGCGCCAAAAATTGCTGCATTTGCGATGACAATCCGATTGTTGGTTGATGGTTTAGGTGATGTGCAGCAACACTGGCAGGGCATGTTGATTATGCTATCTGTATTATCAATGATTATTGGTAATGTGGTTGCGATTGCTCAAGCCAATTTGAAACGTATGTTGGCCTATTCAACGATTTCACATATTGGTTTTATTTTGCTTGGTATTTTGTCTGGCAGCCAGGAAGGGTATGCGGCCTCTATGTTTTATGCATTGGTCTATTCAATCATGAGTTTAGGTGCTTTTGGTATGATTATCCTAATGAGCCGCCAAGGTTTTGAAGCCGATAATATTGATGACTATAAAGGTCTAAGCAGTCGTAGCCCTTGGTATGCATTAATGATGTTAATTTTAATGTTCTCTATGGCTGGCATTCCACCATTAGTTGGCTTCTACGCTAAATTAACAGTGATCAAATCCATTGTGGATATCAACCTTATTTCTGTCGCTATTGTCGCAGTTATGATGTCAGTGATTGGTGCTTATTATTATTTACGCATTATTAAAGTAATGTATTTTGATAAACCAATAGAACAAGAGGAATTACAAGCGCCGACTGATATGCGAGTAATGATTAGTGTTAATGGTTTAACTGTGCTTGCTTTAGGTGTGTTCCCTGGTTCTTTATTAGCTGTTTGTGCTTCGGTATTTTATTAATGTCTCCAATAACACTTATTTTATTATTTTTAGTCATTGCTAACTTACCGTGGTTTACAGAACGCGTGTTTTTAGTTTATCCCCTCCAGTCGGTAAAATCTGTAGTGATACGCTTGATCGAATTAGTTGTGTATTACTTTGCAAGCTTATTAATAGCAATCGCTGCAGAAATACAATTCTCAGGAGATGTGTTTCCTCAGCAATGGGAATTCTTTGTTACTACCTTTTGTTTATTCTTGGTATTAGCTGTTCCTGGAGTGATATATCGATATCAATGGCTCCCAATGCAACAGAAAGAACTTACTTAAACTTAGCCTAAAACGCTACAAAATACAGCTTGGCTAGAGTTAACAAAGTCGCTAGTTCTGCGCATTTTTTATTAGTAAATAGATACCCCCTAAAAATAATACATGTAAAAGCGCTAATTTATTGAATGTTGGGCTATAAAAGCTTTTTTAGTGTGCATGAATTATTAAACTAGTTTAAAATGTTTCGGTTTATTTTCGTGTTTTCTTAAACACATTCTTAATTTTAGAGACGGACACAATGGCTGCAGATTTATCCAAGTACAGAAATATTGGTATCTTCGCGCATGTAGATGCGGGTAAAACCACAACAACAGAGCGAATCCTAAAACTAACCGGTAAAATTCATAAAATCGGTGAAGTTCACGATGGTGAATCAACAATGGATTTCATGGATCAGGAATCTGAACGTGGAATAACTATCCAGTCTGCGGCGACTACATGTGAATGGGACGGTCACCGTTTAAACGTTATCGATACTCCAGGTCACGTAGATTTCACTATCGAAGTTTACCGTTCTCTTAAAGTACTTGATGGTGGTGTCGGTGTATTCTGTGGTAGTGGTGGTGTTGAGCCTCAATCAGAAACAAACTGGCGTTATGCGAATGAATCTGAAGTATCTCGTATCATCTTTATTAACAAACTAGATCGTATGGGTGCTGACTTCTTCCGTGTTGTTAAACAAGTTGAAGATGTTTTAGGTGCGAACCCTCTAGTAATGGTTCTACCTATCGGCATCGAAGATGACTTTAAAGGCTGTGTTGACTTGTTAACACGTAAAGCATGGATATGGGATAACGAAAAAGATACCACTGAATTCCGTATGGATGAGCCGCCTGCAGAGATGGCTGACCAAATCGAAGAATACCGTGAAATGTTAATCGAAACTGCTGTAGAGCAAGATGATGACTTAATGGAAGCGTATCTTGAAGGTGAAGAGCCTTCAATTGAAGATATTCAAAGATGTATCCGTAAAGGTACATTGTCAATGGACTTCTTCCCAACATACTGTGGTTCTGCTTTTAAAGATAAAGGTGTTCAAATGGTATTGGATGCGGTTGTTGCATACTTACCAAGCCCTACTGAAGTTAAGCCACAACCAGAAGTTGATGAAGAAGGTACTGAAACTGGCGATTACGCAATCGTATCGACGGAAGGTCCACTTCGTGCATTAGCATTCAAAATTATGGATGACCGTTTCGGTGCATTAACTTTTATCCGTATTTACTCGGGTATATTGAATAAAGGTGACACTGTTCTTAACTCGTTCACGGGTAAAACAGAGCGTGTTGGCCGCATGGTAGAAATGCATGCTGATGATCGTAATGAGTTAGATACTGCACAAGCGGGTGATATTATCGCTGTTGTAGGTATGAAAGATGTGCAAACAGGTCACACATTATGTGATCCTAAACACCCAACAACATTAGAGCCTATGGTTTTCCCAGATCCAGTTATCTCGATTGCTATCACACCTATTGATAAAGCAAGTACAGAAAAAATGGGTATCGCAATCGGTAAAATGATTAAAGAAGATCCTTCTTTCCGCGTTGAAACTGATCAAGAAAGTGGCGAAACAATCATCAAAGGTATGGGTGAGTTACATTTAGATATCAAAGTTGATATCTTAAAGCGTACTCATGGTGTTGAAGTAACAGTAGGTGCACCACAAGTAGCCTACCGTGAAACAATCACACAAAAAATTGAAGACAGCTACACGCATAAGAAACAATCGGGTGGTTCTGGTCAATTTGGTAAGATTGAATACATCATCGAACCAGGTGAACCAGGTTCTGGTTTTGAATTTGAATCAACGGTAACCGGTGGTTCTGTACCTCGTGAATTCTGGTCTGCTGTAGAGTCGGGCTTCAAGAAAATGATGGATCGCGGTGTATTAGCCGGCTTCCCATGTCTTGATTTCAAAGTAACATTATTTGATGGTGCATTCCATGCTGTGGATTCATCTGCAGTTGCGTTTGAATTAGCAGCTACTTCGGCTTATCGTCAATCAATGCCCAAAGCGGGTCCACAATTAATGGAGCCAATCATGAAGGTGGATGTATTTACACCTGAAGATCATGTTGGTGATGTTATTGGTGATCTTAACCGTCGTCGCGGAATGATCAAATCACAAGATGCAACACCAACAGGTGTTCGTATCAATGGTGAAGTTCCATTAAGCGAAATGTTTGGTTATATTGGTTCACTTCGCACAATGACATCAGGTCGTGGTCAGTTCTCTATGGAGTTCTTACAATACAACCCATGTCCACGTAATGTAGCTGAAGATGTAATCAAAGAAGCTAAAGAACGTGAAGAAGCTAAGAAAAAGTAACTTAACGCTTAGTTGCTAGAAACAAAAAGGGCTGATTAATTTATTAATCAGCCCTTTTTTTATGTTTTTAAAAAATGTAGGAACGACGTTAGCCGTGAAGAGTTATCCTAATCTTTATTGAGTCTGAGATCTTTTTCTAAGACATTTAAAACATTTTGCATATCTTCAGGCATATCTACTCGCCAAGAGACTTCTTCGCCTGTTGCTGGGTGAATAAAGCCCAATAAGCCAGCATGTAGGGCTTGGCGTCTAAAGCCTTGTAAAACTTCTATTGTTGCTTCACTTGCACCTTTAGGAAGGCGTAAACGACCACCATAAGCTGGGTCACCGAGTAATGGGTAACGAATATGGGCCATATGAACACGAATTTGGTGAGTACGACCTGTTTCTAGTTTGCAGCGAATATGGGTATGAGCACGAAAACGTTGTTCAACACGGTAATGTGTTACAGCTTGTTTTCCAGAACCTATAACGGTCATCTTTTTACGATCAATAGGGTGGCGTCCAACGGGTTCGTCAACGGTTCCACCGGCAGTCATTACGCCCATCACAATTGCTTGATATTCACGTAGAACCGTTCTTTCTTGAAGTTGTGTCACCAAAGAGTTATGTGCTTGTAATGTCTTAGCGATCATTAGTAGGCCGGTTGTACCTTTATCGATACGGTGAACGATTCCTGCTCGTGGAATGCCTTCAAGTTGTGGCGCATGATGAAGTAGGGCGTTGACGAGTGTTCCATCAGTATTGCCTGCCCCAGGATGAACAACCATTCCTGCTGGCTTATTAAGAATAATGACATCATCATCTTCGTGAATGATATTTAGCTGAATCGCTTCTGCTATCCAAGTGTCATCAACGACTTCTATTTTAGCTGCAATAACAATATGTTCGCCACCCATAACGGCATCTCGTGGGCGCAATACTTTATTATTAACTAACACATCCCCCGCTTTTATCCATTTTGTGATTTGACCACGTGAATAATCAGAGAATAGTTGTGCCAATGCTTGGTCTAGGCGTAATCCGGCAGATTCATCAGAAATAATGCCATCAAGTTTGAGTAGTTCGGACATGTTTACTTATTTATATTATGTATGATGGGCTATTATAGCGTAGGCTAGACTTTATCTGTTTAATTAAGACATTAAAGGACGTCATCATGATTTTGAAAATGACATTTATAGCAGTCATCATTAGTTTTATGACAACGGTTACTTATGCTGATGGTCATAAGAATGTTGAATTATTAGCCGCATCATGTGCGGCCTGCCACGGAACAAATGGTCATAGCATTGGGGGAACACCAAGCCTAGCGGGTTCCGATAAGCTCCATTTTATTAAACAAATGGATCAGTTTGTTAATGGTAGTAGAGAATCTACAGTGATGCTTCATCATGCCAGTGGCTATACTGCCGATGAGATTGAATTATTAGCGGAATTTTTTTCTAAGCAGAATAAATAAGTTGTATTCTGGCTGGCTGTGCTTAAACTCGGAGTTCAGCTTAAATAATACGGTTAACGTGGTTGGCATTCGGGGCAGAAATAGGTTGCCCTTTGAGCTTCTTTATAGTGACTAATCGCAGTGCCACATTGTGTGCAGGCTTCACCTTCTCGACCGTAGACATGCAATTGTTGAGCAAAGTAACCGGGCTTGCCATCACTATTTCTAAAATCTTTTAATGTCGTTCCACCTGCTTCTATTGCTTTTTTAAGCACATTTTTAATAACAGGAACTAAACACTCGCTTTTTTTCTTGCTGAGTTTTCCTGCTAATGTCTTTGGATGAATACCTGCTAGAAATAAGGCCTCATTGGCATAGATATTACCAACCCCCACCACGTGCTGACCGTTCATAATAAATGTTTTGATTGTCGTTCGACGGTTTCTAGTGATTTTATAAAGATAGTCAGCAGAAAAATCATCTGACAAGGGTTCGGGGCCTAGATGTTTAAGCAATGTGTGTTGTTCAATAGGCTCAGAAGTCCACAAAACAGCACCAAAACGACGCGGATCGGTAAAGCGTAGGATTAAATCATTGCCACACCTAATATCAAGGTGTGCGTGTTTAGCAATAGGATCTGACTCACTTACAATTTGTAAACTCCCAGACATGCCAAGATGAATAATTAAGGTACCTGAATCACATTTAAAGAGTAGATATTTTGCACGACGTTCAATGCTATGAATGGTCTGCAGTTGTAGTACTGAAGCAAGATCATCCTGAATAGGCCAGCGTAACTGGAAATGACGAATAGTAACCTGGCTTATCTTCTGGCCTTTGACATGGGGCGTTATGCCACAACGTGTAGTTTCGACTTCTGGTAATTCTGGCATTATTCGACTGTTTCTTGCATAGGAAAAAATTGCTGTGTACTGGGCAGTGGAAATTGATACTGCAACTGTGCATTAGGGTTTATAACGGACATACTGTGGTTATCAAACTGGAGCAGTAAGTTGATGGTGGATTGGTCATCAAATTCAATGCTAATAGTTTGTCCAATCGAGCGTTGTATTTTATTGGTGCTGATAGGCTGAACTTGCATTGCATAGGCATTTTGCCAGTTTTCAATAAATGTCGTTAGTGCATCCGTTGATAGCTTAGTATTTGAACTTGTCCAGTGGCCCTCTTTTAGACTGATAGTGATGGCTTTGCTATGACTGTCTTGGTATACGACGCTAGGTAGAGTGAGTTTACTGATGTTATTTTCATTATTAAGCAGACGGTTATTGATAAAGCTTGCAGCGTTTGCATTTAATAGTGGCGCAATAGTGTCATCGGCTAGGTGAAGAGTCGCGTTATGATGAATATAACGATGTTTACTTAAAGGTTCGACATTACCGAAGTCAAAAGAATGATCATTAATGTATAAACGAACTTTCGCTGGCTCAAGATCAAATTGCTGTAATGATTGGTTTGGACTCGGTTCAAACTGGCTATGGGAACGAGTTGTTAATACATTTAGGATAAGATTGATTCTCACATCATTGGCAGGGGCTTGCAGGGGCTGTTTAATAAGCCAATGCTCACCTTCTTTATTAATGATGATGTCTTCACGATTATGTCTCTGGATACGAATCGTATTGGCCTTTTCTACCGTTAGAGATGATATTAGTTTCCCTGCAGTAATGACTTCTGACTCTTGGTTTATGAACCAATAAAGACTAAAAATAATAAGGAGTAGAGCGAGGTTGGTAAAGTACGATTTTTTCATCGTTGCCGTCTTACTCGCCAGATTAGAAAAGCAATTATAAATAGAATAAGAGGGGCAACAATAAGAAAGCCTAAATCAATGACCAGTGATTGAGTTCGAGATAAATCTAAGCTGTTATCAATAGTCGTTTTAACGGGAATAGCAATTAACTCATCATCTTGAGTTAACCAATTAATGAGAGCGATACCTAATTCAAGGTTGGCGGCATTGCCGATATAACTATTTGAGATGAAGTCACTATCACCGAGAACGGCGATTCGTTGTTCATTAGAATCGAGCTCAGAATTTAGTCGAGTAAGTAGATAAGCAAGACTAAAAGGACCGGGGCTATCGACACCAAGTTCAAATTCTAACTGTGTATTCTTCTCTATGGCAGTTGCTTTAGACCACGTATTCACTTGGCTATTTAATAAAGAAAGTTGCTGCCACTCATTTTCCGTTGATGATGGCTCTAATGCAATGGCTTTAGGGTAAAGAGTAACGCTACTTGTGGCTTCACCTATTGGATGATTAGCGTAGTCATTAATTAAAGAGAATGTAGGATCATCAATCCCTAATAATTGAGCATTGGGATCGATAACTGTGCCTGGAATGAATTCAAGACCTAGTTGTTCAGCTAGGGCAGATAGGTGCTGGTGTGTTTTAGGATCTGCAAGCCAGAGTAGGTTTCCACCGTTGGCAATATAGTCTTGAATAATGCGTATTTCACCATCAAGCCATGATGTTTCTGGGCTGGCAATAATAATTGCAGCAGTATTGCTTGGAATTTGACTATGTTCAACTAAGTTTAAAGCCTGAAATTTAAAGCCTTTTTGTTTGAGCTGTTCAGCCCATGTACTTAAATTATAGTTTTCTTGACCAAAGGGAGAGCGCTCTCCATGCCCTTCAATAAAGACAAGCCATTGCTCTTTGGTGCGAGATACACTAATCAGAGCATTAGTTAGAGATTGTTCTGATAAATCAAAGACATGTATTTTCTGTGGGCCTCGTGTAATGACCAATTCGCCTTGCTGTTGAATATTAAGCTGGCGTACTAAATCAGGTGAGAAATCAGGATTAATATATTCAACATTGAGTTTGTCACTATGCTGTTGATAACGAGAGAATAATGATTCTAGTGCTTCTCTATAGTCATTATCGGTGCTGATAAAAGCTTGAATTGTAATTTCATCTTGCAGTTGAGCAAGTAGGTCAGTCGTGGTTTCTGATAATGTATGGCGGTTATTCGCTGTCCAATCAACACTCACATTGGTTTTTAGTGAAAATTTCGCTAATAAAATGACCACTACAATAAGTAATACATAGAAAATGATATTTTGTATTTTAAGCTGGCGTTTAGTTTTGGAGTTGATATTCATATTAATTGAGTCGCTCAGAATCTAGTCGTCGAACGGTCATCGCCAGAAATGCACTAATAACAATTAGGTAATAGGCAATATCACTACTATTTACTTCACCTTGCAGGAGTGGCTGATAGTGGCGAAGAAGAGATAACCAACTAAATAAAGTAGAGGATTCTGCTGTTATTTGAGCATTACCTGCCCAATCAATGATCCACAATAGGAATAAACTTGCAAAGGTTGTCATAGCTGCAATGGTTGGTTGTCTAGTTAATGATGATAGAAATAAACCAATAGCCGTAAAACTGGCGAGAAGTAATGTCAGCCCTAACAAGCCAGAAGCAAGTAGAGCAAAGTCTAATTGGCTACCAAGGCTTAGAGATAATGGCATTAAACTAATCATCAATAATAAAATTAAGAAAAAGCCAAATGTACCCAGATATTTACCAAATACAATTTGATAAGTGGAAAGTGGGGCTGATAATAATAAAGGTAAACTTTCATTACGACGTTCTTCAGCAATCAATCGCATTGTCACTAGAGGTGCTATTGATAGGAGTAGAGTCGCGGCATTACTCAGAAGAGGCATGGCAATTAACTCGGTAACACCAGGCGCACCAGGGATAGCAGAAATCTTTGCTTGGATCTGCACAAAATAATCAATATGAGTAAGGAATAGGTAAGCCAGAATTAGCTGGCTTAAAGCTAAGATAATCCATGCCAAAGGAGATAAAAATAGGCGATATAATTCATTTTTAGCGAGGGTTAACATTAGACGCCTTGCTCATCAGAGTGTGCTTCATTACGAATGATTTTCATAAAGGTATCTTCGAGAGAGTGCTGTTGTGGTGTTAATTGATTCAGCTGCCAGTGTTGTTTGGCTGCTTGACCAACAATCTCATTTATAGGGTTATTATCGGGCGTGTAATGTATATTAAATTGTGTGTTAGAGATAGGAACTACGCGAACAACACCGGCAATATTTTGCAGTACATTAATCGCAGGAGGCGTAGCTAAGCCAAGTAGTAAACGTGAGGTTTGCATGTGTTGGCCAAAGCCTTCAATAGTATCACTCAGGATAAGTTCCCCCTGATTGATGATTTGTACTCGGTCACAGAGCATTTCTACTTCAGGCAAAATATGAGTTGAGAGAATAACACTATGTTCTGTTGCAATATCGCGAATTAAGTGGCGTATTTCTCTGATTTGAATAGGATCAAGTCCTGATGTGGGTTCATCAAGAATAACAACAGCAGGCGTATGAATAATAGCCTGTGCAATGCCAACACGTTGTTGATAGCCTTTAGATAAATTACCAATTAAGCGCTGGTGCACTTGGCTTAAGCCACAACGTTCAATCGCCGTATCAACAGATTTCTTTATATTGGAGGAGTGAATCTGGTTAATCTTGGCACAGAACAATAAAAACTCTTTTACTGTGAGTTCTTTGTATAAGGGAGGCTGTTCAGGTAAATAGCCAATATGGGACTTGGCGAGTTTAGGTTCCGTAAGTAAGTCATAACCATTAATGATGATCTCACCATGATTAGGAGACAGGTTACCACTCAGCATTTTCATCGTGGTACTCTTACCCGCGCCATTGGGGCCTAGAAAGCCGAGGACTTCACCCTTCTTAACTTCAAAGCTGACATTTTGTACCGCCTGTTGCTGACCATAATAACGAGACAATTCTTTGGCTGATAGGAGAATAGAACTCATTTTATAATGCAGACTCCGCCATAGTAACCCACTCAGTTGTAGCTAAGTACGCTGTATTTAAATGCTGAATAGAGACTTGATTCGGTAACTCCGTTAGCGTGTTTTGCTCATGGCTAATGACAAAGAGTAATAATTTACTTAAGGGGCTATTGCCCTTTAATAGCAACGCGTCTTTCATTTCTGTTTCGATCGGTAATGAGTTGAGTATTTCGACCATTGGTTTTTGTAAAATAGCTGCCAGAGGTGAAAAAAGACCAATCATAAAAGCAGAGTCTTCATCAGCATCAAATGCACTTGCAAGTTGTTGGCATAACTTGGCTCTTATTAATGCTGTAGTCATTAATTCAGACGTTGTTGACTCCATATCAGAAAAGGCAATAACCGTTGCCCAAGACTTTATTGCATTGAGTCCTAAAAAGACAAGTCCTTGGCGAACGGAGTCTACTTTCTTGGGTAAGGCTACTGCTGCAGAGTTTAAAAAACGGATTAATTTAAAAGAGAGTGATACATCTTCTTTGACCAATAACTCAAGTTCATCAATTGTAATGTCAGGGTCTTGTAAGCGATGTAAAATTTCTAAAACAGCCCGTTTATTTTCTGGCAGAGGTTTATCATTAATAATGGTTGGTTTGCAGAAAAAGTACCCCTGAAAATAGGTGAAACCAAGCTGTTGGCAGAGTTTATACTGCTCTTCCGTTTCAACTTTTTCGGCAAGTAAAATGATATCTTCGTGTTTTAAACGCTCTACAGAGTCTATCAATTCTTGTTTTGTGAGTGACAAAATATCAAGCTTTATAATGGAAGCCATTTTAACTAAGGGCTGCCATTCTTCACTGTAGATAAAATCATCCAGTGCGATAATAAATCCTTGTGATACAAACCCTTCAACTGCTTTGATCACCTGCTCATCAATGACCACGTCTTCAAGGATTTCTAGCACGACTTGATTATGATCAAATGGAATCGGAATCTCGCCAGTAATAAAAGAGTGGGTTAGGTTGATAAATGCCCGTTTATTGCCAATAACACGATCAATACCAAACTCCATAAAGGTGTGATGAATGACTTGAGAGGTCGCAAGATCACCATTGAATTCATCAACACCTGACTCATCGGATTTCAATGAACCTCGGAATAATAGTTCATAGGCGTAGACATTTAACTTACTATCAAAGATAGGTTGCCTAGCAATGAGAATTGAGTCAGAAATATTTTCAGACATGCTGTTTAACTTCCATATTTATGGCTGATAGCTAGTTTCAAGAAATTTGAATATAACATATTTGACTATTATCTTCGGACAAAAAAAAACCCGCAGAAGCGGGTTTTTAATATTGCTAAGAATCTAAAATTATTTGATTTTAGCTTCTTTGTACATAACGTGTTTGCGAACAACTGGATCGAATTTTTTCATTTCCAATTTTTCAGGCATAGTACGTTTGTTTTTGTCTGTTGTGTAGTAATGACCTGTACCAGCAGATGATACTAATTTAATTTTTTCGCGCATGTTCTATCTCCTAAACCTTTTCGCCACGAGCACGGATATCAGCTAATACTGCATCAATACCTTTTTTGTCGATAATGCGTAAACCATGATTACTTACACGTAATTTAACCCAACGATTTTCTGATTCAACCCAAATGCGGTGTGGGTGAAGATTAGGAAGAAATCGACGTCTTGTTTTATTGTGGGCGTGAGAAACATTGTTCCCAGCCATTGGGCGTTTACCCGTTACCTGACATACTCGTGCCATATTGAATCGCTCCTGTTGAACATTTACAAACTATAGGAAAAGTATTTCCCTATAAATAAACAAGCCTTTAGCACGTGGTTTTTAATTACGGGATCTGGACTTAGAAAACAGAACTTTATACCACATTGACTATTTAAAGGGTAATCAATATGGCACTAGCTTTTGTTAAGCCCCATTGCCTTTAGCTTGTTATGTATTAGCTTAGTATTTAACGAACCTATTTTGCGCATCACTATTTCGCCATTGGGGGCAATGAGAAAGTGAGTTGGCGTTACTCTGACATTGCCAAATATGTGTGCTAGCTGATTACTTTCATCCCAAGTGATGGTGTAGGGCAATTCTCTATCTGCCCGCATTGCCTTAATGTGTTCAGATGAGTCATGTGCCATAGCGATTCCTAGCATGGAGAAATCTTCTGGAGAATATGTTTGATAAAGTTTAATAAGATCCGGCATCTCTTGGACACAACCAGGACAATCTGTTGCCCAGAAAATGACCAATAAAGGTTTACCTTGATAGTTTACTGATGAGTGAGCGTGTCCATCAATATCGGTGAATGAAAACTCAGGCATTAATTGTTCACTGCTATTAAACCAGTTTATGGTGAATAGACCTGCGACTATAGCGATAGCCAATAGAATGTGACGGTGTGGTGTTTTCATTGTATTGATCTTTAATTAGGTGATGTTAGTTGGCCTAGCGATTCCGTCAATTTCAAGTTTTCACGGTAATCAACAGGGCAATCAATGATGGTGACAGTATCGCGTTGTAATGCCTGATGAAGTTCGGACATAAGCTGTTCTGTTTTTTCTATTTTCACGCCTACGGCACCAAAAGACTGAGCATATTGGACAAAGTCTGGGTTAGTAAATTTCACATTACTGGAACGACCAAATTGATTTTGCTGTTTCCATTCAATCAGCCCATAACTTGCGTCATTCCAAATCAGAATAACAATAGCGATATTAAGACGCATTGCTGTTTCAATTTCTTGTGAATTCATTAAAAATCCAGCATCACCAGTGACAGCTACAACGTTGCGATCAGGATGAGCTAGTTTTGCTGCAATAGCACCAGGAACGGCAATCCCCATACTGGCAAAACCATTGGAAATAATGCAAGTATTAGGATGTTCGCAACGAAACATGCGAGACATCCACATTTTATGAGCGCCCACATCGCAAATTACAATATCTTTTAAATCCATTGCCGTGCGAAGGTCCCAAATTATTTTTTGGGGCTTAACTGGGAATTCTAGATCATCTCGATGTTGATTCATTTCTGTGATTAAGCTGTCACGCAATGTACGCATTGTTTTATCAACATGAGGGGTACTGAGATCGGCAATACGGTTTAAGCTGTGATTAATATTACCAATTACACCCAATACAACACTGTAATAGGCATCAACTTCAGCATGAGTGCTATCGATATGGATAATGGTACGGTCACGAGATGGGTGCCAGAGATAAGGGTGATATTCCACCATGTCATAACCGATACAGATAATGACATCAGCATTGGAAAACCCGCAGTTAGCATAATCATTAGACTGTAAGCCAACACTGCCTAATGCCATTGGATGGCGGAAAGGAATAACACCTTTAGCCATAAAGGTATTAGCAACGGGGATGCCAAGTTTTAAGGCAAAATCTGCTAAGGATTTTGAGGCATTAGAACGGACAACGCCATTACCTGCAAGAATAATCGGGTTCTCGGCATTAGCTATTAGTTGAGCTGCACGTTCAACTTGTTCAACAGCAGGTTCAGGTGATATTGCATGTTTTACGCGTAATGGCTCATCATCAATCTCCATTTCAGCGATATTCTCAGGAAACTCGATAAAACAAGCGCCTGTTTTTTCTGTTTGAGCGACTTTAAATGCTTTGCGAATAATTTCTGGAATAACGTCAGGGCTAAGAATGCGAGTCGAATATTTAGTGATCGGCAAAAACATCGCTTCAAGATCTAATACTTGATGTGATTCTTTATGCAGACGACTCGTTGATGCTTGGCCAGCAATCGCCACTAAGGGGGCATGATCCATATTGGCATCAGCAACGCCAGTAATAAGATTGGTTGCACCTGGCCCTAGGGTGGCTAAACAAACACCAGCGCGACCTGTTAGCCGACCATAGACATCAGCCATAAAAGCTGCACCTTGTTCGTGTCGTGTGGTGATGAATTGGATTTTGGATTCAAGCAAGGCATCCATGACATCCAGATTTTCTTCACCTGGAATACCAAAGATGTATTCAACACCTTCGTTTTCAAGACTGCGGAGGAAAAGTTCGGATGCCTTCATAGCTGAAATCCTGTTATGAATGAGTGCGATACTTAAACAAGTATCGCACTATTTTGACGTTTATTTAAATGCGTCAGGTGTTTGTTGATGCCAGTCTGTTTCTTGCTGATAACGATGAGCAACATTTAAGAGTTTTGCTTCTTCAAAAAAGTTACCAATGATTTGTAGCCCAACAGGTAAACCTTCAACAAAACCAGCTGGAATCGACATGCCTGGTAAGCCAGCCAAGTTTGTACTAATGGTGTAAATATCAGCTAGGTACATCGCAACAGGATCATCTGTTTTATCACCAAGTGGAAAAGCCGTTGTGGGTGCTGTCGGTCCCATAATGACATCAACGTCATTAAATGCTTGTTTGAAATCATCGCTGATAAGACGACGACATTGCTGTGCTTTCAAATAATAAGCATCGTAATAACCGGCTGAAAGGGCATAAGTTCCTGTCATGATGCGACGTTTAACTTCATTGCCAAAACCTTCACCACGAGAACGTTTATAAAGATCTTCTAAATCTTTAGGGTCGTCACAACGATGACCAAAACGCACCCCATCCATACGCGATAAGTTAGATGAACATTCTGCTGGTGCAACAACATAATAGGTTGGCACTGCAAGATTTGAATTCGGTAAGGTAATTTCTTTAACGCTTGCACCTAAAGATTCATACACTTTTACGGCTGCTTCAACAGTTTCTGCTACTTTAGGATCTAGACCTTCGCCAAAGAATTCTTTTGGTAACCCAATTCGTAGACCTTTTAATGAATCATTTAATGTTGCTGTGTAATCAGGAACATCATGTTCGATACTCGTAGAATCACGCTCGTCAAATCCTGCCATTTCATTCATTAGAAATGCCGCATCTTCAGCATTATTAGCCATTGGACCTGCTTGGTCTAGGCTTGATGCAAAGGCGATCATGCCATAGCGAGAAATACGCCCATAAGTTGGTTTTAAACCTGTTAGGTTACATAGGGATGCTGGTTGGCGAATTGAACCACCTGTATCTGTACCTGTTGCAATAGGTGCTAATCGAGCGGCCATTGCTGCTGCGCTACCACCTGAAGAACCACCAGGAACACGGCTTGTATCCCAAGGGTTTTTAACCGCACCAAAGAAACTCGTTTCATTTGATGAACCCATGGCAAACTCATCCATATTGGTTTTACCCAATGTGACCATACCTGCGGCATTAATTTTTTCAACAACCGTTGCATCATAAGGCGAGATAAAGTTAGATAACATTTTTGATGCACTACTTGTTAATACACCTTTAGTACAAAAGATATCTTTATGAGCTAATGGAATACCGGTTAGCACGCCAGCTGTTTTTTGTTGTAAGCGCTCATCTGCTGCTCGTGCTTGTTCCAATGCACGATCATCACAGACGGTGATAAAGGCATTAAGGTTGTCATTATGTGCATTAATACGGTCAAGATAGTGCTGGGTTAACTCAACGCTGCTGAATTCACCGTTATGTAACGATGCTGAAAGTTCAGAAAGTGATTTGTTATGCATTTGTGTGCCTGTAATTTTATATTTTTGCTTATAGTCGATTATGTTTACTGAACGTCTTTATTCGATAACTTGTGGGACAAGATAAACACCTGCGTCTGTTTTTGGCGCAACTGATTGGAATAGTTCACGTTGATTGCTTTCCTTGACAACATCTTCGCGCAAACGTTGATGGGGATCAAATGGGTGTGCCATTGGTGTGATGTCACTTGTATCAGCACTACTTAATTCTTCTACAAGATTAAAAATATTGCTTAAATCCCGCGTGTAGTCAGGGATGTCATTTTCATCAATTGATAGTCGTGCTAAATGTGCAATCTTTTCGATATCGGTTTTATCTAAACTCATCGATGGTTCCAAAGGTTATTTTTATTAACAAAGTGTGAAGTTTAAATCATTCTCGGCTTGCTCAACAGCCCAGTGCATTATAAAGTATTGTCTTTAAGTTTTTAGACTGTGGTTTTATTTAATGTTTGAACGTTTACGCGGAATGTTTTCTAACGATCTTTCGATCGATCTTGGTACAGCGAATACACTGATTTATGTACGTGGTAAGGGCATCATTCTTGATGAGCCGTCAGTAGTTGCTATTCGCCAAGATAAAGGTCCTGGTGGTCCTCGCTCAATTGCTGCTGTGGGGGTTGAAGCTAAACGAATGTTAGGTAGAACACCTGGCAATATCACAGCGATTCGCCCATTAAAAGATGGTGTGATTGCAGATTTCACAGTCACTGAAAAAATGTTGCAACATTTCATTCGTAAAGTGCATGAAGGTCGCTTCTTAAAACCAAGTCCGCGGGTTTTGGTCTGTGTTCCTTGTGGTTCAACACAAGTTGAGCGTCGTGCTATCCGTGAATCTGCAGCAGGTGCAGGTGCAAGAGATGTTTATCTTATTGAAGAACCAATGGCCGCTGCTATCGGTGCAGGCATGCCCGTTGAAGAAGCAAGTGGTTCAATGGTGCTCGATATCGGTGGTGGTACAACGGAAGTTGCGGTTATCTCACTGAATGGTATTGTTTACTCTGCATCGGTTCGTATTGGTGGTGACTTATTTGATGAAGCCATTGTCAATTATGTACGTCGTAACTACGGCACATTAATTGGTGAAGCAACGGCTGAGAAAATCAAAAAAGAAATTGGTTCAGCGTATCCAGGTAATGAAGTTAAAGAAATGGAAGTGCGTGGTCGCAATCTAGCCGAAGGTATTCCTCGTAGTTTTACTTTGAATAGCAATGAGATTTTAGAAGCATTACAAGATCCATTAGCGGGTATTGTTGCTGCTGTTAAAACAGCCTTAGAACAAACACCACCTGAATTGGGTGCTGATGTTGCTGAACGTGGCATGGTATTAACAGGTGGTGGTGCACTTCTGCGAGATCTCGATCGCTTATTAATGGAAGAAACAGGCTTGCCAGCATTGGTTGCTGAAGATCCGCTAACGTGTGTTGCACGTGGTGGTGGCCGAGCATTAGAAATGATCGATGAAAGAGGTACCGATATCTTTACTTATGAGTAATAGATAAGACGCATTTCACAACCTCTGTAGATAGTTTGTCTGCAAAGATTTTTTAGTTTTTGGGCATTAGATTATCAAACCTTTATTTACCCACAATCCTTCTTTAAATACACGGTTGCTATTAGCTTTGATAGCATCATCAGTATTGTTTTTTCTAGATTCTAGAATGAACTATTTTTCTCCGGTACGTAATGTACTATCTGTTGTTGTGTATCCCATTCAAACACTGGCTTCATTACCCAGCGATACGAGTGAGTGGATGAGCGACTTTTTCCAAAGCCGGAAAGAACTAAAAGAAAAAAATGCTCAATTAGAAGCAATCAATTTATCTAATAGTATCCGACTGCAAAGCTTGCAAGATTTACAGCGCGAAAATATGCGTTTACGAGAGTTACTAGGCTCTTCTTTCCGATTGCCCGAACGGGTAAAGGTTGCCGAAATTTTAGCGATAGATCTTGACCCATTCTCTCAGCAAGTTGTGATTGATAAAGGTGAAGGTTATGACGTTTTTATCGGACAAGCCGTTCTAGATGCAACTGGAGTGATGGGGCAAGTCGTAAAAGTAAGTAAGGTTTCAAGTCATGTTATTTTGCTGACTAACCCGAGCCATGCACTTCCTGTGCAGGTTAATCGTAACGGGGTGCGAGCTGTTGTTACGGGAAGAGGCTTAGGTAAAACGCTACAACTGGAACATGTTCCGCATAATGCTGATATTCGAGTGGGGGATTTACTCGTCACCTCGGGGCTTGGTGGCCGCTTTCCCGTGGGATACCCTGTTGGCCGTGTTGTGTCTGTAAGTTCAGCTCAAGGCCAAGCCTTTGCACATGTTTTAGTCGAACCAGCTGCAAAATTATCAACAAGTCGAGAGGTTCTACTGGTTCTTGCTGCGGAGTCTTTCAGTACTGCTGAGGACACTGAAGTCGTCGGGGAGCAAGTGAATAATGAGTAAATCATCGTATGGTGGTGGCGTAATTATTACAACGCTTATTATTGCTGCTTTATTAACGTTGCTTCCTTTACCGGATTACGTTCGAGTATTTCGACCTGAATTTGTTGGACTAACACTAATATATTGGGCATTAGCAGTACCTCAACGTGTTGGCATTAGTTTCGCTTGGAGTATCGGATTATTAATGGATGTTATGTTAGGTGGTGCCTTAGGCCTATTAGCGTTTACCTATTCCTTACTGGTCTATTTGGTTTTACAATTTCACTTGCAATTACGCCAGTATCCGATGTGGCAACAGGCACTCAGTGTTTTCTCTCTTATACTTTTGTTGCAGATATTATTTGTGTTTGCCTCATCCCATAGTGCAGGTTGGACTTTTTGGATGCCTGCTATTATGAGTATGTTGATATGGCCATTGGTATATCACCTCTTACGAGGTGTTAGACGTACATTCCATGTTCATTAAAATAGTCTGTTCTTATCGTTTTATATTGCTGATGTTTTTTTGTGTCTAGTCGATTTGCTTTAAAAGATCATTTTCGTGAAAGTCGATTAATCAATGATCGTTTGATTTTTGCAGCTTTATTTGCAGGAATCTTGTTTATTGTCGTCATGGTGAGACTTGCGATTTTACAGATCGTTGAATATGAACATTTTAGTTCTTTATCCAATCAAAATCGTGTTGATATTGGCCCCCTTCCACCACAGCGCGGCCTAATTTATGATCGTAATGGTGTCATTCTAGCTGAGAATATTCCGACCTTTAGCCTTGAACTTACCCCTGAAAATGTGCCTGATTTAGAGGCGACATTGGCAGAACTTGCACTGATGTTTTCAATAACAGAAGAAGAGATAACAGAGATTAAAAAAAGGATTAAACGTCAGCGCGGATTTAGACAGTTTATTTTTCGACAGCGATTAACAGAACAAGAAGTTGCTGTGTTTTCGGTAAATAGGCACCAATTC
Organism: Gammaproteobacteria bacterium; assembly: GCA_028598975.1. GTDB lineage: Bacteria > Pseudomonadota > Gammaproteobacteria > Nitrosococcales > Methylophagaceae. Next base: position 15,996 of record JAQRMU010000004.1, on the reverse strand, counting down.
CCAGGAGTCGATGTAGTGGGTAGGTTGATTCGTCATTATCCGCAAGGTGCTTTATTTTCCCATGCGGTAGGGTATGTTGGCCGAATTAATGAACGTGATTTGAAACGCATTGACCAGCAAAATTATAAGGGTACGCAACAAATTGGTAAAACAGGAGTTGAACGGTATTACGAAAATTTATTGCATGGTCAAGTAGGCTATCAACAAGTTGAAACGAATGTGCAAGGACGTATTGTCCGTGAGTTACAGAATGTTCCTTCAGTGTCAGGAAAAGACTTATTCTTACATTTGGATATTAACCTCCAACGTGTAGCTACAGAAGCTTTAGGCGATTTTAATGGTGCTGTTGTCGCTCTTGAACCACAGACTGGTGGTGTTCTGGCGATGGTTAGCAAACCTGATTTCGACCCTAATTTATTTGTATCAGGTATCAGTACTAAAGATTATTCGGTCTTAAGAGATTCACTCGATAGACCACTCTTTGATCGTAGTTTACGAGGCCATTACCCCCCGGGTTCAACGCTAAAACCTTTTGTTGCATTAGCAGGTTTAGAATTAGGATTGGTGAATGAGCAAACACAGAGTTTTTGCCCAGGCTGGTTTACCTTGCCTGGACAGGAGCATCGTTACCGCTGTTGGAAGTCCCATGGTCACGGTAAAGTTGATTTAAAAAAATCTCTTGCACAATCATGTGATGTGTATTTTTATGACCTCGCTCATGCATTAGGGATTGATCCTTTGCATGACTTCTTAGATATATTTGGTTTTGGTCATCGTACTGGGGTGGATATTCCTAGTGAAAGTAAAGGTCTTTCACCATCAAGTGAGTGGAAGCGTACGAAACGCAATCAAGCTTGGTATCCAGGAGAAACGGTTATATCAGGGATTGGTCAGGGCTTTAATCAAACAACGCCTATTCAACTTGCACATGCTACGGCTACTTTAGCTATGCGAGGTGTAGATATTAAGCCTAAAGTAGCTCGCGCAAGTAGGAATAATGGTGCCAATGAATTACAGTTAATTGGCACCGAAAAGGCGGATGCACTGGCTATGGACAGCAGTCAACATTGGGAAGCGGTTATTGATTCAATGGTGGAAGTTGTTCATGGTAAGCGTGGCACAGCCAGACATATAGGTAAAAACTTGCCTTTTAAAATGGCAGGTAAGACAGGAACAGCCCAAGTCTTTGGGATTAAACAAGATGAAAAATATGATGCTGAAACTCTGGCGAAAAAACTACATGACCATGCTTTGTTCATTGCCTTTGCTCCAGCCGATAACCCTGAAATAGTGATTGCAGTTGTTGTTGAAAATGGTGGAAGTGGTAGTCGAGCTGCTGCACCGATTGCTCGTAAGATAGTGGATCAATATTTTGGAATAACGGCTGATGAATAATATGCTTCGAGATCGCGCTAATCCTCAGCGTTGGAGTATTACGCAAACCTTAAGAAAAATTCACCTTGATGCTGTTTTATTATTAGGCTTATTGACGCTATTAAGTGCTGGTTTAATTATTCTATATAGTGCGGGAGATCAAAGCTCCGCCTTGATGGTTCGACAAGTAACACGAATGGCCGCTGCTTTTTTGGGATTATTAGTTCTCGCAAATATACACCCTGATCGAATGCGAGATGCTTCTTATTGGATTTATGGGGCAGGCCTAATATTATTAATCGCGGTGTTAGCTTTTGGCCATGAAGGAAAAGGTGCTCAACGTTGGTTAGATTTAGGGTTTTTCCGGTTTCAGCCGTCAGAGTTAATGAAGTTAGCAGTACCTCTATTGGTGGCTACTTATTTAGCTGAGCGACCCTTGGCACCGTCAGTTCCTAGGTTAATTATTGGTCTGATGATGGTGATTTTGCCATCACTATTAATTGCTAAACAGCCAGATCTAGGAACCTCATTATTGATTGCTAGTTCGGGGTTAATTGTTATTTTTCTATCTGGTATTTCTTGGCGAATTATTATTGGGTTTATCATTACATGTACGGCGGCATTGCCCGTGTTGTGGTATAAAATGCATGATTATCAACGTCAACGGGTACTAACATTCTTAAACCCAGAAAGTGATCCATTAGGTTCCGGCTATCATATTATTCAATCAAAAATAGCCATAGGTTCAGGTGGTTTGTTTGGTCGTGGTTGGTTAGAAGGAACGCAATCTCATTTAGCTTTTTTACCAGAACGTTCAACGGATTTTATTTTCTCGGTCATTGCTGAAGAATTTGGCTTATTAGGTGTTGGGCTAATCCTCTTTTTGTATTTATTGATCGCAGGTAGAGGGTTATATATAGCCAGTCAAGCACAAACAAGCTTTGCGCGATTATTAGCCGGGAGTATTTCGATGACTTTCTTGGTCTATGTTTTTGTTAATGTCGGGATGGTAACGGGATTATTGCCTGTAGTAGGGGTGCCGTTGCCTTTAGTTAGTTATGGAGGAACATCTATGGTGACCTTACTTGCTGGCTTCGGTATCCTAATGTCTATCCACACCCATCGAAGGATGATGTCACCATGAAAATGATAGTTACACTGTTCGCAATTTTAGTAAATTTTTGGATTCTACCCGCATATGCAAATGCAGATCTACCGGGTGTTGATAAATTTATTTCTGAGATGTCAGAGAAGCATAATTTTAATAGTCAACAACTAGCAGAATTATTTGCTGAAGTTGAAGTGAAAGACTCGATACTTAAAGCGATTTCCCGCCCAGCAGAAAAAAGTAAACCTTGGTACGATTATCGTAAGATTTTTATTACGGATAAACGAATTAAAGGCGGGGTTAAATTCTGGCGACAACATCAACAAGCCTTGACTGATGCTGAAGCAAAATATGGTGTGCCTGCTGAAGTTATTGTTGCTATTTTAGGTGTGGAAACTCGCTATGGTGGTAATGTCGGTAGTTACCGAGTTATAGATGCTTTATCAACACTCGCATTTCGTTATCCACCAAGAAGTAAGTTCTTTCGCAGTGAACTTAAGCATTTCTTACTGCTAAGCAGAGAAGAAGATAAATATCTTCTAGATCCAATTGGTTCTTATGCTGGAGCAATGGGCTTAGGACAATTTATGCCAAGCAGTTACCGTGAATATGCGGTTGATTTTGATGGCGATGGGCAACGAGATATTTGGGAAAATCCAGTAGATGCCATTGGTAGTATTGCCAACTATTTAAAACGACATGGTTGGGTTGCTGGTGAAAGCATTACGCATAAAACTAAGTTTGCCGGTAGTGTGGCAACAGACTTGATAGAAAAAGGCTATAAACCAAGCATTAGTCGTGAAGAACTCTCTACTGCAGGCGTGTCATTACAATCACTTCCCGTAGGGCAAGATGATATCGCTATTATCTCCTTAACTCAGAAAAAGGGTGAAGAGTATTGGTTGGCTCGCCAGAACTTTTATGCCATTACACGATACAACCATAGCCGCATGTATGCAATGGCAGTAACACAATTAGCAGAAGCAATTGAGCAAGGCTATGAGGCCAAGAGAAAATGATGTTTTTTAAACAACTGAGTGTAGCATCTGCTCTATTAACATTAGTTGCATGTGGCATTGTTGGTAGTAAACAAGATAGTGCACCAAGAAATGCCCCTGATGTATCACAAGTTCCTAATGCTATACCGCGTGATGAACCTCGAAGTAAATATGGCAACCCTGCCCACTATGAAGTATTTGGTAAACGTTATTACACATTAAAGACAAGCCGAGATTACCACGAGAAAGGGATTGCCTCATGGTATGGTAAAAAATTCCATGGCAGGCGCACATCGAGTGGAGAAATATACGATATGTATGCGATGACCGCCGCCCATAAAACACTACCGTTACCGAGTTACCTAGAAGTCACTAACTTAACTAATGGTCGTAAAATAATTGTAAAAGTGAATGATAGAGGCCCTTTTCATGGTAACCGTCTGATCGACTTATCCTACAGTGCTGCAAAGCAGTTGGATATTGTGGCTAAGGGGACGGGAATGGTTGAATTACGAGCCATTACAGGAGGGCAAGTAGCTTCAACACCTGTTTCAGATAGTATTGGTACACCTATAGTCAGTGGCCCTGTTGGACTCTATCTGCAAGTGGGGGCCTTTAGTACTGAGTATAGTGCAGACCAATTAAAAGCTAAATTACAGCACGAAATTGGTGATGCAGTATTGATTGTACCGTTAAATAAACCGAATGGTAATTTGTACCGAGTGCGAGTAGGGCCCTTAGCTAATGTAGAATATGGTGATTCTTTGGCATCACGCCTACTTGATTTAGGCTATAACGACTCCCATATAGTGGTCGAGTAGGAGTTAAATAAATATGTTTCTTGAGAGTAAATTAATGTTTAAACGAATAAAATTAATGTTGGTGTCTTTTTTCTTGCTAAGTGCTTCAGTAAGTTATGCCGCGATCACGCCTAATCCAACTGCACCAACGATTGCTGCAAAGTCATATATTCTGCAAGATTTTGCTAGCGGTCGAGTGATTGCTGAGCAAAACTCAGATCAACGTTTACCACCTGCAAGTATTACTAAATTAATGACAGCCTATGTTGTGTCACATGAGCTTGCTAATGGAAATATTAATTTAGCTGATGAAGTATTAATCAGTGAAAAAGCATGGCGTATGGTGGGCTCACGTAGCTTTATTGAAGTAAACACCAAAGTACCCGTTGAAGTGTTGCTTCGAGGTATGATTATTCAATCAGGTAATGATGCTGCGGTGGCACTCGCTGAGCATATTGCAGGAAGTGAAGAAACGTTCGCTCAAATGATGAATCAATATGCACAACAACTAGGTATGTTTAATACTAACTACCAAAATTCGACGGGGTTACCGGGTGCTGATCACTATACAACAGCGAAAGACATTGCCATTTTATCAACGGCGATTATTCGTGATTTCCCTGAGGAATATAAATGGTATGCCGAGAAAGAATTTACCTATAACAATATTACGCAACATAATCGTAATAAGCTACTTTGGCGTGATGCGACAGTTGATGGCTTAAAAACGGGACATACAGAAGAAGCGGGTTACTGTTTAGCTGCATCAGCACAACGAAGTGGCATGCGTTTAGTATCTGTTGTATTGGGTACACGTAGTGAAAATGCACGAGCACAGGAAACACAAAAACTATTTAATTATGGCTTCCGATTTTTTGAAAGCCATGAGCTGTATAAAGCACTCGATAAAATTACTGATATTAAAGTGTGGAAAGGGGCTGAGAATCTCGTTAATTTAGGTTTAGCAACATCATTAGCGGTTACAGTACCAAGAGGCCGTTATAAAGAACTTGTTGCTACAACTAATATCCAACAACCTGTTATCGCACCTATTGTAATGGGTTCTACACTGGGTCAAGTTGAAATTCACCTAGGCGATGAACTGATTGCAACACAAACATTAGTGGCATTAAATGATGTTGAGCAAGGTAGCTGGTGGCGCCGACTTATTGATAGTTTAATGATGTTGATTTGGGGTTAATTTAAGTGAACCAAGTGTATTTAAATGGCGAGTTTTTAGCAGCAGATCAGGCTAAAGTCTCCGTATTTGACCGTGGCTTTTTATTAGGTGATGGCGTGTATGAAGTCATTCCTGTTTATGCGGGCCACTGTTTCCAATTAGACGGCCATTTACAACGCTTACAAGCAAGTCTTGATGGTGTACGAATGGGTAACCCACATTCTGATGAAGAGTGGAAAATCCTGATTCAAGAACTTATTGAGTTGAATGGTGGTGGCAATCAATCACTTTATTTACAAGTAACACGAGGTGTTGCACCACGTGATCATGTATTCCCTGAGGGTGTGACACCATCTGCTTTTGCAATGAGTAATCCACTACAAGCTATATCTGAAAAATATAAAAAACAAGGTGTGTCAGCGATTACTCTGCCTGATATTCGTTGGCAGAACTGTAATATTAAAGCGATCACATTATTACCAAACAGTTTACTGAAGCAACAAGCACAAGATGCAGGTGCGGCAGAAGCCTTATTAATTCGTGATGGCTATTTAACGGAAGGTGCTGCAAGTAATGCTTATGTTGTTATTGATGGCACAATTTATACGGCACCAAAAGATGAAAAAGTATTGCCGGGCATTACACGTGAAGTCGTTATTGCTTTAGCTAAAAAGGCTGGTATTCCACTCATTGAAGAAGCGGTAAGCGAAAATCAATTAAAGCAGGCTGATGAAGTGTGGATCAGCAGTTCAACCAAAGAAGTGTTAGCGATTACACAATTAGATGGTGAAAAGATTGGTATGGGGATTCCCGGCCCTGTATGGCAACAAATAGACGCACTGTATCAAGATTATAAAGAGGATAATGCATCATGGCAGTAGAAGAAAAAGAAGCTAAGATGGAATTTCCATGTGACTATGGTATTAAAGCAATGGGAGTAACATGCCCTGAGTTTGATGCTATCGTAGTTAGTATTGTTCGTCGTCATATTGACGACCTTAAAGAAGGAGCAATCTCTAGCAAACAAAGTGCTGGCGGTAAGTTCACTTCTATTTCGGTTGATTTTTATGTCGAAAGTAGAGAACAATTAGAAGCCATTCATCGAGATCTCATTAGTCACGAATTAATCAAATACGTTTTATAATTTAGGCGATGATTGTTAAAGATTTAGGGCTGGTAGACTATCAACAGACCTGTGAAGCAATGCAAGCGTTCACGATTGAGCGAGATAAAAATACAGAAGATGAGCTGTGGTTAGTAGAACATCCGCCTGTATTTACACAAGGCCTGAATGGTAAAGATGAGCATATTCTTACTGTAGGAAATATTCCTGTTGTTAAAACAGATCGGGGTGGGCAGATAACCTATCATGGTCCAGGGCAATTGATTGCTTACACATTATTTGATTTAAAACGCCAAAAAATCGGTGTGCGGGAGATGGTTTCTCGCTTAGAAAATAGCGTAATCAGCATATTAAATGACCTAGGAATTGAGTCTAAAGCACGTAGTGATGCACCGGGTGTCTATGTTGGTGACCGTAAAATTGCCGCATTAGGTTTACGAGTTAAACGAGGTGCGTGTTATCACGGCCTGAGTTTAAATGTGGCTATGGATCTTGGTCCCTTTTTGAATATTAATCCCTGTGGTTACCAAGGAATGGAAGTCATCGATATAAAAAGCCTAGGTCATGAAATGACAATGGCACAAGCAAAACAACAATTTGTATCTGCACTTCAAAGCCAGATGCACAACGAGAACTAAATGACAGAAGAAGTGAATAAAAAGCGTGATATAAAAGCCTTGAAAGGGGAGTCGAAAGTATCTCGGATCCCGATTAAGATCATTCCGAGTGATCCAAAACGAAAACCTGCATGGATCCGTGCTAAAGCACCTAGTAACCCAGAAGTTATTCGTTTAAAAAACTTATTACGTGAAAACAATCTTCATACCGTCTGCGAAGAAGCGGCATGTCCGAATCTAGGTGAGTGTTTTACTCACGGTACTGCCACCTTCTTGATAATGGGAAACATCTGCACACGGCGTTGTCCTTTTTGCGATATTGCACATGGAAAACCGGATCCACTCGATCAAAATGAACCTAGCCACTTAGCTAAGACAATTGCTAGCATGAAGTTAAAACATGTGGTTGTTACATCGGTTGATCGTGATGATTTACGTGATGGCGGATCAGCACATTTCACACGCTGTATTGCTGAAATTCGTGAGCAATCACCAGAAACACAAATCGAAGTTTTAGTGCCTGATTTTAGAGGCCGGATGGACGTTGCTTTAGAAGAGTTGAAGAAAAGTCCTCCCGATATTTTTAATCACAATTTAGAAAGTATTCCGCGTTTATATAAAGCGGTACGACCGGGTTCTGATTATCAATGGTCACTTAATTTGATTAAAAACTTTCAGGAAATGCATCCCAATGTACCGACCAAATCGGGTTTGATGTTGGGTTTAGGTGAAAGCATTGAAGAAGTACATCAGGTTATGCAAGACTTACGAGATCATGGTTGTCGAATGTTAACGTTAGGTCAATATTTACAACCAAGCCGTCATCATCTCGCGGTAGAACGGTTTGTTACCCCTACTGAGTTTGATGAACTTGCAACTGTTGCCAAACAAATGGGCTTTGAACATGTAGCAAGTGGACCAATGGTGAGATCGTCATATCATGCCGACTTACAAGCACAAGGTGAGCATGTTTCGTAACATGTGTTGAAGTACCACACGCTAGCTACATAACTAGCGTGTGGAAGTAAAACATTGTTTAAGCCAAAGAGTCTCGTTGTTGCTCTAGTTGAGAAAGTGATTGCTCCATTTCAGCCAGCTTGTCACGCTCTTTTTGAACCACGGCAGCGGGTGCTTTAGCAGTGTAATTTTCATTGCTCAACTTGCCTGAAGATTGTTTAATGACCTTCTCTAATTTGGCAATTTCCTTCTCAAGACGTTGAATTTCAGCCTCTTTATCGATCAAGCCTTCTAATGGAATTAATATTTCCATCTTACCGACAAGCGCAGTTGATGCCGCAGGTGCTTCACCTTCTAATAACTCAATTTTTTCTAAGTTAGCGAGACGACTTAAGAAGTCTCGATTAGCTTCTAAACGTGCCACATCCTCAGCTGTACTATCTTTCAATAAAACAGGGAGCTGTTTCTTGGGTGGAATATTCATTTGTGAACGAATAGAGCGAATACCTGTAATGAACTCCATCATCCATTCCATATCAGCAACGGCAATAGTATCAATCTTACTCTCATCAGAAATAGGGAAAGGTTGACTCATGATCGTGTCGCCAGACTTGCCTGCAAGCGGGGATACTGTTTGCCAAATTTCTTCGGTGATAAATGGCATAAATGGATGAGCAAGACGTAATACAGTTTCTAGTACGCGAACTAAGGTGCGACGTGTACCTCGTTTAGCTGCATCTGATGCACTGTCGTTATTAAGAACAGGTTTAGACAGTTCTAAATACCAGTCACAGTAGTTATTCCAAATAAACTCATAAATACCTTGTGCAGCATGATCAAAGCGATACGCATCGATTGCCGCAGTGACTTCTTGTTCTGTTGTTTGAAGTTTAGAAATGATCCAGCGATCAGCCAAACTTAATTCAACGTCATCATTATCAAGTCCGTTATCTTGCCCTTCAGTATTCATTAATACATAACGAGCCGCATTCCATAATTTATTACAGAAGTTGCGATAACCACCAATACGGCTCATATCAAAATTGATATCACGACCTGTTGAAGCAAGCGAGGCAAACGTAAAACGCATTGCATCGGTTCCGTGGGCTTCAATACCTTCTGGGAATTCTTTACGTGTTGCTTTTTCAATTTTTGCAGCAAGTTGTGGCTGCATCATGCCAGATGTACGTTTAGCAACTAATGATTCAAGGTCAATACCGTCAATAATATCGATAGGATCGAGTACATTACCTTTAGACTTAGACATTTTATGGCCGTGCGAATCACGAACTAAACCATGGATATAAACTTCTTTGAAAGGTACGTCATCCATAAATTTCAAACCCATCATCATCATTCTGGCTACCCAGAAGAAGATGATGTCAAAACCAGTTACAAGAACACTGGTTGGGTACCATGTTTTTAACGCTTCACTATCTTCAGGCCAGCCTAAAGTAGAGAAAGGCCATAGTGCAGATGAGAACCACGTATCAAGAACATCTTCATCTTGAGAAAGTTTTACATCATCTGCTAAATTATTTTCTGAGCGTGCAGTAGCTTCATCATGGGCAACATAAACATTGCCTTCTTCATCATACCAAGCAGGGATACGGTGTCCCCACCAAATTTGACGAGAGATACACCAGTCTTGAATGCCGTCCATCCAGTTATAGAATGTTTTGTCCCAGTTTCCTGGTACAAATTTAATCTTACCTTCTTGTACCGCTTTTACTGCAGGTTCAGCTAATACATCCGCTTTTACATACCATTGATCTGTTAATAACGGTTCGATAACAGCACCAGAGCGATCACCACGCGGTACCATTAAGGTGTGATCTTTAATGCCTTCTAATAAACCAAGCTCTTTTAAGTCATGAACAATAACATCACGCGCTTCATAACGATCTAAGCCCCAGTATTTTTTGGGTGCTTCTTCATTAATAGCGGCATCAATAGTAAGAATATTGTATTTCGGTAGGTCATGACGTTGACCCATTTCAGCATCATTAAAGTCATGAGCAGGGGTGATTTTGACACAACCTGTACCAAATTCAGCATCAACATAATCATCGGCAATAATAGGAATTTCACGCCCAACGAGTGGCAATGTAATTGTTTTACCAATGAGGTGTTGATAACGTTCATCATCAGGGTGAACGGCAACGGCACTATCACCTAACATTGTTTCTGGGCGGGTAGTGGCAACCACTAAATGACCTGAACCATCTGTTAAAGGATAACGGAAGTGCCACATATGGCCTGATTCTTCTTCTGACAATACTTCAAGATCAGATACGGCGGTATGTAGAACAGGATCCCAGTTCACCAGACGTTTACCGCGATAAATTAAGCCTTCTTTATGCAGCTGTACAAAGACATTTTTAACGGCTTCCGATAACCCGTCATCCATGGTGAAACGTTCACGCTCCCAGTCCATTGATGTACCGAGACGACGTAATTGATTGGTGATTTCACCACCTGATTCTTCTTTCCAATCCCAGATGCGGTCAATAAAATCATCTCGACCTAAATCATGACGTGTTTTACCTTCTGCATTCAATTGGCGTTCTACCACCATTTGCGTTGCGATACCCGCATGGTCAGTCCCTGCTTGCCATAAGGTGTTGTCACCTTTCATTCGATGGTAGCGGGTTAAGGTATCCATAATCGTATCTTGGAATGCATGTCCCATATGTAAGCGACCAGTGACATTGGGTGGTGGCAACATGATGGCATAAGGCGTACCTTCACCAGAGGGTTTAAATTCACCATTTTGTTCCCAAGATTGGTACCAGCGTTGTTCTATTTCGTCAGGACTGTAAGTCTTTTCCATGGTTTTTTCTAAAAGTTGAATTAAAAATATAAGACGGGCATTATAC
>JAQRMU010000004.1:0-4860 GCA_028598975.1 Gammaproteobacteria bacterium | reverse complement strand
TTTAAATTCACCATTTTGTTCCCAAGATTGGTACCAGCGTTGTTCTATTTCGTCAGGACTGTAAGTCTTTTCCATGGTTTTTTCTAAAAGTTGAATTAAAAATATAAGACGGGCATTATACTACAACGATTTCCTGTTGATGCGCTTAAGATCGATCAATCATTTGTTAAGAACATAACACCGGATCAAGATGACTCAGCGATAATTCGTTCAATTTTGGCGTTGGCACATAACTTTAATTTACGTGTCGTCGCAGAAGGAATAGAAGAATATCAGAAAAAAATCCTAAGCATATTGGGTTGTAATTATGGTCAAGGATATCTTTTCAGCCGTCCTGTTACGGCTGATGCGATGACTGAACAGCTCAAAGCCCAATATCGTGGTGGTATAGAATAATAGCCTAGATAGTATGTGTTTCTATCTCATAGCCACGTTGATTATAAAATTGATAACGTTTTCTTCCTGCCGTTTTAACATCTGAGTGATCGTTAATAAACTCTGCTACTCGGTCAAACTGACTAAAAAATAAAGGCTGTTCGCTGGCGAGATTAATCAGTAAGTCCATTAATCGTGGTGGCTTTGAATCATAGCCAATTAATACTTGGCAATCATCATTTTGCTCGTTAATTAAACTATGTGGAATAAAGCTTTCAGCACGGAAAGACCATAGAGTCTGATTTAGTTGTTCTGCTTGTTGTTCATTATCAGTGTGAATGTAGATATTTTTGCCCTGATAATAGGCTTTTGACGCTAATCGGCAAGCAAAAACTTGCCGATCATGTTCAATATCACCTTTCAATAGATAAAATCTAATGCTTGTCATTGTTAGGCTTAGCTTTTATCTGCAATACGGTTTAACAAATATTGCACTAATAAAGGTACAGGGCGACCTGTTGCACCTTTTGCTTTACCACTGTTCCACGCTGTACCTGCAATATCCAAATGTGCCCATGTGAATTTCTCAGTAAAGCGAGCTAAAAAACAGGCTGCAGTTACGCTTCCTGCTTCCTTGCCACCAATGTTAGCAATATCGGCAAAGTTACTATCTAATTGTGGTTGGAAGTCATCCCATAGTGGTAATTGCCAAGTGCGATCATGACTATCATTGCCGGCTTGTAGAAGTGCATCAGCTAAGCCTTGATCATTTGAGAATAAGCCTGTTGCTTGTCGGCCCAGAGCAACAATAATTGCTCCTGTTAATGTTGCAATATCAATGACAATTGCAGGATTGAAGCGTTCACTATACGTTAATGCATCACATAATATTAAGCGACCTTCAGCATCGGTATTAAGGATCTCAATGGTTTTCCCTGCCATGCTGGTAACAATATCTCCGGGCTTGTTAGCATCACCATCTGGCATATTTTCTGAACTGGGTACAACACCAATCACATTAATCGGTAAGTTCAGTTCGGCGATAGCAGAGATAGTGCCAAATACGCTTGCGCTACCACACATATCATATTTCATCTCATCCATACCTTGAGATGGTTTCAATGAAATACCACCCGCATCAAAGGTAAGACCTTTGCCCACTAAGACAACAGGGCGTTCATCGCCTGCACCTTGGTAGTTCATAGTAATCAGTTTTGCTGGCTGGCGACTACCACGAGAAACCGATAATAATGAGTCCATTCCTAACTCTTCCATTTCAGCTTCATCTAGAATAGTTGTTGTTAGACGCTCAAAACGTTCACCAAGCTCAATCGCTTGCTCGGCTAAATAGGTCGGTGTACAGATATTACCTGGCAAATTACTGAGTTCACGAGCAAGGCTCATACCTTCAGCAATTGCTTGACCTGTTTGTGTCGCTAATTCGCTACTGCTATCTTCACTAAAAAAACCTAGCTTCGTTAGTGGTTGCTGTGCTGGTTTTACATTACTTTTTGTTTGCGTATATTTATAAAGTGTAGATTCAGCTGTAATAACAGTTTGGCGGGTCTTCCACTCAGTGGTGCGATCTGCAACCTTAATTTCAGATAAGCAACTTGTCGCGTCATCTGCACCAGACTCATTCAGCACTTTAGTCATTGCTATTATTGCGGTATTGAAATCGTTTTCTGTTGTACCATCTTGTTGTCCACAACCAACGAGTAAGATCCTTGGGCTTGTCACTCCTTCAACATCTTGAAGTAATAGCGTTTGCCCTGTTTTGCCTGTAATATCACCCCGTTCAATAATTTGTTTGATGTAGCCATTACTTTGCTCATTGATAAGCATTGCACTAGGACTAAGTTCACCTTGTTCAAAAATAGCGGTGATCACACAATCTGTTCGGTGTGTTGACGGTGTATTTGCGGTGACAAAATACTGCATTGATTTCTCCTGAGTGTGTAGATGATTTAGACTGCAATTATATTTACTTTCTATTGACTGACCTATTTTAACGAAGACCAACAAATAATGCCTGTAATTCGTCACTTTCTTTCTACTTATTTATCTGTCATTGATCGCTATTTGCTGCGAGAGTTTGCTTTAAATTTATTCGCTGTGACAAGTGTATTGTGGTTGATCTTTGTTGCAACGCGATTTGCCCGCTATTTAGCACAAGCTGCTGTAGGTAACTTGCCCAGTGAGGTTATTTTCACTTTATTAGGCTATAGCTCTTTAGGTGCCTTGTCGGTGTTATTGCCGATGGCGACTTTTTTAGGGGTGATGTTAGCACTGGGCAGAATGAATGCTGATAATGAAATAACCGTCATGTCTGCCTGCGGCGTTCCTCATCGTCGTTTGGTGCGAAATGTGACTTTGTTTTCAGGGAGTATTGCAATCGGTGTTGCTCTCTTATCCTTAATCATTGTGCCTAATGTGTTATCGGGGCGGTATGAGCTAGAGCAACGAGCCAAAATGTCTGCGGATACTAGTGGTTTAATTGCGGGTAATTTTAAAGAAAGTCGTAATGGTGATTGGACATTTTATTCACAAGGGCTTTCAGAAGATAAGCAAGGTATGGTGAATGTGTTTATTGAAATTCACCGAGATACTCGCCCGCTCGTGTTTAGGGCAGAGAAAGGGCGGTTTGAGATTGATAGTGAAACGGGCAATAAATACCTCGTTTTAGAAGAGGGGTATCGCTATGAAGGAAAGGCTGGTGATCAGGACTTTACGATAGCTAAATATAAGACACATAGCCTGATGATTGAAAAAGGTGAAGCAAAACAAGTCCACGAACGACACAAAGCCTTACCCACATCATTATTATGGCAACGCGGTGAGGCAAGAGACTTAGCAGAAGTGCAGTGGCGGATCTCGTCGGCAGTGATGACTCTTATTCTATCTTTATTGGCAATTAGCTTAGCCAATGTGGGCCCTAGAAAGGGGCGTTATGCTGGACTATTCTCCGCCATTTTAGTTTATATTATTTATAGTAATTTATTAGGTGTAACACGAGCGTGGGTGTCAAAAGGCATTATTGCACCACTTGTTGGTGCGGTATGGGTGCATGTTTTAATGATTATTGTATTAATGGTCATGGTAAATAAACATAAGGTTCGTTATTACTGGTTACAGTACCAATTAAGAAAACAACAAGAGGCCATGTAATGGGCTTATTACAACGTTATATTGCCAAAACAATATTGGCGAGTACATTCATGGTTTTATTAGTCCTCTTAGGACTGTATACCTTTATGGACTTTATTAACGAATTAGACGATTTAGGCAAAGGAAAATATCAATTAATGGATATTTTTACTTATATGGCCTTATCAATGCCAAAGCGAATTTATGAATTGCTTCCTATCGCGGCATTATTAGGTAGTGTTCTTGGCTTGGGTAATCTAGCAAGCCAGAGTGAGTTGGTTGCAATGCGAGCGGCAGGTGTCTCTATTCAACAAATTAATAAGGCCGTCATGATTGTTGCCTTATGTTTGATGGTCGTTGCTGTTTTCATGGGAGAAGTACTTCGCCCGATCACTGAACAAAAAGCACGAGAAGTTCAATCAATGGCGCAAACAGGTACGGTAGGTACTCGTTCTAAGCATGGCTTTTGGACACGTGATGGACTGCATTTCAACCATATACAGAAAATACTTCCCGATGGCCGTTTTTCTGGAATATCAATTTATGAGTTTGATGCTCAAAATAGACTACGCATTGTTACCAAAGCGACAGAAGCGCAATATGATGAAGACAGTTGGACGCTAACCGATGTTATTCAAAGCACCCTAGATGAAAAAGGGGTAAAAGTACGCTCAGTCGAACATGCCCGTTGGAAGTCACAACTTAATCCAGGTATGGTCAATGTCGTTGTTGTTCCACCAGAGTTTCTACCTGTTTGGGGCTTAATGGAATATATCAACTACTTAAAAACGAATCACCAATCAGTAGATCAATATCAAATGGCATTCTGGATGAAAGTGATGATGCCTATAAGCTCTGCGGTAATGGTGTTTCTTGCTGTTCCCTTTGTGTTTGGGCCATTACGATCCTCACCAATAGGAGGGCGTATATTAGCTGGGGCTTTAGTCGGCATTGGTTTCCACCTATTTAACCAAAGCTTCCAGCATATCGGTTTAGTGTTTGGCGTGATGCCGTGGTTATCCGCAGCGATGCCAACAGCAACCTTTGCACTGTTAGGCTGGTACTTTATGAAAAAGCTTCGCTAGGTCCTCACGCCTACAAAAAACGTGCAAGGGTAAAAATAAAAAGTAGAAGGCGGCTTTAGTCCCGAGTAGGGCAAAGGCTGAGTGATTTCTTTCAGGCATAAAAAAAGCGCTTGGTTTTATCCAAGCGCTTATTTTATATGGCGTCCCCAAGGGGGTTCGAACCCCTGTTACCGCCGTGAAAGGGCAGTGTCCTAGGCCTCTAGACGATGGGGACCTAAAACTGTTTCTTTCGGTTATCTGGTGGAGCTAGACG
>JAQRMU010000039.1 GCA_028598975.1 Gammaproteobacteria bacterium | reverse complement strand
CGGCCATAGCGAGTTGGTCCCACCTGATCCCATCCCGAACTCAGAAGTGAAACGACTTAGCGCCGATGATAGTGTGGGAGTTCCCATGTGAAAGTAGGTCACTGCCAGGCTTTAATATAAAACAAGCTCATCTTCATTAGAAGATGGGCTTTTTTTATATATATGTCCCGTCCTAAAATAAGTTGACACATTTAGGACTAATTAAATGGCAAGTACGAATAGCAATAGAGTTAAGCGAACCCGAAGGGTGCCTCCCATGGATGAGGTGAATAAAGTAGTCCTTACAAGTAAACACAATTTTTTATGTTTCTTACTAGTGATGAGTCAAACCAGCACTGCAGGCTTTAATATAAAAAAATAGCCAGTCCTCATTGAGGTCTGGCTATTTTTAGGGTAATTCAAGTGAAGTAAACTTAAGCGTATCGCACTAGAGATGTCGTAGCTACAAACAGGATCGTTATAGCATTGAGTCTAGCTTAAGGTAGATAGTCCAATTGCTACGTTATAGAACCATTTAATTGAACATTTCACCCACTGCTTTACTTAAACTATCTGAGCGGCTAGAAGAACGTAATACTTGCATTATATGAGGTCGAATTCCTGGCATGAACATCAGGTCAGCAAGTAGCTGACTAAAAGCAGCTTGTCCTGCATCATTTTGAGCCAGTTGCTCTAGATAGAGCTGACAAAGTAATTTTTGTTTTAATATCCGCCAAATACGCCCCGAGATAGTCGCTAATACTTCGATATCTCGACTGCATGGGTGTTGTAAAACTAGCTTCACCATTTGGTCAACTAATCCCGTAGCTGGACTGTTTGATACGGCACGTAGACAAGCACAAATTTGAGCAATATCGGGTTTACTTTCTTGCAGCTCTGCTTTTATTCGTTGTGATAATGCTTCTACAATACCAATAGCGGGAGAGGCACTTTCTAGAAATGTGCTAAACATCACAAAAGGTTCAGGCGGTAAACGTGATATAAATCGAATTAGATTTAATATTTCATCAATATCATCAACTCTAACTGCAACATCAGCTACGCCTTGCATACCTAATGAAGGCCAGGTATCTAAGTCTTTTTTTCCAGAAAAATAGTCACGTGCATCATCGTAATAGTGTGAAGGTTTTAATGCTAGGTTTTTTCTAACTATGGCGTTAAATACAGCCATGCGATCTTCACGAGGTTTAAAGGTATAAGGACTGTATTTTAATGCGCTCTCAATGACCTGATCATCTTTAGCTGCAAGCATACATTCACCTACACGTTCTAGAAGCATAACAAGAAACTCATCCCGTGCAGCTTGAATTAACAAGCCTTGTTCATCTAAAGGAAGTTTTAGAAACCAAACATAACGCTGGTATGGTACTTTTGGATCCCAGAAAACGATGCCAAATAAAGCTGACTTTTTAAAGGGGTAGGGGTAAGGGGATTTTGCAAATTCAAACTCAACAAATTCATCAGCTGTTAATTTAACAATACGGCGGCCCATATCAAAAATTCGATATTTAGCCCCACTGTGATGGAGGAACTCACTTAAAGTTGTAATTTTATTTGTTGCCATAGTTAGCTCCTACATAACGTAAATTAAACGAAGTTACTACGTCCTGTATTCAGCATTAATCTTGACATAGTCGTATGAAAAATCACATGTCCATATAGTATCTTTAGCCGTACCACGGCCTAACTCAACTTTGATAGTGATTTCATCTTGGTTCATTACACTTTGACCTTGTTCTTCAGTATACGCTGACGCTGGTTCGCCATTTTTAACAATGCACACATTATCTAAGTAAATTGTCACCTTTGATAAGTCAAACTCTGTTACACCACTTCGGCCCACAGCCGCTAAAATTCGTCCCCAGTTTGGGTCTGAGGCAAATAGGGCTGTTTTTACCAGCGGAGAATGTGCAATGGTATAAGCCACTTGACGACACTCAGCAGTATTAAGGCCCTGTTGCACATCTATAGCAATGAATTTAGTGGCGCCTTCACCATCTCTCACGATTGCATGAGCGAGTTGCTGGCTAATGTCTGCAATAAGCTGATAAAGAAGTTGAGCTGATTTATCATCAATGCTTGTAATAATAGAGTTAGCTGCTTGACCTGTTGCTATCAAAACACAGGCATCATTTGTTGAAGTATCACCATCCACCGTAATGCGATTAAATGACTGTTCTACAGCATTGTTCAGCATTGCATCTAAGACAGATTGTTCAATTGCTGCATCAGTAGCAATATAGGACAACATGGTTGCCATATCAGGACGAATCATTCCTGATCCTTTTGCCATCCCCGTTACAGTAATTGTTTTACCATCAATTTCAATTTGCTTTGAAATTGCTTTAGCAACGGTATCTGTTGTCATGATGGCATGAGCTGCATCAAACCAATTATCACTTATTAAGTTTTGGTATGCAGTCGGTAGGGCTGTTGTCATCTTATCAACAGGTAATTGCTGTCCGATTACCCCTGTTGAAAACGGCAGTATGGTATTAACTGACACCTGAGCTAACTCAGCAACAGCCTGACAACAACGTAGTGCAGATTGCATGCCGACTTCACCGGTTCCAGCATTGGCATTGCCTGAGTTGATCAGTAAATAGTGTGGCGCAGCCTGCTGTTGGTGTTGTTTCGCTAATGTAACGGGTGCAGCACAGAATGCATTTTTGGTATATACGGCTGAGCTTGTACTACCTTGTGCAATTTTGATTAAAACTAAGTCTGCTTTTCCTTCTATTTTTATACCTGCACTTGCAATACCAATTTTGATACCTTTGATCGGCAATAAAGAGGAAGCAACTGGCGCAGGTAAATTAACAGGCATTAGCTAATAGCACCATGACATTGTTTAAACTTTTTACCTGAACCACATGGGCAAGGATCATTGCGGCCCACTTTTTTACCATCTCGTGTTACAGGTTGTTGGTGAGATGGGAGTTCTTCACCACCATCTAAAGCCTCTGCTTCATCATGTTTATATTCAACCTCAGCTGACTGACGGCGTTGTTCTTCAACGGCTTCGACATCTTCAGAATCTCGAACTTGAACGCGGGAAATTAATGAAATAATCTCATGTTTGATATTTTCTAACATCGCAGTAAACATTGCGAAGGCTTCACGTTTAAACTCTTGTTTAGGATCTTTCTGAGCATATCCACGTAAGTTAATGCCTTGACGTAAATAATCCATTTGAGCCAAATGCTCTTTCCACTGCGCATCGAGAGTTTGTAGCATTATTGCTTTTTCAAAATTACGCATTAGCTCACTGCTCACCGCTTCTTCTTTTATCTTACATTCTGCTTCGGCAGCATCGATGATACGCTGACGTAAGCTTTCTTCATGTAAATCACTTTCTTGCTCTAACCACTCGCTTACATTTAGTACTAAAGAGAAGTCATCACGCAGGGCATCTTCTAAACCTGATACATTCCACTGTTCATCAATACTATTTGGGGGGATATAGGTGCTGATTACGTCATCAAGTACCGCTGCACGCATTGAGACAATTGTTTCTGCCACATCATCTTGTGCCATTAATTCATCACGTTGTTCATAGATCACTTTACGTTGATCATTGGCAACATCATCATATTCAAGCAATTGTTTACGAATATCGAAGTTATGTCCTTCTACTTTCTTTTGGGCATTTTCAATCGCACGAGACACCCAAGGATGTTCAATGGCTTCCCCTTCTTCCATACCTAATTTTTTCATCAAACCGGACATGCGTTCAGAGGCAAAAATTCGCATTAGATTATCTTCTAGCGACAGGTAGAAACGACTTGTTCCTGCATCACCCTGACGGCCAGAACGACCACGAAGTTGATTATCAACTCGACGAGATTCATGTCGTTCCGAACCAATTATGTGTAAGCCACCTGAGGCCAGCACCGCATCGTGACGTATTTGCCATGCGTGAGTTACTTTTTCTTTCTCGGCATCACTTGCTTGTTCACCTAAGTTTGCGAGCTCAACTTCAAGGCTACCACCTAATACGATATCCGTACCACGTCCAGCCATATTGGTTGCGATAGTAACTGCACCAGGACTTCCTGCTTGAGCAATAATATGGGCTTCTCTTTCATGCTGTTTAGCATTCAAGACTTCATGAGAGATTTTAGCTTTAGTTAAGAGGTTATTGAGGTACTCTGAACTTTCAATTGATGATGTACCGACTAGGACTGGTTGCTTTCTTTCAACACATTGCGTGATATCAACAACAATCGCATCGTATTTTTCTTTGGTTGTAAGATAAATCTGATCAGCACCATCTTTACGTTGCATATCTCTATGAGTTGGAATAACGATAACTTCCAAACCATAAATTGATTGCAACTCAAATGCTTCTGTATCTGCTGTTCCTGTCATTCCTGACAGTTTTGCGTATAAACGGAAGTAATTCTGGAAGGTGATAGATGCTAATGTTTGGTTTTCATTTTGAATATTTGCACCTTCTTTTGCTTCAACAGCTTGGTGTAAACCTTCTGACCAGCGACGTCCTGGCATTGTACGACCAGTAAATTCATCAACAATAACAACTTCATTATCTTGTACGATATAGTCCACATCACGTTGAAATAGTACATGGGCACGTAATGCTGCTGTAACATGATGCATCAGACTAATATTTACCGCATCATAAAGGCTGGCATTGTCTGCTAACAAGCCGACTTCAGTTAATAAACTTTCAATTTTTTCGTGGCCAGTTTCAGTAAAATGAACCTGTTTAGATTTTTCATCAACAGTGTAATCACCTTCGACTTCAACCTCATCACCTTCACCAATTTGTTTCGATAAATTAGGAATCAATTTATCAACACGTTGATATAGCTCAGAGCTGTCTTCAGCTGGACCAGAAATAATAAGAGGTGTACGCGCTTCATCAATTAAGATTGAATCAACTTCATCGACAACGGCATAGTGTAATTTACGCTGTACCTTTTCTTCCAAACTAAAGGCCATATTATCGCGTAGGTAATCAAAACCAAATTCATTATTGGTACCGTATGTAATATCACAAGCATAGGCTTCACGGCGCTGATTTGGCTCCATTCCCGCGATAATGACACCTGTTGTTAAACCCAAAAACCGGTATAACTGACCCATTAGAGCAGAATCACGTTGAGCAAGGTAATCATTCACAGTAATTAAGTGAACACCTTTACCTTCTAAGGCATTAAGGTAAATTGCTAAAGTCGCAACAAGTGTTTTACCTTCACCTGTACGCATTTCTGCAATTTTTCCATCATTTAATACGATTCCGCCGATCATCTGTACGTCAAAGTGACGCATTCCTAATACTCGCTGGCTAGCTGCACGAACAACAGCAAATGCCTCTGGAAGAATATCGTTGAGCGTTTTTCCATCCGTCAACTGCTGACGAAACTCAACTGTCTTCGCTTGCAAAGCAGCATCATCAAGCTGTTCAAGCTCCGTTTCGAAGTTAGCGATTTTATCTACGGTCTTGCGTAATTGTTTAAGCACTCGTTCATTACGACTGCCGAAGATCTTGCTAAAAAAGGTGCTTACCATTACTTGTTACTACCTGTATGTTGCTGAGTATCCATCCGGAAACGAGATTATGAAAACGCATGATTATAACGCGTAGAATTTGATAGGTCTAAAGTCTATTTTTAATAGGTGGGGCTATTTATGAAGAACTCAAGGCTTAGCCTTTTACAAAGCTATATGGGTTGATTGTTTTGCCATCTCGCAATACTTCAAAATGGACATGTGGACCTGTCGAACGACCTGTTGAACCCATTAAAGCAATGGCTTGTCCTTTCTTAATTCGGTCGCCCACTTTCACTGTGAGAGTTTTGTTATGAGCATAGCGTGTAACATAACCATTACCATGATCAATCTCGACAAGTTGCCCATAACCACTACGTTTTCCTGTCCAAGTGATGATTCCATCAGCAACAGAATGAACTTCACTGCCTAGTTTTCCTGCGATATCGATACCATGATGAAAAACCTTTTTACCATTAAAAGGATCTATCCGTTTGCCATAATAAGATGAAATCCACCCCTCCTTAGAGGGAGAACCTTGAGGAATTGCAGAACGTATACTGTCATTTGTTAAGTAGAGGTTTTTCAGCATTACTAACTGTTGATCTTGCGTTTTAAATGTTGCTGTTAATTGTTTTAATTCTTGCTGGAAGTGTATTTGCGAAATATCTTGACCTTCTAGCGCAATGCCACCTTGGGGAGGGGAAGTTTCTAACTCAAAAACAGCTGTATCTATCCCAGCCATTTTCGCAATCTTTTCTGTTAACGCTTTTAAGCGAATTGATTCCGCCTGTAATTGACCTAAGCGTTGTGCATAATATTCTTGTATCGTTGATTCAGAGGCCTGATCAGTGAGTTCTACATCTTCTATTTGTACTGGAATAATGGGTGCAATGGACTCAGAAATAAGTGAGATATTGGCTTTTGTGTCAATCGACATCATAATAGCGATAAGTGCTGCAGTGAAAATACCTATCAACAAGAAAAGAGTCTTGTGAGTAAAGTGCCAATGTTTTTGTGTCGCGTTATTCGACGGTATAATAATAATCTGCATTTTCACCCTTTACTTAAAGTATGGCTAACCATGACAAACAAACTAGAACAAATTAGAACTGTTTGCACGAAGAATAGTCAACTTAGCAAACTAGCACAACGAACACAGCAACTAAGCAAGTTAAACTACATATTGCAACAAGCCATGCCGCCTCAATTCTCAGCACATTGTCAACTTGCAAATGTTCGTGAGCAAACACTTGTCGTTCATACGGATAACGCAAGCTATGCAAGTCTTCTTCGTTTCCAAGCGAATACCTTATGTGCGGCATTATCTGAATATCTTCCCCAGCCAGTTACTAAACTTGAAGTAAAAGTTAGGCCAAGATATGAAACTATAAAAAGCGAGGGCACATCTTCAATATCTTTGCCTATGGGTGCTGCAGATGCATTAACTCAAACAGCGGAAGAAATGGAAGAGGGGCCATTGAAAGTCGCTTTACAAAAATTGGCTAAGCGCCGTAAAAAGTAATTAATTTACAGTTGAAGCTGCTGGTCGGCTAAATGCGATTGGTGCATCTTTCTCATCATCAAAGCTCACCAGTTCCCAACAATCTGTTTCGACTAACAATTTTCGTAACAGTTTATTATTAACTTCATGGCCTGATTTATGCCCACTAAAAGCACCGATCAAACTATGGCCTAGCAAATATAAATCCCCAATGGCATCTAATACCTTGTGGCGGACAAACTCATCTTCATAACGAAGGCCATCTTCATTCACAACACGATAATCATCAACAACGATGGCGTTATCCATACTGCCACCGAGTGCTAAATTATTTTCACGCAATTTTTCAATATCTTTCATAAAACCAAACGTACGAGCACGGCTGACTTCACGAACAAATGATGTGGAGGAGAAATCAACATCAACTTGCTGTGGTCGGCCAGTAAAGGCGGGGTGTTCAAAGTCAATGGTAAATGACACTTTAAACCCATCAAAAGGTTCGAACTTAGCCCATTTATCGCCATCATCAAGTACAACGGGTTTGGTGATTCTAATAAACTGCTTAGCAGCGGATTGCTCTTCAATCCCTGCAGACTGAATTAAAAACACAAAAGGACCTGCACTACCATCCATAATTGGTACTTCTGCGGCATTAAGATCGATATAGGCATTATCAATACCTAAGCCTGCAAATGCAGATAATAGATGCTCAACCGTTGAAACACGTTGTCCATGTTGAACTAAAGTTGTAGATAATGCAGTTTCACCTACATTCTCAGCTTTTGCTTCAATTTCAACGACAGGATCAAGGTCAATGCGTCGGAAAATAATACCTGTATTTGGAGCGGCCGGACGCAATGTGAGATAAACAGTATCTCCACTATGCAAACCAACACCGGTTGCACGAATCACATTTTTCAATGTTCGTTGCTTAATCACGGCGTACCACTCCCCTTACAGACATAAATATTCAGACGATAATATCACATCAAGACTCGGTCCAGCTAGTTGAACTTAATCAGCTTGACGACGTAAAAATGCTGGAATGTCTAAGTAGTCCATATTTACATCACCGTTTGTCACTTGTTTTTGCTGTGCTTGTTCCTCTTTACGTTTTACTGTTGGGATATCATAATCAATATCTACAGACTTTTTAACAATTTCAATTTGTGGTGCTTCTTCAGCAACTGTAGGCACTACAGCAAGGGTTGCCACACTTTGTGCTCCCAAGCCTGTAGCTACTACTGTGACTCGAATTTCATCTGTCATTTCTGGGTCAATAACGGTTCCGACAACCACTGTGGCATCTTCTGAAGCGAACTCTTTAACCGTGTTACCCACATCTTCAAATTCACCAATAGTCATATCTAGACCAGCAGTAATATTGACGAGAACACCACGAGCACCCGCTAGATCGACATCTTCTAATAGTGGGCTCGACACGGCATGTTTAGCGGCTTCAATTGCCCTATTCTCACCAGATGCTTGTCCTGTTCCCATCATTGCCATACCCATTTCAGACATAACAGTACGTACGTCAGCGAAATCAACATTAATCATACCTTCACGGGTGATTAATTCGGCAATACCTTGAACTGCACCTAAAAGTACGTCATTAGCAGCTTTAAATGCGCTTAGTAAGCTCATTTGTTTACCTAGTACGGCTAATAGTTTCTCATTAGGAATCGTGATGAGTGAGTCAACATGCTGACTTAATTCACTTAAACCTGCATCAGCAATTTTTAGACGTTTGCCACCTTCAAATGGAAATGGTTTCGTTACAACTGCAACGGTTAAGATTCCCATTTCTTTAGCAACTTGAGCGACAACAGGTGCAGCACCTGTTCCAGTCCCCCCTCCCATACCAGCGGTGATAAATACCATGTCGGCACCACTAATAACATCCATGATACGTTCACGGTCTTCTAAGGCTGCTTGACGACCCACATCAGGATTCGCGCCTGCTCCTAATCCTTTCGTAATATCCGTACCTAGTTGTAATTGTGTTGTAGCAGAACTTTTGCGTAATGCCTGCGCATCTGTATTTGCACAAATGAAATCGACCCCTTCAATTTCATTTTCGACCATATGTTCAAGTGCATTACCGCCACCGCCACCCACACCGATAACTTTAATCACCGCATTTTGTGTGTAAGTATCAATTAATTCAAATGTCATTTTCTCTCTCCCCAGATTTTCCATCATTTATATGTATTACTATTATTTTTTTAAAATTCTTAAAAATTGCCTTGGAACCAACTTTTCATCCGCGCTAACATGCTCTTAAAATCACTGTTTGTTTTTGTCTCACTTTGTCCGCCTAGCTCCTCTTGATTTCCAAACAATAACAAGCCCACTCCTGTTGCATGAATAGGGTTTCGTACAACATCAACTAAACCACCTACATGTTGAGGTAGTCCTAGTCTTACAGGCAGGTGAAAGACCTCTTCAGCCAATTCAACCACACCTTCCATTTTCGAGCTTCCGCCTGTTAGAACAATGCCGGCAGCAAGTAGCTCTTCAAAGCCGCTACGTCTTAATTCTGCTTGTACCAACATCAATAATTCTTCATAACGAGGTTCTACAACCTCTGCCAATGTTTGACGAGCAAGTTGACGAGGAGGGCGGTCGCCCACACTCGGAACCTCAATGGTTTCATCTTCGCGAGCAAGTTGCGTTAATGCACAGGCATATTTGATTTTGATTTCATCAGCATGTTGTGTTGGTGTTCGCAGTGCCACAGCAATATCATTGGTTACCTGATCACCGGCAATTGGAATGACAGCTGTATGACGAATTGCACCATCAATGAATACGGCAATATCTGTTGTGCCGCCGCCGATATCAATTAAACAGACGCCTAGCTCTTTTTCATCTTGCTCGAGTACAGAATAGCTTGATGCCATTTGTTCCAAAATGATGCCATCAACAGATAAACCACAGCGCTCAATACATTTAGAAATATTTTGAGCGGCACTGACTGCACCCGTTATTAAATGGACTTTTGCTTCTAGACGTACACCTGACATACCAATCGGTTCACGAATGCCTTCTTGGTTATCAATAATATATTCTTGGGGCAGTACATGTAGTAACTGTTGATCACCTGGAAAATGAACTGCTTTAGCTGCATCTAAAACCCGGTCAATATCACCAGAAGTCACTTCTTTATCCCTAATAGCAACAGTACCATGAGAATTTAAGCTACGAATATGGCTTCCGGCAATGCCTGCATAAACAGAGTGAATTTGGCAACCAGCCATCAGTTCAGCTTCTTCAACTGCACGTTGAATAGACTGTACTGTTGACTCGATATTAACCACGACCCCTTTTTTCATTCCTCTTGCAGGATGAGAACCAATACCAATAATGTCCAAGGCATCATCTTGAGGGCCAGCATCTAGGTTAGGTGCCGCGACAATAGCCACAACCTTTGATGTACCGATATCCAATCCAACTATAAGTTCTCTTTCACTTCTTTTTGACATCATACTGTCCCATTAAAGTCAGGCTGCCTGCCTGATTTCCAAACTACCGACAAACCATTGGTATAACGCATATCTACCGTCTGGATTTGTGCTTGATAGCGCTGCAATCCAGCTTTATATACACTTACAAATCGTTCAAGACGCTGTTTATTATCACTACGTCCTAACATTAATTTCATTCCATTCTTAAACTGAATCGACCAAGCCCTTCTTTTGTCCATTTGTAAGTGACTCACACGTAAACCAACACGATGGAAATATGTCGTAATATTGGCATATTGTTTTGTCATCACATCACTGGTTCCTTCTGGCCCCGTTAATTTGACGAGCCCTTTGGGAAAGGTCTTCTTAGTAGGGAAAAATAACTTCCCATCTTCATTAACTAAAGCATGAGCGCTCCATTGAGCGACGACTTTTTCTTCTTCAACAATTAAGTTCAACGTATCTGGCCAGCTTCTTTTCACTTGTATTAGCTTGACCCATGGCAAAGCTTCACCAGCTTCACGGAGTTTAGCGACATCAACATTAATAAAACTACCGGTCACGTAAGGTGCAACAGCTTGAACTAATTTCTTTTTATCCACATATTCAAACTGTTCACCTACATTGACATGCAAAATAGGTAGCGTATCTTCTTGTTGTAGCCATTTACCTGCCACAATAATGCCTATAAATAACGACATTACCAGCATATTGCGTAGCCATTGTTGCCATGCTACTGCTTGGCGTTGTTTACGCACGGGCTTCCGCGTTGCACCTTTAGAACGACGAGCTTTAACCATTACTAGTCCCTCCAACACTTGTTTCTAAAATTGCCCAAACAAGTTGTTCAAAGTTTAAACCTGCTTGTTTAGCAGCCATTGGCACTAAACTGTGATCGGTCATGCCTGGAATACTGTTCGCTTCCAGTAAATAAAACTGCCCATCTTTATCTCGCATAAAGTCAACGCGACCCCAGCCTGACATTCTCAAGCCTTCAAAAGCGTCTAATGCAATTTGTTGGCATTGTGTTTCATCTTGATTACTTAAATCAGATGGACATAAATACTCGGTCGTATTTGACTGATATTTTGCTTCAAAGTCATAAAACTCATGAGGTGTTTTAAGTTGAATAACGGGCAGAGCATAGCCATTAAGAATTGCAACCGTATATTCTTCACCGTGAATCCACTGCTCAGCAATGACTTCGGCATCAAATTTGGTTGCTAATGTAATTGCTGACTTTAGATCGTCAGCCGAGTTCACTTTTGTCATGCCAATACTAGAGCCTTCATTCACTGGTTTAATAATGATTGGAAGACCTAATTTATGGACCAAGTTTTCGATGTCAGTCTCAGTAGTTACTTGTTCAAATTCTGCTGTTGGAAAGCCTTGTTGCTGCCAAAGTTGCTTGCTCACGTTTTTATTCATAGACAAGACAGCGGCTGTCATATCACTGCCAGTGAATGGGAGGCCTAATGATTGCAATACACCTTGAATCTCACCATCTTCACCACCACGGCCATGCAAAATAACAAAAGCACGATCAAAATGTCCGGCACGTAATTGCTCGCTGACATCGACGCCAACATCAATTTTATGGGCATTAACACCTTGGTTGAGAAGAGCATCTAGTACGGCATGACCACTTTTTAGTGAAATCTCACGTTCAGCAGAACGTCCGCCCATTAACACGGCAACACGACCAAACTCTGATGCTGTTTTGATTAAGTTCATTAGGCTACCTCACCTATAATATGAACTTCAGGTATTAACGACACGCCTTCTTCTTGTTCAATTTTTTGTTGCACTAATTGAATCAATGCTTCAATGTCTGAGGCTAAGGCTGTGCCATCATTAACGATAAAGTTGGCATGTTTTTCTGATACAGATGCACCACCGACTCGAAGCCCTTTTAAGCCACATTTTTCTATCAACCTTCCTGAAAAGTCACCTTCTGGGTTTCTAAATACAGAGCCTGCACAAGGTTGGTTCGTAGGCTGACTAAGGTTTCGTCGCTTCAAAAGATCTTTAATCTGTTGTGTTTCATCTTCTGTATTACCCACTTCAAGTGTTAACTTGGCAGAGGCAAACCATTCACCATTTGGAATTTCAACATGACGATAACTTACTTTGAAGTCACTAGGTTGCCGTACTCGAAGTATGCCTTGGCGGTCAACGGTTGTTACTTCTGTCACTAATGGCCAAGTCTCACTTTGATGAGCGCCGGCATTCATAGCGAGTGCGCCACCAAAAGTGCCAGGAATTCCAGCTAGGAAGGCGCTACCTGTTAAGCCTGAACGTGCAGCAAGTTTGGCGAGTTTGCCACAGTAAACACCCACTTCGGCATTTACTTCTTGGCCATTTATTTCTACATTTTGTAATGTGCCTGAGGTCGAAATAACCGTTCCTGCAAAACCGCCATCACGAACTAATAAGTTACTTCCTAACCCTAACCATAATAAAGGCTCTTCAGCAGGTAACTGAGATAAAAATAATGCTAAATCTGCAACATTTTTAGGACGGTAAAAACGTTGTGCGATACCGCCAACACGCCATGAGGTATGTTTTGATAAGGCCTCATTTAGCTTTAAGTCACCCTGTAGATTCTCAAACATGCTCAGAGCCTCCTAATTGGATAGGAAGTTCACGTGCCACACTACCAATATCGCCTGCACCTAAGGTAAGAACGGCATCACCATCAAGTAATACACTGGGTAAAACGTCAAATAGTGCCTGTTTATTTTCAACAAAAATGGGTTCAACTTGTCCTCGTAAACGAATTGCTCGGCATAAACTTTTTGCATCTGCCCCAGCAATTTTACTTTCGCCAGCGGGGTAGACTTCCATCACAATAAGCACATCAACGGACGACAATACTTGGGCAAAATCTTCAAACAAATCACGCGTACGTGTGTATCTATGTGGTTGAAAGATGACAACTAAACGATTATCAGACCATCCGCTGCGCAGTGCATCAAGTGTTGCCGATATTTCTGTAGGGTGGTGACCGTAATCATCTATAAGTTCAGCTTTCCCTCGCTTAAGGTCAATATCACCGACTAGGTTAAAGCGACGGTTAACCCCCGAGAATGTTTCTAATGCACGTTGGCATGCTTCAATTGATACACCAAGGTTTCTAGCAACAGCTAATCCTGCAGTTGCATTTAATGCATTATGCAAACCCGGCATATTTAAGGTGATTGGGAATGTTTGTCCTGATTTTTTTTCAATTACACTAAAGTGACTTTGACCTTGCTTTTGATTTAAATCAATAAGCTGGAAGTCTGCTTCTTCATCTGTTCCATAGGTCAAAACAGGGCGAATGACATCGGTTAATAATTCACGAACAACGGGATCATCAATACACATCACGGCTAAACCATAGAAGGGAAGGTGATGTAAAAATTCAATAAAGGTCGCTTTTAGTTTTTCAAAATCATTGTCATAGGTTGCCATATGATCTTCGTCAATATTAGTGACGACCGAGATCATAGGTTGTAGGTATAAGAACGATGCATCACTCTCATCAGCTTCAGCTACTAAGTAGCGACCACTACCAAGTTTTGCATTACTACCTGCACTGTTTAAACGTCCGCCAATTACAAATGTAGGATCTAACTCTCCTTCACTCAATAATGCGGCGACTAAGCTGGTGGTCGTTGTTTTGCCATGCGTTCCAGCAATGGCGATACCATAACTAAAACGCATTAATTCTGCTAACATCTCTGCACGTGGTACGACCGGAATACGTTGTTCTCTTGCGGCTTGAAGTTCAACATTCTCTTCACTAACAGCCGTTGTTACTACAACAACATCAGCGCCTGACAAGTAAGCAGGATCATGACCAATCATGACTGTGGCACCTAATTCACGTAAGTGCTCAATCAATGCATTATTTGCCAAATCAGAGCCTGAAACTTGATAACCCAAGTTCAATAGCACTTCGGCAATACCGCCCATACCCACACCGCCAATACCGATGAAGTGTATATGTTTAACCCGGCTTTGCATTGCAGATGTTAGTTTATCCATGAGCCACCTCCAAGCAGATATCAGCAAGTTGTTGTGCTGTACCTGTTTTTGCTTGCTTGCGTGCACGTGTTGCCATTGCTAATAGTGAATCTCGCTTGCTTATCAGCTGATTTATTTCAGTAGCAAAAGAATTTGCGGTTAAATCACTTTCTTGAATCAGTTTCGCAGCGCCAGCATCTACTAATGACGTCGCATTATGCGTTTGATGGTCATCAACAGCATAGGGATAAGGAATAAATAATGCGGCAACACCCGCAGCTGAAACTTCAGCAACAGTCAATGCTCCAGCACGGCAAATGACTAAGTCTGCCCATGCATAAGCATCTGCCATATCATCAATAAAGGCGGTGATTTCAGCTGTTACAGCAGAGGCTTTGTAATTCTTCTGACACTCATCTAGATGACGAACACCACACTGATGTTTAATTTCTATTGCTGACGTAATTTGAGCAAAAGCATCGGGCAATACGGTATTTAACGATTTAGCACCTAAACTACCGCCAAGTACTAAAATTCGAACAGGCCCTGAGCGTTCGGCTAGACGGGTTTTGGGAGCAGCCAAAGACTCAATTGATGTTCTTACTGGATTTCCAACCCATTCTGCATGGCGAGATTTAGCAAAGCTATTTGGGAAGCCTTGTAAAACACGTCGTGCAACTAAAGAGAGCAAGCGATTAGTTAATCCAGGAATAGCATTTTGCTCATGAATAACAACAGGTTTAGCTAATAAACGTGCTGCAACACCACCGGGGCCAGATGCAAAGCCACCCAAACCAAATACGACGTCTGGTCGGATCTGTCTAATTGCTACTACAGCCTCTGATATTGATTTTATCAACTTGAAAGGAGCTAATAACCAGCCTAAAGCACCATTTCCACGAAGACCTTGGACTGAAATATAATGAATAGGATACCCAGCAGTAGGTACTAACTTCGCTTCTATGCCTTTTTTAGTTCCCATCCAGAAAACATCACACTGACGAGCGTGTAATTCATCAGCCACCGCTAATGCAGGGAAAACATGGCCGCCTGTACCTCCAGCCATAATGAGTATGCGAGTTGTCATCGTTTGACCCTCGCGGCTGCTTTTTCAGGGAAGCGTGTTTCTAAATCTACTCTGAGCAATAAAGCAATGGCAACGCACACAATAACCAGACTACTACCACCGTAGCTCATGAGTGGTAATGTTAAACCTTTAGTTGGCAAAACACCCATGTTCACACCCATATTGACACAAGCTTGTAGACCTAACCAAATACCAATGCCATAGGCAATTTGCGAAGCAAATATTTGCCCAGCTAATTCAGCAGCACGCCCAATTGCAAGTGCTTTCCAGATAAATACGAGGAATAAGACAAGAATGCTCATCGCTCCGAGCAAGCCTAGCTCTTCGGCCAAAATAGAATATAAAAAGTCGGTATGTGCTTCTGGCAAGTAGTCCAGCTTTTGCATGCTGTTACCCAAGCCGACACCTAACCAATCCCCGCGACCAAAGGCAATTAATGCATTTGTTAGCTGAAAGTCAGTATTAAAAGGATCATCCCATGGGTCTATAAAACTTTGTAAGCGTTCCAACCGATAAGCTGCAAATTTAATCAATGCAGCAAAGCTAATTGAGAAAATAATTATTAACGTTGCAAATACATCTAAACGTGCACCACCTAAGAATAACATTGCCAATACAGTTGACAAGATAATCACAACAGAGCCCATATCAGGTTGAAGTAAGAGTAAAAATGAGGCAAAAACTAAGAATGCTAAAGGTGCCGCTATTTTGAAGAAGGAGCCTTTTAGCTGCCTATGATGGCGTTGTAAATAACCTGCAATATAAATTATTGAGAACAATTTAATGAGCTCAGCGACTTGAAGGTTTATCGGTCCTAATGGCAACCAGCGCTTACTTCCTTTAACTTCATGTCCAATGCCGGGGATAAGGACGAGTACTAATAGGATGATGCCGAGAATTAATAAGACGGGGGCATTACTCTGCCAAAGTGATAAACGCTGTGAAACGGCCACATAGCCAATGACTATACTAATGGCGGCATAGATAATTTGGCGATTAAAATAATGTAATGGATTATCGAAATTAGTCGCAGCTGTACTGATTGATGCAGA
Organism: Gammaproteobacteria bacterium; assembly: GCA_028598975.1. Classification (GTDB taxonomy): domain Bacteria; phylum Pseudomonadota; class Gammaproteobacteria; order Nitrosococcales; family Methylophagaceae. Next base: position 12,441 of record JAQRMU010000039.1, on the reverse strand, counting down.
ACCAACCATGACTAAGCCTAAGGTTAAGATAGCGGTAGCAACAAAGAGTATTGTTCGATCAAATGTCATCGGAGTATCAGTCATTAAGACTCTCCTTAACATATGCTTCAAACACATCGCCACGCTCAGCATAACCGTTGAACATATCAAAGCTTGCACAGGCTGGGGAGAGCAGTACATTCTGACCGTACTTTGCAATCTCATTAGCCTTAGCAACTGCATTGTGCATATTGCTTACATGATGTGTTGGGATATGGTTGGGAACACTCGCTGTAATGAGTGTTGCATCTTGCCCAAGCACGATCACGGATACGACATGCTCATTGATTACCGTTGTTAACTCGGAAAAATCTTGATCCTTACCCACACCACCTGCAATTAAGACAATTTTCCCACAGCCCGCTAAACCTTCTATTGCAGCAATACATGCACCGACATTGGTTGCTTTAGAATCATTAAACCAGCGAATTCCCTTATTTTCAGCAACTAAGCGGCAACGGTGAGGTAAACCTGAGTAGTGCTGTAATGCACGTAGCATTGCAGGCATAGGTAAGGCCATTGCTGATCCAAGCGCTAAGGCTGCCAATGCGTTGGCAATATTATGCTGGCCTATTATCTTCAAATTATCTATTGAGAGTAAAGGCTCACTTCCTTCTGCTAACCATTCAGAACCATTATGTGAAATAACACCAAAATCTACACCTTGACTAACATGTAAGCTAAAGCCAATGACATTACGTTTAGCATCAGATAGTTGGTTAACCGTTTCATCATCACGGTTAATGATCATTACACCGTCACCAGCAAAGATCTGTTTTTTCGCTAATTGATAGGCTTGTTCACTATCATAACGGTCTAAATGATCGGGACTGATATTTAGAATAGTTGCAGCAAATGCATTCATTGACTTCACAGTTTCTAACTGAAAACTTGATAATTCAACAATATAGAAATCAGGTGCAGGCTCTATAATTAAATCTAATGACGGTGTACCTAGGTTGCCACCTACTTTGATCTTTTTACCTGATTCGATCGCCATTTCTGCCAATAATGTTGTGACAGTACTTTTTCCATTTGATCCTGTAATGGCAACAATAGGCGCATTTGCATAACGGGAAAATAATTCAACATCGCCCACGATTTCAATACCTGCTTGTTGAGCGGCAACAATTTCCTGTGTACGAGGGTCGACACCGGGACTTAATACAATCATATCTGCTTGTTGCATTAAGTGGCTATCTAAGCCACCTGTTTTTACTAATACCTCAGGGTATTCTGTTTGTAATGTCGCTAAACTTGGTGGTTGTTCTCGAGTATCCATGATGGCTACATCAAAACCTTGCTGCACTAAAAAACGTGCACACGACAAGCCTGTTTGGCCTAAGCCAATAATCAGGATTGAATGTGCCCATTTCATATCAGGGGCAGCTTTGGTAGCCAATGTCTTCATCGGATTTTGAGACTCGCTAAACCAACTAACACAAGAAATACCGTAATAATCCAAGCTCTTACAATAATGCGAGGCTCAGGCCAGCCTTTTAATTCATAATGATGGTGTATTGGCGCCATCAGAAAAACACGCTTTCCACGTAATTTGTATGAACCTACTTGTAATACAACAGATAAGGTTTCAACAACAAAGACACCACCCATGATCAGTAAAACTAATTCTTGTCTGACTAATACAGCTACGGTACCAAGCGCTGCACCTAATGCTAATGCACCGATATCTCCCATAAATACTTGGGCTGGATAGGTGTTAAACCATAAGAAACCAAGCCCTGCACCGACCATCGTGGCACAAAATACGGTTAATTCACCTGCACCGGGAATGAAGGGGATAGAAAGGTAACGGGCAAATTCATAATGGCCTGTGACATAACTGAATAGGCCTAATGCTCCAGCAACCATTACTGTTGGCATAATGGCTAAGCCATCTAAGCCATCTGTTAGGTTGACAGCATTACTTGTACCAACAATGACAAGATAGGTTAGTAGCATATACCACGCACCCAATGGAATAATAATGTCTTTGAAAAATGGAATAATCAGCTGCGTTTCAGCCGGTGTTACTGATGTTTGATAAAGCAATACTGCCGCGGCTGCACCGACCACGGACTGCCAAAAGTATTTATAACGGCTGAGAAGCCCTCGTGTATCTTGGCGTACAAGTTTAATGTAGTCATCAACAAACCCGATGATACCAAAGCCCATTGTTACAGCTAAAACAACCCATACATATTTATTGCTAAGATCGGCCCAAAGTAATGTACTTACTGCAATAGCCACGAGGATAAGTGCGCCCCCCATTGTTGGTGTACCCGCTTTGCTAAAATGTGATTCCGGACCATCGTCACGAACCACTTGACCGATTTGTTTGAAACTTAAATGGCGAATCATTGTTGGGCCAACAATCAAAGCAATGCCTAAGGCAGTAATGACACCCAAGATTGATCGTAATGTCAGGTATTGAAAGACATTAAACCCACTATGAAATTGACTTAAATAGTCACTTAACATTAATAGCATTAGCTTTCTCCACCTTCTGCTAGCGCATCTGCCAGCTTGTCTAGTTGCATAAAACGAGAACCTTTAATCAAGCAAATATCATCACTTGAAAGCTCAGTCTTAAGCGTGTTCATAAGTGCTTCAATCGTATGGAAATGTACAGCACCGCTTCCATATGCTTTACTTGCTTCTTCGCTTTTTTCTCCGATTGTCCATAATTTTTGAATGCCTGCTTCCTTAGCATCAATACCCATTTGACGATGTAACTGTTCACTTTCAGCACCTAACTCACCAAAGTCTCCGAGTACTAAACAGTGCTTTCCTGAAAATGACGATAAAGTGGCTAAGGCTTGCGTATATGAGCCTGGGTTAGCGTTATAACTGTCATCAATTAATTGTGATTGATTAACACCAGTACGGAGTTGTAATCTATGTGGCACACTCGATGTAGATGCTAACCCCTTAACAATTGCTGATGCAGGCACGTTCATTGCACTTGTTACAGCGATTGCTGCCAGTGCATTTGCGACATTATGTTTACCCGGAAGTGGTAGGTTTATGTAATCAAACTCACCATCCAAATTAACCATAAAATGACTTGATGTTGCATCTATTTGAAGATCGTGTGCTGTAATATCTGCTTCATTCTCTAATGCAAAACTACGAATTTGTTTACCCTCGAGTACGGATGTCCAGGCATTCACAAAGTCCATATCAGCATTTAGAATGCCAACACCACCTTCAACTAAACCTAAGAATATTTCTGCTTTTGCTTTAGCAACACCCATTAAATCACCAAAACCTTCTAAGTGAGCTGGGGCAATATTATTAATAACAGAAAACTGGGGCGGTGCTATTTCAACTAAACGAGAAATATCACCTCGGCAACTTGCTCCCATCTCTATAACGGCATAGTCAGTTGAAGGTGACACATTCATTAATGTCATAGGCACACCTAAGTCATTATTTAAGTTCCCTTGCGTTGCAACAACAGAACCACACTGGCGAAGAATAGAGGCAATCATTTCCTTAACCGTTGTTTTACCATTGCTTCCTGTTACAGCAATAACAGTTGTTTGGCACTGTTGTAACCAATATTTTGCTATTTCACCAAACGCTTTAGTAACATCTGCAACAAGGAGTTGAGGCAACTCATCATCTTGTAAGCGTGAGACTAATGCCGCCGTTGCGCCGGCTTGTCTGGCTGCCGCAATATAATCATGGCCATCAACATGTTCACCATCAAGTGCCACAAATAAACAGCCTAGGAATGCTTTGCGACTATCAATGATGGCCCCTGTTATTTCAGCATCTCTTATAGGAGCTGGACATGCTAGTAGTGTTGCGAGTTGTGATAAGTGTAATTGTGTACTCATGCAATATCACCTGTTGAAAATGGCATACCATCATTTGCAGCCGATAAAATCGCTTCAGCAACCTGTCGATCACTGAATGTATATTTTACGCCTTTTATTTCTTGATATTCTTCATGGCCTTTTCCTGCAATTAATACAATATCCGTTGCAGAGGCATGAGTAATGGCATGTGCTATCGCTAATTTACGATCAGCCTCAACGGTAACTACTTCAGGATGGTCCATTCCAGATAAAATATCGTTTACGATAGAAGAAGAGTCTTCACTGCGAGGGTTATCGTCGGTGATTACTATTTTATCGGCATAATGTTCAGCCGCTTTTCCCATCAGTGCACGTTTACCGATGTCACGATCACCACCACAACCAAAAACACACCACACATCTCCATTGGCAGAAACATGGGCTTGTAGTGAGATCAATGCTTGTGTCAAAGCATCAGGTGTATGTGCAAAATCAATCACAACCTGTGCGTGTTTATTGTCTGCAATACGTTGCATTCTGCCATTAACCGAGCGACATTGTGCAAGCGCTGAAATAGCATCTTCATATGAAATATCAACAGCCAGTAAGCAAGCGAATGTTGCTAATAAGTTATCAATATTGAACTCGCCAATTAAAGACGTTTGAATTTGTTCGGTTCCAAATGTGCTGTGGAGCGTGAAGTTCATTCCTTCACGCGTCATTTGAATAGTGTTAGCCTGCAAATCTGTGTTTTCACTATCAGAATGAGCATAGCTCAGTACGTCAACATTGTTACGTTGTTCCAAAACCTTAATAAGTGACTGGCCTAAGCTATCACGACTATTTAGTACCGCTGTTTTCACACTAGAAAAGTCAAATAAGCGACTTTTTGCAGCAGAGTAGCTAGCCATATCGCTATGGTAATCAAGGTGATCTCGACTTAAATTAGTCAATGCGGCCACATCAACCGTAATACTGTTTAAACGACCTTGATCTAAGGCATGTGATGACGCTTCAATAACGACATATTGGATGTCTTGTTGGCAAAAATTAGCCAGAATTTTTTGCATAGATACGGGATCAGGTGTTGTCATTCCTGTATGTTGTAAGTTATTAATACGACCAACACCTAATGTGCCAATCACACCACAAGCATGACCCAATGACTCAAGCCCTTGTGCAATAAACTGACTCACGGATGTTTTACCGTTTGTACCTGTCACCGCGATAACCGTTAATGCAAGGGAAGGGTGACCATAAAACCGTGCTGCAATCTCACCTGCTTTATCAGCAAGGTTTTTAATGGAATGACAGTTTACCTTCGCTTGGATTAATAGCGCATGTTCTTGCTGTGTTAGGGTTTGCTTGGCATCAACCAAAATAACACTGCTTTTAGCAGCAAGTGCTTGCTTTAGATTGTTTATTCGTTGCTCATCATCTTTAGCTAATGATAGGAATACATTACCAGCTTTGATTTCGCGACTATCCAAACTAATGCCCGTTACAGTGTCATCAGTTAAGCCAGAAGGATCAACTAACATACCTGCTAATAGCATCGGTAAAGAATGGTTATGTGTGATCATCATTTCTGAGCCACCAATATAGGAGACTTCAGTGCATTATTATCTGGAGCAATATTTAATAAACGCATTGCACCCGTCATTACTTCTGAAAAGACAGGAGCAGCAATCAAGCCACCGTAATATTTATCACCTTGGGGATCATCAATCATTACGACCATCGCTAGGCGTGGATTTGAGGCTGGAATAACACCCGCAAATAGTGATAAATAGCGACTTTCAGCATAACCACCGTTCTTTGCTTTTTTGACGGTACCTGTTTTACCAGCAACAGTGTAATTCTCTACCGCAGCCTGACTTGCAGTTCCGCCCGTCTTTACAACACCTTCCATCATAGACATGACATCTTTCATAATATCTTGTGAAAAGACGCGACGGCCTAAAGGGGCTTTATCTACTTTTTGGAAACTTACTGGGCGTGAAATTCCACCATTAGCAAGTATTGTGTATGCACGAGCTAATTGTAATGCTGAGGTGTTTAAACCATAGCCATAGGCCAAAGTTGCACGATCTAACTTTCTCCATGTTCTTAGATCTGGCATATGGCCCATCACTTCTCCAGGGAAGTATCCCCCCGTCGGTTCTGCCATGCCAAATGCTGAAAAATCCTGCCATAATTGCTCAGGTTCAAGTGATAATGCTATTTTACTTGCTCCCACATTACTGGACTTCTTGATTAATGTTGCAAGATCAATCACACCATAGTTTCTATGATCTGTAATAGTGTGACCACTTACTTTTAATGTACCTGGTCGTGTATCTATTTTGGTCTTGAGATCAAAGCTACCAGATTTTAAGCCGCTAGCAACCGTAAAAGGTTTTACGGTTGAACCAGGTTCAAATACGTCAATAACGGCACTGTTACGCAAGTGGCTTAATTTCAAATGGCGACGATTATTAGGGTTAAAGGACGGTTGATTGACCATCGCTAATACTTCTGCTGTTTGTACATCTAAAATAACCGCGGTACCAGAACGGGCATTGTATTTATCTACGGTTGATTTTAGAGATTGATGTGCTAAGAATTGCAACCTCAAGTCAACGCTTAAATTTATATTTTGCCCTGATTTACTGGCTCTAATTTGCTCACCACCACCAACATAATTACCCCGTCTATCTCGCACCATGCGTTTTAAACCAGGGATGCCTTTCAAGGCCTCGTTATAGGTTAGCTCTAAACCTTCTTGACCGTGATCGTCTATATTATTAAAACCCACTAAGTGAGCCGTTACTTCACTGGCAGGGTAATAACGCTTGTATTCCCGCTGTAACCCAAGCCCTTTAATCTTAAGTTGTTTGATCTTGTTGGCTAGTTTTGGTGTAACACGGCGTTTTAAATAAATAAAACCACGTTTTTTATTCGCTTTAATTTTGTTACTGATTGAAGACGACTTCATCTTTAATAAACGTGCTAATTGCTGTAGCTGTGAATCGTCCATCTCATGTTTTTTAGGGTTAAGCCAAACAGAGTGAACCGGTGTGCTGATCGCTAGCGGCTCTCCATGTCTATCTAAAATCATTCCTCGGTGAGCAGTGGTTGATACATTTCGGATATGACGAGCATCACCTTGGTCACGTAAGAAATCAGGGTGCAAAACTTGAATATCAGCCAAACGCCAGCCTAAGCCTAAAATTAAACTGATAAACACAAAGCGAACTAAGTGGAGACGCCATGCCCCAGCGTGAATGACGGTTTTTTGTTTGCGACTCATGGTTGTATCAGTGCCGTTGCATCAGGTGACGGTACCGTCATCTGTAAACGTAATCGAGCTTGTTGCTCAACTCGCCCTGGATTTGCCCATGTACTTTGTTCTAATAATAAACGTCCCCATTCATCATTTAGTTGGTCACGTTCATGTTCTAGTTTTTGTAAAGTAACAAACTCACTACGGCCGAGGTGTTTACTATAAATAACGCCCACTGACGAGGCGATGATACACAATACTAATATCATGAGTGGTATGTTGAGATGAAGCGACTCAAGTCGAGAAAACAAACTCATGCTAACTTCTCTACAACACGTAAAACAGCACTTCGTGCACGTGGATTAGCATCAAGTTCTTTGTCACTTGCTTTTATGGCTTTGCCAATCAATTTGATTTTTGGGTTTAACTGATCCGCTGTAATTGGAAAATTAGAAGGCAAGTCATCGCCTCTTGCTTCGTCACGGAAATACCGTTTAACAATTCTATCTTCTAAGGAGTGGAAGGTAATTACAGCTAAACGACCACCTACAGCTAACGCAGATAATGACTGTTCTAAGGCGATTTTAAGATCATCCAATTCATTATTAATGTAAATTCGAATAGCTTGGAATGTGCGGGTTGCAGGGTGTTTGTTCTTTTCGCGAAATGGCATCGCTTTATCAACTAAGGCTGCTAATTGTGTTGTTGATACGATAGGAGTGTGTTCACGTGTTTCAACAATGGCATTCGCAATTCGTTTGCCAAAACGTTCTTCACCCAATGTTTTAATGACAAAAGTAATATCTTCTACTTTGGCTGTTGCTAACCACTCTGCCGCACTAATGCCGGCATCAGGGTTCATTCGCATATCAAGCGGGCCGTCTTTTTGAAAACTAAAACCACGTTCAGCTTCATCAAGTTGTGGTGATGACACACCAATATCTAATAAAATACCGTCAACGCGATTTTGCCATAAGTGATCGTTTACAACATTAGTCAACTCTGCAAACGAGCATTGCTCAATAGTAAAACGAGAATCTTCTTTTTCTAAAGTATGCCCTGTAGCAATAGCAGCAGGATCTTTATCTAGGCCAATTAAACGTCCATTATCAGATAATTGGGCTAAAACTTGGCGAGCATGTCCCCCACGACCAAATGTGCCATCGATATAAAAACCATCAGCTTTAACAGCCAAGGCAGCGATGGTCTCATTTAACAAGACTGGTAAATGTTCTGAATGGCTATCAGTCATACTTTAGACCCTAAATTGACAGGCTTTCTAATTCAGCCGGTAAAATACCGCCGAAATCTTCTTCCAAACAATCATCCATTAAGGCATTCCATGTTTGTTCATCCCACAACTCAAACTTATTCCCTTGACCAATCATCACCATACTTTTATTTAAACCAGCAAACTCACGAAGCTTAGCGGGGAGTAAAATACGGCCATTACTATCCATCTGACATTCTGTAGCATTACCAAGTAACATACGTTGCAATCGACGAGCAGGACCTTGCATATTAGGCAGGGCCATTAATTTCTTTTCTACTACTTCCCATTCAACAATAGGATAAAGCTGTAAACAGTGGTCAGAATGATCAATCGTGACAATCAAGTGACCTGAACAACAGTCGTCCAGATGCTTGCGGAACTTGGCTGGAATGGCCATCCGTCCTTTTGCATCTAAATTGAAAGTTGCTACGCCTCTAAACACGTGTTTCCCTTAATTTGTTTGATCCACTTTGATCCACAATTACCCACTAAGGGACACTATAGGAGTGCGATCAGGGCATGTCAAGTCATGCAATGAACAAAATCCCCTTTTAGGGACAATGACTTAGCGACACTTTCTTAAAGTGGGAGATAATGGTTGGAGTGCGAAAGTAAGGACTACTTTTGTATCAAAAAACTGGGGTTGGAAGTTAAAGTAGATTCTAGTTAATGCTACTCATTTGGAAGCGGAAAATCATCAAAATACATCCTGATCTCATACAAGAATTGCTACGCAAGTGGCCACTAATTAGCGGAAAAATACTATTTCTACATAAAGTTAAGGTAATCGATTTTAATTATGTTGAAAAAGACCTCATCAAAAACGGCATGTTCATGAATATAAGTTGGTTTTTATGATGAGTGGTTAAAGATAAGTGATATGTTTTGTGTAAGATGAATAGTGTTTAAAGCTGATGATATCCCTAGCCAAAGAACCAATAAGCAACAGCAATAGCAGCTATGATTCCTGCAATATCAGCTGCCAGTCCACAGGCTGCTGCATGGCGAATATTTTTAATACCTACGGAACCAAAATAAACCGCCAGTACATAAAAGGTTGTTTCAGTACTGCCTTGTACGATAGAAGAAAGCCGTCCGGCAAAAGAATCTGCACCATAGGCTTGCATCGTATCCACCATCATTGCTCTAGCGCCACTGCCACTAAAGGGTTTCATTAGTGCTGTTGGCAATGCATCAATAAAACGATCATCCATATTTATAGCTAAAATAAGGTGGCGTAATCCAGAAGCTAGCATATCTAAGGCACCACTGGCACGAAATACGCCAATGGCAACCAGCATAGCAACAAGGTAGGGAATAATGGTAATTGCTGTTTCAAAGCCTTCTTTGGCACCATCAATAAACGCTTCGTAAGCATTGACCTTTTTGATAGCGGCACCAGAGATAAATAACATCACGAGAGAAAATAAAATAACATTACTAATTAAGGCTGATTGAGCAAGCATGTCCGCTTGGGCTAAATTAGCAAAGTATGACAGTAAGCCAATGATCAACACGGTGAAACCGCCTAGATAACTAAGGATGACTTTATCAAATAAGTTAATTTTCTGTATTGATGCAACAGCTAATAGGCCGATTAATGTAGAGGCATAAGTTGCAATCAATATCGGAATAAACACATCTGTTGGGTTCACTGCACCCATTTGAGCTCGGTAGGTGAATATCGTAACGGGAAATAGGGTCACGGCAGATGTGTTAATGACTAAAAATAAGATTTGAGCATTGCTGGCTGTGTCCTTGAACGGGTTGAGCTTTTGTAACTCCTTCATTGCTTTAATGCCTAATGGTGTTGCTGCATTGTCTAATCCTAGAGCATTAGCCGATATATTCATCACCATGGCACCAAGAGCAGGGTGGTTTTTGGGAACTTCTGGCATTAACTTAGCAAATAATGGTGTTAAGCCGCGAGTCAGTAAATCAATAAACCCACTACGTTCACCGATACGCATAATACCTAGCCATAAGGCTAAGATACCCGTTAACCCAAGGGATATTTCAAAGGCGGTTTTCGATAAGCTGAACATTGCAGTCATTAACTGACCAAATATTTCAGTATCCCCAAAGGCAAATAGCTTAATTAAAGCAACAATAAAGGCCGTGGAGAAAAAGAATATCCAGATAATATTTAGCATGAGCTTATTCTACAGGCTGAGACTAAATATAAAAGGCAAAAAAAAGCCCCCTAATATAAGGAGGCTGATTTAGTATTACTTATGACTCGTTATTGCCGCGTCTTTGGCTGGGACGACGTGACTTATCACGGGCACGTGTACGAGGCTTGCCTGAGCGTCTAGGCTTGCGGCGTGTGTTTTCGCCATCAGTTGCTACAGGTGCATTATTATTATTCACAAGGCTCATTTCGAGTTGTTTATTACACACCCACACTTTGCGTAATTGTTGAAATAAATCTTTTGGCATGCCTTCTGGTAAATCAACTGTGCTGTAACTGTCTTGCAAGCTGATTCGACCAATATCTTTGCTATCAATGCCCGCTTCATTAGCAATCGCACCAACGATATTTTTAACTTCAACACCATGCGTTCTACCCACTTCAATACGGTAAGTTTGCATGCCATCTTCACTACGATGAGGCTTATCTTGGTTGCCACGACGGGGTGAACGTTCACGACTAGGGCGGTCGCCACGATCTGAGCTATCTCTGCGACTGCCGCGTTCACGTTCAGCTCTTGGTGGTCGAACATGAACAACAGGTTTAAGAGGGCGGTTTTTTTGAACTAAGTACGTTAATGCTGCTGCAACTTCTAAAGGATCGGCATCATGAGCTTCTTGATAATGAGCAATCACTTCTTGGAAGAAACCTAAGTCTTGCGATTCAATTGTTTCACTCAACATTTGAGTGAATTGCATCACACGGCGATCGGCAATATCTTCCGTACTTGGCAATTGCATTTTCTCAATTGGCTGACGCGTTGCTTTCTCGATAGCAAACAACATACGTTTTTCACGAGGAGAAACAAATAAGATCGCAGTACCAGTACGGCCAGCACGACCTGTACGGCCAATACGGTGAACATAAGATTCTGTATCGTATGGAATATCATAGTTAACAACATGACTCATACGCTCAATATCTAAACCACGTGCAGCAACATCCGTAGCAACTAAGATATCAAGCTTGCCTTTTTTCATGCGATCAATTGCTTTTTCACGTGCAGCTTGGTTCATGTCACCGTTTAGAGGTGAGCTAGAGTAACCACGCGCTTCTAATTTTTCTGCAAGTTCAGCAGTTGCATTCTTTGTACGAACAAAGATGATCATTGCATCAAACTCTTCAACTTCAAGAATACGTGTTAATGCTTCTAATTTATGCATTCCCGTTACTTGCCAATAACGTTGTTTAATCGTTTCCATTGTTGATGTTTTCGATTTAATACGAATTTCAACAGGATCTTTCAAGTAACGCGTAGCAACACGGTGAATTGGCCCCGGCATTGTTGCTGAAAACAAGGCAACTTGTCGATCATCAGGTGTTTCTTTTAAGATTGTTTCAACGTCATCAATAAAGCCCATACGTAACATTTCATCAGCTTCATCCAAAACAAGTGACTTAAGATCTCCTAGCTTTAATGTTTTACGACGAATGTGATCAAGAACTCGACCAGGTGTACCTACGATGATTTGTGGGTTACGTTGCAATTGACGTAATTGAATGCCCATGCTTTGACCACCATAAACAGGTAAAACATGTAGGCCTTTCATATGTTTAGCATAACTTTGAATTGCTTCTGCAACTTGGATAGCTAATTCACGCGTTGGTGCTAAAACTAACATCTGAGGTGTTTTAGCTTTTACATCAATACGGCTTAAAAGCGGTAGTGAGAATGCAGCTGTTTTACCTGTACCTGTTTGAGCTTGGCCTAAAAGATCACGGCCTTCGAGAAGAGGAGCAATACTTTGAGCTTGGATTGGAGATGGTGTTTCGTAACCTGCTTGATTGACGGCTTTAAGGACCGCTTCTGATAAGCCGAGTTCCGAAAAAGGTAAAACTGGAGTTTGTTCTGTGTCTGACATGTATT
>JAQRMU010000038.1 GCA_028598975.1 Gammaproteobacteria bacterium | reverse complement strand
GCTACGAACCAGGCGGTCGCACGTTCGAATCGTGCCGGGCGCACCATTTATTTGGTACACAGAACAAAGGGTTAAGTGATATTCACTTAGCCCTTTTTTCTTTTTAGCACTACTGCTTCGTGAGTTTTCGTCTTCCACACAGATCCTATTACTTGCCTCTATTAAATTTCTAATTTCAGCTTGAGAGTAATGAGTCGTAATACTGCCATTTTTATGACCCAATAGATCTTGCCTATCCTCAAAGTTCACATCAGCCGCTCTAAGTCGCCGTCCGAACGTATGCTTTAAATCATGCACACGAGCCAAAGGAAGCTCTGCTTTCTTACGTGCGTTCTTCCAAGCAGTATTATTGATCTTAGTTAAATATTATTGCCTTTTCGGTCAAGCTACGAACCCATGCAGTTAATCGTATAATGGATTATAAATCAGATGGTTACCTACATAATAAAAACATATGTAGCTGAAAACGTAACAAAATACGGTTAACTTTTGTTCAAAAAGCTAGGAAGATCAGAACGGCCATGAAGAATTCTAACTATCCGAATATGATCTTTAAGTACTCGATAAAAAATAACGTGTTTATTCTGTACAAGGCTTCTTAAGCCTTCTTTGATTTCATTTCTTGCTCGCCCTAATTCAGGTTCTTGAGATAGTTGATAAAAAACGGAGCTGAATTGTGTTGTGTAATCTGCTGCTTTTTCTATACCGTATTCAAACTCAGTGTAATCAAAAATAGCTTCTAAATCTTTATCTGCTTCACGAGATAATTTATAGGCTCTGGTCATTATTTAGCTTTAGCTGCTAATTTAGCCTTAACAATATCCTCAACAGAACGATCACTTGTTTCGCCCTCCCAGCCTTTAGCTATTTCAGTACGAAGTTCATCAATCACCCTATGGCGATAAAATTGATGCATTCTTAAAGCATCACGAACAACTTCACTGGCATTTTGAAAATCACCGCTTTCTAATTGTGCAGCAATATAAATTTCTTGTTTTTCAGTAAAACTTACATTCATGGTATTTATCCTTATTTGATGTTTTCAACAGAATAATACATATATCTATATTTGACAAATATAGCCACAAGGATAATTCTTAATTTACTGTAGCTACTTCTGCTTTGATATTTTATAAGCAATACTAAACAGCACTAAAGTGTAGTAAAAACACAAATTCGGCTAGAGCTACAAGCAATTGATTTAATTAAATAACTGCCTTATTTCTTGCCAAACTACGAACCAGGCGGTCGCACCTTCGAATCGTGCCGGGCGCACCATACACTTGGTGTAAAATCAAACAGTTATCGTTAATTCGGTAGCTGTTTTTTTTCCTAAAATATACTGCCCGCCCTTGATCATAAGAATTACTAATGTAGATGCCATCGCAAAAATAAAAGAGAAAATTTACATAGTGCTCAAGCAATGTAATTAGCTGCATTGAAACCTTGTGCTACTTATGAGCTCAAAGCTATTCATACTTTATCTTCGTAAAGTAGCTTCCAGCTTTTGAAAACACCTCGAGTCAGTTCAGAGAAAATTACTTGCAAAGATAAAATAAGAGTATCCTGTACTCATAGAATACTTCTCACGCTTGGGGAGGACTCAAGCTATGATTAATCAATCAACTGAACACCGTCAACGCATTTTAAGTTTACAGAAAAAGGCATCATTACCATTGGAACTATCTCTGATAAAAACACCGTGAGTATTTATGTAAAAGATATGGGACAAGGAATGGATGAAGAGACATGCCAGAAAATACTAAGTAAGGATGATTACCATACTACAACAGGCACAAATGGGGAAAAAGGTACTGGGCTGGGTTTAGCTATATGCACTGAATTGGCATCTAAGCAGAATGGTGTTATTTCTGTCGAAAGTGTGCCGGGGGAAGGATCAAAATTTCAAATTTCCCTACCAAGAGGAAGTTAAGCCTTCTCCTCGCTTACTCACAAAAAAGAGCAATTAGAACTAGAGATAACTGCTCTTTTTTGTATAGATATAATTATTTTGGCTGAGCATCAGGAAATAAAAGCTCGATACTTCTTTGGTCGCCAACAAGTAATGATAAGTCAGTATTAACAAAAGTATCATCACATGGAGCGGCACCAAACTGCATTGCTAAACTAACGGCCTTGGCTGAAAAATACAGTGTAATAATCTTGTTGTCTTCATTTTGGCTTGTAAATATAGCCATATCTACTGGTCGGCCTGCACCCACATATTTAGGCACAAATGCATCCATAACACGCTGCATTGTTTTTTTTGCTGCTTCATCATCATTTAGCTCTATTGAATACCACGTTGCCATTCCACACCCCTTGATTTATTAAGGCTAGATCCTAGCAACATTACTTAAATAATCAAGCGTCTTATTAGAACAAATCGCTGTCACACGCTCTATTCATCTTCCAGTGCAAAGTCTAAGCCTGCGACATTATCTAACATGGGTAATGATGCGGAAGAAATACCTTGTAACTCACCGCAGACTGCTAACATCTGGTCTGAAATACGGGCAATCTGCATATCACGTTTTTTCCACAACCGTTGCATTGCTGCTTTTTCTTTTTCCAAGTCTGTACGCATTGTTTCATACGTTTCAACCACGGCTCTAATACGCTGCGCAAACTGGTTACTGGTAATGTAATCAAACAGCGCCTCCACTTGCTCGCCTTTACCTGCACTCACTGACTTTTGTCGTTGAGATTCAACAAGTACAGTTCGTAGGGCTGAAGAAAGCCCCGATACTAGCTCTGGTCGCACAAGCCAAATACCTTCATGCTGCACGATGGGTTCACTGATATCAGCAGGGTATACCGTACTGACTAAAACAGCGATATCACCATTGACTCGTTGTAAATCTTCTTTCAGTTTAGGGATCCAGTTATTTGACCAATTTTCAGCACGCTTCGTTTCCCAAACAATCTTGCCACAAACACTGCCCGACCGTAGTTTAACCGTCTGGATAACATCAGCACCTCTTGCCCCTTTTTTGACAGGCTCAATTTCATCGAAGGGATGTAGTTGCTGTAATAATGATTCAACTTCCAACTCTAATACTTCACCTTGCAGTTGTTGAGAGCCTTGCTCTAACTTACGCGTTAGCTCTTCATTGGCTTTTTGAGCATCAGTAATTTTTTTCTTTAACTCTGCTTCTTTCAACGAGAAAGACTCATTAATTTTAAGTTCAATAACGCGACGTTCAGCTTCAAGTTTTCGTTCGACTTCTAACGCCATTTCAGCCTTCTGCTCTTCAACCTGTTTTTTCTCTTTTCTAAGTTGTATTTCAGCAGCTCGAAACTCAACTAGTTTTTTATCTTTATTGCTCAATTCATCTTTAAGTTCAGCAAGCTGGGCATCAGCATCTTCACGTGCTTGTTCAGCGGCCTTCTTCTTAGCCATTTCTAATTGAGTTTTAGCCTTTTTCTGTAACTCATTACTTTCCTGTAGCTGTTCTTTTAAATCATCAAGTTTCGTTTGATATTGTTTAGCAGACTTTCGTTCTTGCTCTTTACTAACACGCTGTTCAAGCTCTGCTCGTTCTTTATTAAGCATCGCCTCATATTCATCTTCATACTGTTCGATCAGGTGGTGAGATAACCCCTCAGCTAAAGGAAAAGCTTTGTCACAATGTGGACAGGTAATACTATCATCTGCGTTTAATATGATTTTTTGACTCACATTGTTCTCCTGAATAGTGCGATGTTATTTCAATAAGTGCTCATTCTAACTAAACAGGAAAGTTTATACAGTTATAAGTCACACTCTTTAATTCCTTTTGTACGATAAGTATTTTTTGTCGTAGCAAGGCAAAAATTGTCGAAAAAGCACAGTTTACTCATGTAAATGAGCATTTTGAGACTATTTTTAACGCCGCTATGGCGAAAAAGACAACTCGTTTACTTAACTTGGAATGACTGATGACAAGCAACACAAGTCGCACTAATACTGCGTAGTGATTTATAAGCTTCACCCATATCACCTTCACGCGCCACATCGGCAAACTCATTGGCTGCAATATGTAATTGCATTCCCATCATTTTCATTTCTTTAGGCATGAACTTCCCAAAACCTTTCGCTTTATGGCTAGATTGTTCATGTTTATGTTTATGTTTTCCAGCGTGGTCATCTTCACATTGTCTTTTTTTACCATGCCCTGCACCCATTCCAGCCTCGGCAACTGCCGCCGCCTCAGATAGGTCGTTCTTCGCTAATGCTGCAATGATGAGATCTAATGATTCCATATGACCTCGCATATTCTTTAGAAACATGCTTTTCATTTCCTCAGGCATCTCCACTATCTGGCGTGAATCAACGTTAAGCTCACCCGCGATTGTTGATACGTTTGGTAGGAGAAGCAATGCTATTAACAGTTTTTTCATTTAGAAACCTTGATTGTTATTTCAATAACAATCAAGGTTAGCAGTTTCTAATGTGTTGTGTTTGATTTTCTTCCTGAGTGAATGTCGATTTGGTCAAGACAAGGAAATAAGCCGTAGATAAACCCGCCGAACCAAAGATCATACACATCACCACAATTTGATAATGAGCGGCAATGATCGGTGAAACCCCAGATAATATCTGGCCAGTCATCATGCCTGGTAGTGCAACTAAGCCAACAGCAAATAGAGAATTAACCACTGGTATAAATGCAGCGTTAAAAGCGATTGTTCGTGCTTGTGCATAGGGTACATCTCGTTGCATTTCAGCATGTAATCGTTCAGCCGCTAGACTAACACTATTCATTGAGTTGGCAAAAATCATCCCTGCAAGAGGAATCATATATTGTGGTTCAAACCAAGGTTCTAAACTGATTACACCCTGCGTAACTAGTAACAAAGTGACACCACCACCACACAATATAGACCAAAAGGCGTGACGAAATAGCTGTGTTCGTTTCTCTTTTATCGTGCCTAAAGCAATCCAACTCGCAGCAGTCACCATAACAAGCATAACAGCAACGACTAGCCATGCACTCTCGGCATGAAAGATACTTGTTAGTACATATCCCACCAGCAATAATTGCACTAACATTCTGACTACTGCATAGAATGCATTCGCCGAGTCTAATGACCATTTATATAAAATAATAAGAACGACAGCGACAGGAATAAATGCCAATGCCAAGTTGAATGTTGAGATAATTTGTATAGAAGAATTCACATGTTCGCCTCATAGAAAAAAGGCTGTTACCCTAATAAGATAACAGCCTTTTTTATTTTAAAACACTTTTACAATCATGAAACTGAACGTTTATATTCATCCATTTCATTAAAGTTTAAATAACGGTATATTTCATCTGACATCGGCTCAATACCCGCTACTTTTTCCAGATATTCTTCAACTGTTGGAAGTCGACCAATACTTGCCACAACCGCCGCTAGTTCAGCTGAAGATAAATAAACATCTGCACCATTTCCTAAACGATTCGGGAAGTTACGTGTTGATGTTGAAACCACAGTAGCATTGTCAGCAACACGTGCTTGGTTACCCATACAAAGTGAACAACCCGGTGTTTCTGTTCTTGCCCCTACTCGACCAAAAGTACTATAAATACCTTCTTCTTGTAGTTGGTGTGCATCCATCTTCGTGGGTGGTGCAATCCAAAGTTTAGTTGGTAAGTTACCCATATTTTCAAGCACTTTACCTGCCGCACGGTAATGACCGATATTGGTCATACATGAACCGATAAATACTTCATCAATTTCAGTGCCTGCTAATTCTGATAATGATTTCACATCATCAGGATCATTCGGACATGCTAGTAAAGGTTCTGTAATTTCCTTTAAATCAATTTCAATGATTTCAGCGTATTCAGCATCAGCATCGCGCTCCATCAATTGTGGATCAGCTAACCATGCTTTCATGCTATCAATACGACGCTGTAGCGTACGCGCATCTTGATAGCCTTCAGCAATCATCCATTCCAATAAAGAAATGTTTGAATTCATAAATTCAATGATTGGTTCTTTATTTAAATGAACAGTACAGCCATTCGCACTACGCTCAGCTGAGGCATCAGATAATTCAAATGCTTGCTCAACTTTTAAGTCGGGCATGCCTTCAATTTCAAGCACACGACCATTAAAGATATTCTTCTTACCTTTCTTCTCAACCGTTAATAGGCCACGTTGAATCGCCACATAAGGAATGGCATTTACCAAATCACGTAATGTGATACCCGGTTGCATTTCACCTTTAAAGCGAACGAGTACTGATTCAGGCATATCTAAAGGCATCACACCAAGCGCAGCACCAAAAGCAACCAAACCAGAACCCGCTGGGAAACTAATACCGATTGGGAAACGTGTATGTGAATCACCGCCAGTACCGACAGTATCAGGTAATACCATACGGTTTAACCATGAATGGATAACTCCATCACCCGGACGTAATGAAACACCAGCACGAGTACTAATAAAGTCAGGTAATGAATGTTGCAGTTTGATATCGACTGGTTTTGGATAAGCGGCTGTATGACAGAAAGACTGCATCACTAAATCAGCTGAGAAGCCAAGACATGCAAGTTCTTTTAACTCATCACGCGTCATCGCACCTGTTGTATCTTGAGAACCCACTGTTGTTACTTTTGGTTCACAGTATGTTCCTGGGCGTACACCTTCAACACCACATGCTTTACCGACCATTTTTTGAGCTAGTGTAAAGCCTTTACCGGTATCAGCAGGTGCAACAGGACGAACAAACACATCAGAAGGTTCTAAACCTAATGTTTCACGCGCTTTATCTGTTAAGCCACGTCCAATGATAAGAGGAATACGTCCACCAGCACGAACTTCATCTGCCAATGTTGTAGGGCGCATGTTGAATGTTGAAACAGTGTCACCTGCTTCATTAGTAATCTTACCTTCATACGGATAAATCGTAATCACATCGCCCGTATTCAGGTTTGATACATCACACTCAATCGGTAAGGCACCCGAATCTTCAGCCGTGTTAAAGAAGATAGGTGCAATATTGCCACCTAGAACAACACCACCTTGACGTTTATTCGGTACAAAGGGAATATCAGCTCCCATATGCCATAACACAGAGTTAATTGCAGACTTACGAGATGATCCTGTTCCAACAACGTCACCAACATAGGCTAATGGATGACCTTTTTTCTTTAATTCAGCAATATCATCTAATGGTGTGTCCATTGTATTGATAAGCATTGCTTTAGCATGTAATGGAATGTCAGGACGACTCCATGCTTCTGTTGCAGGCGATAAGTCATCTGTATTTGTTTCACCAGCCACTTTAAATACAGTCACTGTCATGCTTTCAGGTAATGCTGGACGAGAGGTAAACCACTCGGCATCAGCCCACGATTGCACAACACGTTTTGCATAATCATTGCTTGCTGATTTTTCTACAACATCATGATACGCATCATAAACTAATAGTGTTTTTGATAACGCTGCTTCAGCTGTTGCTGCAGTCGTATCGTTATCTAATAAATCAATAAGTGCCTCAATGTTATAACCACCCATCATGGTACCTAATAACTCAGTGGCTTTAACCGCATCAATCAATGAACAAGAGACATTGCCTTTCGCAACGTCGGCTAAAAAGCCAGCTTTAACATAGGCCGCTTGATCAACACCCGGTGGAATACGATGGATCAATAAATCTAATAATTCTTCAGTAGCACTTGATTTAAGCAAATCAACTAATGACGATACTTGCTCAGCATCTAATGCTAATGGTGGCAAGCCTTCTTCAGCTCGTTGTTCGACATGTTTTTGATATTCATTCAGCACGCAGCTTACTCCGGTGTTGAGACAGTAAAAAAGGGTATTTTAACATGCTCTCCGAAGATAACCCGAGATCTGATATAATTTGTCCCATTATTTAGCTTATTTTTTGGAGTTTTCGTGGATTTAACATCACTTACCGCTATATCCCCTGTTGATGGTCGTTATGCAGATAAAACAAAAGCATTACGTCCTTATTTTAGTGAATATGGCTTAATACGCGCACGTGTTGAAGTTGAAGTTCGTTGGTTACATTTATTAGGTGCAAACGATGATATTGCTGAAGTACCTAAGTTAAGCAGTGAAGCTGAAGCATTTCTTAATGACATCGTGGCTAACTTTTCGGTTGAAGATGCGGCAGAAATTAAAGAAATCGAACGCACAACAAATCATGACGTTAAAGCTGTTGAGTATTTCATTAAGCGTAAATTTAAAGCGAATGCTGAATTAGATAAGGTAAATGAATTTGTTCACTTTGCTTGTACTTCTGAAGATATCAACAATACCTCTTACGGCATCATGCTTAAAAATGCCCGTGAAGATGTCATTCTGCCTGAAATGGACACATTAATTGGTGCTATCCGTAAGCTTGCAATAGAACATGCTGAAACACCGATGATGTCTCGCACACATGGTCAACCCGCATCACCAACAACATTAGGTAAAGAAATGGCCAATGTTGTTCACCGTTTAGAACGTCAACGTACTCATGTTGCAGCGGTATTACTTTACGGAAAAATGAATGGTGCCGTAGGTAACTACAATGCTCATTTATCTGCTTACCCTGATGTTAACTGGCCAATGATGGCTGATGCCTTTGTAACAGGCCTAGGTTTACAGTGGAATAAATACACAACACAAATTGAGCCTCATGATTATATGGCTGAGTTATTCCAAGCGACAATGCGTTTTAACACTGTACTCATTGATTTCTGTCGTGATATTTGGAGTTATATCTCTATTGGTCACTTCAAGCAAAAAACGGTTAAAGGTGAAATTGGTTCTTCAACCATGCCACATAAAGTAAACCCTATTGATTTTGAAAATGCCGAGGGTAACTTAGGCTTAGCCAATGCCATGTTTGATCACTTAGCAATCAAATTACCTATTTCTCGCTGGCAGCGTGACTTAACGGATTCAACAGTTTTACGTAATGTCGGTGTTGGTTTCTCATACTCTATCTTAGCGTATAGTTCTGCATTAAAAGGTATCAGTAAGCTTGATCCAAACCCTCAATCAATGGCGGATGATCTTGATGCTAACTGGGAAGTATTAGCAGAACCTATTCAAACTGTTATGCGTCGCTACGGTATTGAAAACCCATACGAGATCTTAAAAGAGCTTACTCGTGGTCGTCGCGTTAATGCTGACATCATGCTTGAGTTTATTAATGGTTTAGAGCTTCCAGAAGAAGCAAAAGAAAGCCTACGCCAATTAACACCAGCAAACTATGTTGGTAACGCAGCAGAACAAGCACGTAACTGCTAATTATGACAACGCATCCCTACCCTCAATCTAAATCGGAGCGAATCCGCTTTGAGGGTAGAGATGAAGCGCGTGCCCTTGTTTTGGATATGGCACAACAAGCCAAACGTCAGATTTGTATTTTTGGCCAAAATATTGATTCAATACTGTTTGATAACCCTGATTTTATTGACTGCGTTCAAAACCTTGCTCTAAGAAGCTCTCAAACGGAAATAAAGATTCTCGTACATGACACCTTAGTCAACATGCAACGTGATCACCGACTTATCCCCTTAGCGCAACACTTAACCAGCTCCATTCATATTCATAAGACGGCAAAGCAACACCGTGATTCACAACAGACATTATTGTTAATTGATGATTTTGCCTATTTAAACTGTCCACGATCTACCGTATATGATGGCTACGCCTGTTTGTATGACCGTCTAGAAGTTCGCCAATTACAACAGAAATTTGACGATATGTGGGGCCAGAGTACTCCCGATATAGGTGTCAGGCGACTGCACTTATGAAGCGTCTAATCTTCGTTATTTTTAGTTTATTCAGTTCACTAGTCACCGCCGAACAAAGTATCGAAACGATTCAACTAAATCATAGACTAGCCGCTGAAGTATTACCTGAAATTCAAGCATTTTTACCTAAGAATGCAACAGCACGTGCGTTTAATGACTACATTATTTTAAAGGCTAACCCTATTGTTCTTAAAGAAGCAAAACAACTGATTAACCAACTTGATACCCCGCTTCAACGTCTTAAAATCAGCGTATTGAGAACAGATGAACAATTATCAAACCAGCAAGATCTACAAATCAGTGCTGATGTTGATATAAGTAATGATGGTACATCAGGTCGTACATCAGTTAAAACATGGTCTACAAATGCTGTCAGAAATAAAGACCAACATTATCAAGCGCAAGGCATTGCAGGTAAGTCCATTGTAATTTCCTTAGGACAGGATATTCCTCAAAAAGAACAAGATATTGTCATTTTTTCCAATGGTGCTGTTGGCGTGCAATCATCAACACATTACATCAATATCGAAAGCGGTTTTCAGGCAGTTGCTAGGATATTACCTAATCATCAAGCCATCATTGATATTCACCCTAGATTTAGCCAGCTCGTTCAACGCAATGGCATCATTCAAAGTAGCGATATTCTCTCCAGTATTTCTGGCCCTGTTGGTACTTGGATAGAGTTAGGCCACATTGATAACGAAAACAACATTGAAAAACAAGGCACAACACGTTACCGTAGCCACCGAAAACTACAACAGACTATCTATATCAAAGTCGACCCATTATAAAAATTAGAGAACCCATGGATATAAAACAAGCCATCACCGAACGTCGCTCTATCAAGCATTACGATACCGATCATAGTATGAGCGATGCTGAAATTAATGAACTGATGGAACACGCAATTCTATCGCCTACGGCGTTTAATATTCAGCACTGGCGCTTTGTAAATGTTCAAGACAAAGACAAACGTCAACAAATTCAAGATGCAAGTTGGGGCCAAGCTCAAGTCACACAATCATCATTATTATTAGTATTATGTGCCGATCTTAATGCGTGGGAAAAGCAGCCTGAACGTTACTGGAAAGAAGCTCCAGAAGAAGTTCAAGGGTTCTTACTACCCGCTATTGAAAACTATTACACCAATCATCACCAAGCCCAGCGTGATGAATGTATTCGCTCCTCCAGCATTGCAGCAATGAATATCATGCTGATGGCAAAAGGTATGGGTTATGACAGTTGCCCAATGGATGGTTTTGACTTCGATGCAGTCGCAAAAATAATAAATCTGCCTCACGATCACATCATTACAATGATGATCACAGTCGGTAAAAAGAAAACAGATGCTAGACCTCGTTCAGGTCAACTTCCTCTTGAAGAAGTATTAATGACAGATAGTTTTTAGACGATATGCAGAGTTGGCTTTAGCCGCGAATTGAAACTGTTATATAGTTTGTATTAACCAACATCTTCGTAGCTAAAGTCACTCCCTGTCTTTCATTATACTTTTTCATATTGACGATATTCTGGTCGCCAAAAGTTATCCTCGATAGCATTAGTCAACATCTCATCCGTCATTTTCTCGGCCAAACCTTGTTCTTGAGCAAGCTTCACAATCGCAAATGCCATTTTCTTACTTAACTCGGCAATCTCAGTTAAGGGAGGTAATAATGAACCTTCACCTGTCATTGTCATTGGGGCTGATGCTGCTAATACTTCACTTGCAGTTATTAACATTTCATCACTTATTCGACTTAGCTTTCCAGCAATCACCGCCAAACCAAATGCAGGGAATATATAACTATTATTACACTGCGGAATAATATGTGTTTTTCCTTGGTAAGTAATAGGTTCAAAAGGGCTACCTGTGGCAATAATAGCCTGTCCATCAGTCCATTCTAATAATTGCTGTGGTGTCGCTTCAATTTTTTTCGATGGATTGCTTAGTGGGAAAATGATCGGTTGCTTACAGCTTTCTAACATCCTTTTAATAACAGTTTCAGTAAACAAACCCGCTTGACCAGAAACACCAACCAAAATACTTGGTTTAGCAAATGTCATAACATCCACTAAAGAAGCATACTTGCCAGCGCACTGCCAAGAATCCAAATTAGATTTTACTTGCGCTAAAGCTCGTTGAAAATCTAACACCTCGGGCATATCATCTGTTAATAAGCCATAACGATCCACCATGAAAATCTGACTTCGTGCTTGTTGCTCCGAAATACCTTCTGCACACATCTGGGCGACAATTTGCTCAGCAATGCCACAACCCGCAGCACCTGCGCCAACAAAAGCAACACGCTGTTCGCTAAGTTTCTCACCTTTTGAGCTACAGGCTGCCAATAAGGTACCAACAGTAACGGCTGCAGTGCCTTGAATATCATCGTTGAAACAACAGATTTCATCACGATAACGTTTTAATAATGGCAAAGCATTGGTTTGGTTAAAATCTTCAAACTGCAATAATACTTCCGGCCAGCGACGTTTAACTGCCGAAATAAATAATGCTAAGAATTCATCATATTCATCTTGTTCAATACGATTATGATGCCAGCCCATATAGAAAGGATCATCTAATAACACCTGATTATTGCTACCGACATCAAGCATGATAGGTAATGTATAAGCAGGGCTAACACCACCACAAGAGGTATATAACGACAGCTTCCCAATGGGGATCCCCATTCCACCAATGCCCTGATCACCAAGTCCAAGAATACGACTTCCATCTGTTACCACAATGACTTTTATATTTTTCTTAGTCACATTAGCCAGCATTTCATCAATATTATGTCTATCTGGATAGGCTATAAATAAACCTCTTGCTCGACGATATATCTCTGAAAAGCGTTCACAAGCATCACCAACGGTCGGTGTATAAATAATTGGCATCATCTCTTCAAGATGCTCTTCAACTAGGCGGTAAAATAAGGTTTCATTGCTATCTTGCGTGGCGCGAAGGAAAATATGTTTGTTTATTGCTTCATCAAAACTTGAATACTGAGCATAAGCACGATCAACCTGTTGT
The DNA here is from genome assembly GCA_028598975.1 of Gammaproteobacteria bacterium. GTDB lineage: Bacteria > Pseudomonadota > Gammaproteobacteria > Nitrosococcales > Methylophagaceae. Next base: position 9,366 of record JAQRMU010000038.1, on the reverse strand, counting down.
TCAATCGTTTCATAGCGACGCGGTAATAAGCCCATCAAGTCAAAATCATTACGCTCTTGATCGCTAAATGCACAGCCTTTATTAAGCAATGATATATTTAATAGTGAAGGACCTGAATAAGAAAGTTGAACTGCTCTTTTAGTATTTTCAGTACTCATTTTTTTCCTTATTTAGACTTCTTAGGGTAATGCAATCAACTCGTCCTAGTTCATGCATAAACAATATAGCACAGCAAGTTTGTAAACTAGATATATACTCTTTAGTTCATCAGCAATTCCTCAAATAAGATACACTGCTTTGGATTTTAATTATTCTCGGTTTAAACATGATGTTTACTCGTCTCGGCACATTAAAGCCAATTGAGTGGCTACTACTTCTTTTATTACTTGTTGCCCCCCTCTATTTTCACCCTAATATTGGAGGAACAGGCTTACGTATTCCCAATAATATTCTTATCTGGGCGGTAGCTAGCCTCATTGGCTTTTATTCCCTTTATGGTTTCGTACGAGGTAAACACATCATTTTGCCGCGCTATTTCCTCCTTATCCTTGCATTCCCCTTATTTGCTTTTTTTAGCGGTAGCCTTTCTGGTGTTGAGATTGCCTCTCAATGGACATTTAGAGTGCTGTATATTTGGGGTGGCTTATTATTCTTATTTGGCTTATTTCAGCATAAATTAAAACAAGGGCATATTGATCGCCTCTTATTTATTATTGTCTTATCAGGTTTATTGCATTCTTTAGTTGGTCTTAGTCAGATAATCTGGCTGAAACAACTGCCTTCTTTTCTTCCTATCAACCCGAATGGCGTGCCGACGGGCTTGTTCCAACAAATTAATAATCAAGCAAGCTTTCAAGTCACCAGCATTCTTATTGCACTGTGGTTAACATCACGACCTTTTATCCGTAAAGGCCCTCAGTGGCGGTTTGTATTAGTAATCATCGCTGTTACTTGTGGTGCCTTTGTCGTAAGTTATTCAGGATCTCGCGTAGGTGCATTGGGCTTTATTTTAGCCTTACCTTTACTACTAATAAGCCGATGGCCATATATAAAACAAGCACCTCTACGCGCTGGGCTCATTGCAATAACGTTGGTCTTATCTATATCATCTGCCAGCGTAATTGAATCTAACCGAGGTTTAACAGGTGTACTAGAAAAATCAGCCGCGATCAATGCAGGATTTTCTGGCTCAGCTCGCTTGGGAATGTATGCGATTGCATTTGATGTTATTAAAGAAGCACCTTTATTTGGTCATGGTATTGGGAGTTTTGTTCGAGTTTGGCAATTAGGTAAACCCGCATTTTATGATGAACACCCTGATGCGACATTACCCAGCCAACGTGTTGCCCATCCTCATAATGAAATTATATTTTGGTTGGTAGAAGGAGGGGCAATTGCTGGTATTGGTTTGGTATTGCTTTTACTGGCTACACTGCTTACTTTAAAGAACTTACCTCCCTCTCGCCGTTATGCTTATGCGGCATTATTACTCCCTATTGCATTGCATACCCAAGTCGAATTACCTTTTTATATTTCATCCAGCCATTGGTTTGTATTTTTACTGTTACTTTTTGTGGTTTTTCAGCCTAGTCGTCGTACTTATCACCTTAAACTGTCTGGTGCCGCAAAACTTCTTATAAAAGCCCTTGCTGTTAGTGGCGTATTTTTATCACTCGGCTTCTTATCTCACACAATGGCTGCAAACATTGAGTTTAAACGCTATGTCATGAAGCAAGTACCAGCAGGAACAGATCCCTTTCCAACCGCTATGAGCAACCCTTACTTTAAAACATTAGCAACACATACAATGATGACATCACTGTTACATTCAAGTATCTATCATCAACTTAATGATAATGTGTTGTTATTTGCACAGTGGGGAGAGCAAGAGCTTAAATATAATCCGCATATTTTGTTTTATAAACTCACTACAAAAGCCTATATCTATCTCAAACAGGAGGATCATGCTTGCACAATCGCTAATGAGGGGAAATCAGTTTACCCCAATGATCCGGGACTGATCAAAGTGGTCACAATGTGTAAAAAAGAAGCGTTTCTTTAAGTAGGTATAACCCGTGTTTCTCTTGTTATTTAAGTGCCAATTGAACAGGCTTAAATGATCGTCTATGTATGGGAGTCACACCAAGTTCTATCAATGCTTCTTGATGTTGCTTAGTTGGATAGCCCTTATGCTTTGCAAGGCCGTATCCTGGGTAGTGTTTATCCATCTCTTGCATTTCACTATCCCTTGCTACTTTAGCCAAGATTGATGCGGCAGCAATACAGGCTTCTGATTGATCACCTTTAATTATTGTCGTTACAGGGCAGCTTAAATTAGGTGCTTGGTTACCATCAACCAAGGCATGGCTCGGTTGAACTGTTAAACTTTCAACAGCACGTTTCATAGCAACCAAGGTCGCTTGTAAGACGTTTATTTGATCAATTTCTTCTGGTTCAGAGCGACCTAATGCCCATGCTAAGGCACGCTCTTTGATGATAGGCTCTAATGCTTCGCGGCGCTTTTCAGTTAACTTCTTGGAGTCATTTAAACCTTCAATCGGGTTATTAGGATCAAGAATGACTGCGGCAGTCACAACCGGTCCTGCCAATGGGCCTCGCCCTACTTCATCAACACCAGCAATCAACACCTGTTCTGTCATTCTATTTTGTACCCAATAATTTAATGACCAATTGTGCTGCATTATGAGCACCACCAGAAGGGCCAAGTGCCGTTAATACCTGCTGCCGAATCTCTTCAGCGTGTTGCTTACTTTCTTTATTATTTAATAAGCCGTTTAATTCTTGTTCTAAACGTTCTGCTGTCACATCCTCTTGAAGCAACTCTAAAATGACAGGCTTTGAAGTAACGATATTACATAAACCCACATAAGGAATACGAACTAAACGTTTTAAAATACGATAGGTCATTGGTGCAACACGGTAGCTTATGAAGTGAGGTATACCTAATAAGGCAATTTCTAATGTCACCGTTCCAGAGGCGGCAACAATGGCATCACATGCTGCTGTAAGTTGATAAAAGTCACCTTCAACCACCTTCACCTGTACCTTACTCTTGGCTAGTATTCTTTCAACCACATCCCTATCAAGTCCTGATGCAACAGGTAAAACTATATCAACATTAGCATGTCGCATTTGCACTCGCTCAGCCGCTTCAAGCATCACAGGTAGTAACGCTTCAACCTCGCTACGTCTACTTCCAGGGAATAAACCAATAACACGTTTATTTAACTTTAAACCCATTTTTATTTTGGCTTGTTTCGTCGTTTTCTGTTTTTTCACGGCATCAACAAGTGGGTGACCAACGCAGCTTACAGGTATGCCTTCTGCCTCATAGATCGGTACTTCAAAGGGGAATAGTACAGCCATATGATCAACAGATTTTTTGATCGTTTTAACGCGTCCAGCACGCCAAGCCCATACCTTTGGACTAATATAGTATAAAACTGGAATGCCTAATTTCTTAGCAACTTTAGCCAATTTCAAATTAAAACCTGGGTAGTCCACTAAGATAAGTAAATCTGGTTTCTCTGTTTTTAACTGATTAACAACCTGATTAAATATTTTTTTAATATGTCGGTAGCGTTTAAGCACTTCAACTAAGCCCATTACCGCAAGCTCAGAAAAGTCGACAATGATATTGGCTCCTGCCGCACGCATCGTATCGCCACCCACACCTGTTACCGATATGTCGTGATCGAGCGCTTTAAGCTCTGCTAGCATTCTGCCTGCATGCGCATCACCGGAGGCTTCTCCAGCAATAACCATAATGCTTTTCTGGCTCAAGCGTCTATATCCTCAGCATAGCCCACTAACTCTAGGCCAAAACCTGATAAGCCTGTCAACTTAGTCGGTGTGCCTAGCACACGCATTTTCTTCACACCTAAATCAGAGAGTATTTGTGCGCCGACACCAAAGGTTCTTAAGTCCCAACCTGTTTTCACTGTGGCGCTTTCACTGCCTCGATCTTGCTGTTGATAACGTTCAATCTTCGCAGCTAGTTTCTTATTTTGCTCAGGTTGACGTAAAACCACTAACACGCCTTTTCCAGCCTGTTGGACCTGTGTCATCACTTTGGCTAAAGGCCATTGCGTTGGCTCTCGTGTTACTCCTAATAAATCACCTAATGGATCGGCCATATGCACACGTACTAGGGTTTCATCATCTGCTGTAATATCACCAACAACCATCGCTAAATGTATTTGGCTATTCACCGTATCTTGAAAACTATAAAGCTGAAAGTCACCATATTCCGTTGGCATATCGCATTGTGACAAACGCTGTACTGTCATTTCATTTTCTAAACGATAGCTGATCAAATCTGCAATTGTGCCAATCTTCAAATCATGTAATTCTGCAAACTTTTCTAAGTCTGGACGACGCGCCATACTGCCATCTTCATTAAGAATTTCAACAATAACAGCTGAAGGGTCTTTACCTGCGAGTTGCGCTAAATCACAGCCAGCCTCAGTGTGGCCTGCTCGTGTTAAAACGCCACCCAATTGTGCTTTTAATGGAAAAATATGACCAGGTTGAACTAAATCATCTGGTTTAACATTTGGGTTAACAGCAGCTTGAACCGTTAAGGCTCGATCTGCTGCAGAAATACCGGTTGTTACGCCTTCAGCAGCTTCGATTGATACTGTAAAATTAGTTGAATAAGCAGCCTGATTATCCGTCACCATTAACGGTAAACGTAGTTGTTTACAGCGTTGTTCAGTTAGGGTTAAGCAAATTAAACCTCGGCCAAACCGTGCCATAAAGTTAATCGCTTCTGGAGTGACACACTCCGCTGCCATAACTAGATCACCTTCATTTTCACGATCTTCATCATCCATGATTATGACGATTTTTCCTTGCCTCATATCGTCAAGGATTTCGGCAGTTGTATTTAGTTTCATTTAATGAATCCGTTGTTGAGCAATGTTTCTCGTGTAATACCCGATGTGTGACCACTGGGTAATAATCGTTCTAAATAGCGGGCAATCAAATCGACTTCCAAATTTACTTTGGTACCTATTTTATAGCCACTCATAATCGTTTCTTGCATGGTATGTGGGATGATATTTACTTCAAACCAATTATCAGCCACATTATTAACGGTAAGACTTGTACCATCAATACAAATAGATCCTTTCTCTGCAATATAGCGTTCTAAACCAGCAGGTACTTCAAAGCGAAACTGTACTGATCGTGCTGATTCTTGTCGTGCAATAACTTTCCCTAAGCCATCAACATGGCCACTAACAAAATGTCCACCTAAACGGTCACCTACTGCGAGTGCTTTCTCAAGGTTTATTTCCGAACCAGAGCTTAAGCTACCTAGGCTTGTTCGTTCAAGACTCTCGCGAGAAACATCAAAACTGAGTGTTGCTTTAGTCATATCTACAACAGTTAAGCACACACCGCTGTTTGCCACGCTATCTCCCAGTTTAACATCAGATAAGTCCAAATCATGTGTGGCTACTGTCATGCGTATGTCACCACCTGTAGCGTGTAGTGATTCAATTTTTCCAAGTGCTGCAATAATGCCGGTAAACATCGTTTATTTCGCCTTCATGTATTCTGGAATTGCAGTAATTCGCCAGTCCTTTCCTACTGCACGAATATCTGTAATCGTTAATTCAATATGTTGTGCCATCATTTTTAGTGCAGGTAAGTGAAAAAGACCTTTAGCCGAGTCACCCATTATTTTAGGTGCCATATAAATGATCATTTCATCAATCAAACCAGCCTCTAATAAAGCACCATTTAATCGAGAACCAGCCTCAACCATCACCTCGTTTATCTCACGCTTTGCAAGTTCAGTCATTAATGCCGATAGATCAATATGACCATTTTGTTCCACTAAGCTTAAAATAGTTTCTTTTGTGTCTATACTGCACTTGCTAGCAGTAGCCAATACCACTTCACCATCACTACCAAACAATCTTGCTGTTTGTGGAATATTCTGACTTCCTACGACAACACGTAATGGCTGTCTAATGGCTTGTTTTTCCGGGTACCATTCACCTTCTGGCCGAACAGTTAAAGCAGGATCATCAGCAAGTACCGTTCCCATACCTGTTAATATCGCTGAACTACGAGCACGCATTTTTTGTACATCTTGTCGTGCATCAGCGCTAGTAATCCACTTACTTTCACCTGATGCCATCGCTGTTCGCCCGTCAAGACTCATTGCCATTTTACTTCGTATATAAGGCCTACCAGATTGCATTCTTTTGCAAAATCCTGGATTCAGATCTTTTGCCTGCTGCTCTAATATTCCGACAGTAACATCAATGCCCGCATTTTTTAAACGATTAATTCCATTTCCAGCCACTAAGGGATTGGGATCTTTCATCGCTACAAAAACACGTTTTACGCCCGATTTAATCAGTGCATCAGCACAGGGTGGTGTTCTACCAAAATGGCTACAGGGTTCTAAGGTAACGTAAGCATCCGCACCTTTTGCCATTTCCGCAGCTGCAGAAAGTGCATTAACTTCAGCATGCCCTTCTCCGGCACGTTGATGCCAGCCTTCGCCCACAATCTCAGCGTTATTGACAATAACACAACCAACTCGTGGATTAGGATCGGTTGTAAAAAGCCCGCGCTCTGCAAGTAGCAAAGCACGGGCCATATAGTGTTCATGAATTGACATGGTTATGATTTATTATGGCGTTCCTGGCAACGAGGACAGATATGCTCACTGCTCTCATAGACCCAACCATGATCAAGTGCTGATTCTAAAGAACCTTCAAACCATGAACGTCCATCGGTAATTCGTCGTCCCTCAACATCACCACGTTGCGTGCTTCTGTTTTGCTCAATGTAACGAACACCTTGGGGGTTGCATATGTCGCAAAAAATAATGACTCGAAGCATAGTTTTAAATCCTCGTTATTTATCCGATAGTTCGGTACGATTTTCCATTCGCTCAATTTCTTCGCGGAAGGCATTTACATCCTGAAAGCTTCGATACACTGAAGCAAAACGAACATATGCCACTTCATCTAATTCTCGTAAAGCATCCATTACCCAGTCACCCACTAAACGACTTTCTACTTCACGTTCTCCTGTCGCTATTAATTGACGAATAATACCTTTCACAGCGGTATCAATCGCATCAATGCTAACAGGTCTTTTCTCTAACGCTTTTAAAAAACCAGATCGTAATTTATCTTCTGAAAAAACTGCACGAGATTGATCACTTTTAATCAACCTCGGCAAGGTTAATTCAGCGGTTTCATACGTTGTAAACCGTTCTTTGCACTCTACACAACTACGGCGGCGGCGAATCGCATCTCCCTCAGCAGAGAGACGCGAATCAATCACTTTTGAATCATCAGCACCACAAAATGGACAACGCATTGTGAACCTATATTATGAATAAACAGGAAGGCTCTGACATACCGCTAATACTTTCGCTTTCACGTCAGCCATTACAGTTGCATCACCACGACTATCAATCACATCACACATCCAAGTTGCAAGGTCTTTACACTCTTGCTCTTTAAAACCACGTGTTGTTACAGCAGGTGTACCGACACGAATACCTGATGTTACGAATGGAGATTGAGGATCATTTGGTACAGAGTTTTTATTGATTGTGATGTTTGAATCACCCAACCATGCATCTACTTCTTTACCTGTTAATCCTGCTTCAATAAAGCTAACAAGGAATAAGTGATCATCTGTTCCTTTTGAAACAACATCATATCCACGAGCCATAAAGATCTCAGCCATTACACGTGCATTTTTGACGACTTGTTCTTGGTAGGCTTTAAACTCTGGCAACATTGCTTCCTTAAAGGCAACTGCTTTAGCAGCAATCACATGCATTAAAGGACCACCTTGAAAACCAGGGAATACCGCTGAATTTAGTTTCTTTTCAATTTCAGGATTTGCTTTAGCTAAAATCAAACCACCACGTGGACCACGTAATGTTTTATGCGTTGTTGTTGTTGTCACATCAGCAATTTGTGTTGGGTTAGGGTAAACACCTGCCGCAACCAAACCAGCAACATGTGCCATATCAACTAATAAATAGGCACCAATTGAATCGGCAATATCACGAAAACGCTGCCAATCAACAATACGAGAATAAGCAGAGAACCCAGCAACAACCATCTTAGGTTTGTGCTCATTCGCTAAACGCTCAACTTCGTCATAATCAATTTCACCCGTTTCTTCATTAAGACCATATGAAATTGAGTTATAGATTTTACCTGATGCACTCACTTTAGAACCATGTGTTAAATGACCACCATGAGCCAAGCTCATACCAAGGATAGTGTCGCCTGGTTGTAATAATGCTAAGTAAACAGCGGCATTTGCTTGTGAACCTGAATGCGGTTGAACATTAGCATAATCAGCACCAAATAACGTTTTAGCGCGGTCCATAGCCAATTGCTCAGCGTGATCCACATATTCACAACCACCGTAATAACGTTTGCCAGGGTAACCTTCAGCATATTTATTTGTTAATGATGAGCCTTGAGCTTCCATTACACGTGGGCTTGTGTAGTTTTCTGATGCGATCAGTTCGATATGATCTTCTTGACGAACATTCTCAGCCTCAATCGCCTTCAAGAGTTCATCATCAAAGCCAGCAATAGTCATGTTTTTCTTGTACACAGTATTCCCCTGTCTGTACGGTAAAATAATTGCGCCTATTCTACAGCACCCTATAGTATGCTTCTACCTAAAGTTATTAACAAAATTATGGAATTGACATGAAAATATCACTGATTGGTATAGGGTTGATGGGGCAAGCATTATCTGAACACCTTATTGCACAAGAACAACAATTAACGCTCTTCAATCGTAGCCCTGATAAAACCGCCCAATTTCAACAACAAGGTGCTGTCATTGCAGCTTCTGCGCAAGAGGCACTCCATGCCAGTGAGTATTGTTTGCTAATGCTAAGTGATGCTGATGCTATCAATAGCATTCTTGATACGATCTCTGCTGAGTCATTTAGGGATAAAACTATTATTCAAATGGGAACAATTGCTCCAGATGAGTCTCGTTCCATAGCTAAACGCATCACTGACAATGACGGACATTACCTAGAGTGTCCTGTTTTAGGTAGCTTACCTGAAGCCAGAACTGGCACATTAATTTTAATGGCTGGTGGTAGTTATAATGACTATCAACGTGCATTACCACTATTGAAGCTGATTGGAAAAGAGCCTCAATATATTGGTGACACCGGCCAAGGCTCTACAGTAAAACTAGCTATGAATCAATTAATTGCAGGATTAACATCCAGCTTTGCTTTAAGTTTAGCTTTAGTAAGCAAAGAAGGCATTGAAACTGAAAAGTTTATGAAGATCGTACGAGAAAGTGCACTTTATGCCCCCA
>JAQRMU010000037.1 GCA_028598975.1 Gammaproteobacteria bacterium | reverse complement strand
CGACTCAACACCTCTTTTATGGCCTCTGTACCACCTGTTGATGATCCTATCGCAATAATTTTATCTGTTGTTTTTAAATGAGAAGGAATGGTCGCAGGGCCACGTTTTGACAATACCGCATCAGCCGTTAATTTATCAGGTACAACGGGTAATATCGTCTGCTCTCGTACTAGAGCGCTGACATTAACCGCAGCGGCTGTTTTTACCTTCTCAATGATTTCTTCAGAATAGTCTGCCAAAGTGTTAGACAAATCAATCTTGGGTTTCGCTACAAAATCAACAGCACCAAGCTCCAGTGCTTCTAATGTGACTTGAGCGCCTTGCTCGGTCAGCGTTGAAACCATTACTACAGGCATAGGATGCAATCGCATCAAGTTTTTTTAGAAATGTAACGCCATCCATTCGTGGCATCTCAACGTCTAATGTAAGCACATCTGGTTTGAGTTTTTTAATTTTTTCACGCGCTTGATAAGGATCAATAGCGGTACCAATGACTTCAATTTCAGGATCGGAATTTAAAACTTCGGATAAGAGCTTTCTAACAAGTGCTGAATCATCAACAACAAGAACAGTAATCTTGGTCATTAAAAGGGAGTTCCTTTCCTAAAATATTAACCTTTGATTATAGCGCTCAATCTTGGCTAACGGAACCCTTTACCCCTAATTTTAAGAGCAAGGTTTAGAATAGTTCAATACCACCAGAATCAGGCTGAACATCAAGTTCATGTTGATATGCTTGCTCACGTTGAATCAATGTTTCATTATGCATAGAACGAAGCCGCTTAACCCGTAAACGCCCTGTCGCTGGATAATACATCACTTTCCGAGGATAAATATCACCTAAGTCTTCAACGAGCACATCGATATTCTCAGTTTGTAAATACTCTAATACAAAGTCAATATTGCGGGCACCGACATCAGACATGTTTTTCATAATCCTTCCGCCACCCGTAAGTTTTACTTCAAGGTTCTGTCGATTACCGCCATTCTTTAAAATGTCATTAATCAAATGCTCCATCGCAAAGCTACCATAGCGTGTGGCAGAATCCATCCAGTCATCACTGGCATGCTCACTTTTAAGTGGCAACATAAAGTGGTTCATGCCCCCAATACCAAATACTTTGTCTCTAATACACGCTGATACACAGGAGCCGAGCGTAGTGGCAACCGCTTCATCTGGGTGAACGGTTACATAGTATTCACCCGGTAGAATTTTAGCTGCCCACGAGTTGTGACTTCTATCCCAATAGCGGTTGACGTGTTTAAAGTCAGGTAAACAATCAGGTTGTGGCGGTCGTTGAGCCGTCATTAACTATTCTTCCGGTAAATGGTATGACCTAAAGAATCAAATCGCGTTGTTACTTTATAAAGCGTTTCAGAATGCCCTATAAATAAATGTGCATCTGGAGCTAAAATATCGGCATAACGATCAAATAAACCCCGCTGGGTTTCTTTGTCAAAATAAATTACAACATTACGGCAAAACATAAGATCAAATGGCCCATTCATTGGCCATTCATGTAACAAGTTTAGCCGTTTGAAACTGATCACCTGCTGCAATTCAGAGCTTACCTTGACCATTTCAGATTGGTCGCCACGACCACGTCTAAACCAACGTTTAATCCTATCATCGGGGATACCTGTAATTCGGTCAGCACGGTAAATACCACTTTTACCTTGAGCGACTACGTTCGCATCTAAATCTGTTGCTAGGATTTTGACATCCCAGTCATCAAAGTCTGGCAAATATTCTTTTAATGTCATGGCGATGCTGTAGGGCTCTTCGCCTGTAGAGCACCCAGCTGACCAAATGCGAAGTCGCTTGTTATAGCCTTTCTTCTCGACCAACTCAGGAATAAGCTTCTCAGCCAAGTATTCGAAGTGGTGTTCTTCACGGAAAAATGCGGTTAGATTGGTTGTAATCGCATTGATCATGAACTCTTCTTCGTCTTCATCACCAGATTCTAACGCGTCACAAAATGCATCAAAACTACCAAAGCCACCCTTACGAACACGTTTAGATAAACGGCCATACACCATGTCTTTTTTCTTGTCGGTTAAAACAATACCAGTATGTTCTGATACAAACTGACGAATACGATCAAAATTTGCATCCGAAAATTCAAACTCACGACTTTCAGCCATTTTATCCCTTTAACCTCACATTCATCCAAAAATTGAAGGAGCTTTAATAAAGCTCCTTTCAACATAGCTTGTCAGTTTAGACTTTAAAACTCATCCCACTCACCATCCTCAGATGTTGGCGCCGCAGGTCTTGGCTTAGCTGGTTTACGCTTTGCCGCTGGAGCCGCCTTAGGTGCTACTTTAGGCTTAGGTGTTTCTGCTCTAGCTACTGGAGCGGCTTCCTCACCTACATCAAAGAATGCCATCATGCGTTGCATGCTCTTCGCCTGCTCATCTAATGACTCACTTGCCGCAGCCGCTTCTTCTACCAAGGCTGCATTTTGTTGTGTCATTTCGTCCATTTGAGTCACAGCTTTATTTACTTGCTCGATACCTTGAGTTTGCTCAGCACCTGCTGCTGCAATCTCAGAGATAATATCGCCCACTTTCTTCGAGCTAGCTACAGTCTCTTCTAATGTTCGACCTGACTCATCCACCAGCATTGAGCCTTCTTTCACTTTCTCGCCACTATCATTAATCAATTCTTTGATTTCTTTCGCAGCAGAAGCTGAACGTTGCGCTAAGTTTCGTACCTCAGATGCCACCACAGCAAAGCCTCGGCCTTGCTCGCCTGCTCGTGCCGCTTCAACCGCTGCATTCAAGGCTAATAAGTTTGTTTGGAAAGCAATCTCATCAATAACACCAATGATATCCGTCACTTTCTTACTTGAAGCACTGATTGCTGTCATCGCATCAATCGCTTCTTTAATGACTGAACCACCTTTCTCAGCCTGTTCTCGACTTGATGATGCAAGCTGGTTTGCTTGACGCGCATTATCAGAGTTTTCACGAACAGTACTGGTTAACTCTTCCATACTTGATGCAGTTTCTTCTAGTGAAGAAGCTTGTTGCTCAGTACGTTGACTTAAATCAATATTACCTTCAGAAATCTCACTTGCAGCAGTACCAATGCTTGTTGCTGACTCATTGATGTCTGTAACAGTTGTTGCCATTTTGTTAACAGACTCATTTAATGCTTCTGCTAGCGTAGCAAACATACCTTGATAGTCACCCAGCATCGTTTGAGTCAAATCACCCTCAGACAATGACTGAGATACACTAATGACTTCTTGCGTTGGTGCTAACACAGCATCCATCAACGTATTTACACCACCAGCAACATCTTGCATGAAACCATCGAAAGACTCAGCATCAATTCGCTGTTCCAATTCACCGGCTTGTGCCGCTTGAATAAGTGATTGAATAGCATCTTCACCATTTTTCTGTTCGGTGATATCTTTCCATTCCACCATATTACCGATCATTTCACCGGCACGATTTAAAATAGCCGTTGCATTCAAATCAAAGTGTAAATCTAAAACCTGAATTTGAGTTCTATATGGCAATCTAGTCACATCGCCTAAGATACCTGCTTGCAATGATGGATCTTTATGAAAGTCATCAATACATGTACCCACTACCTTACTTAAATCCAAGCCAGGGAATAGTTTACGTAAGTCAGCCAAACGATTTGATAACAATGTCATGACTGCTGGATTAGCATAAGTAATCACGCGATTCTCATCACACATCATGAGCGCGGTTGTTGCTCCATCAATCGCAGATTGTAATCGGGTAACTTCTTCAGCTTTTTTATCAGCTTCTTCAGCCGCTTTAACTTGATCGGTAATATCTTGCCACTCAACCATATTAGCGTTGTAGTTACCATCATGATCAACAATTGCAGTTGCTGTTAAATCAAAGTGAATATCAAGTAATTGGATTTGGGTGTTATAAGGTAAGTTAGCAAGATCCGATAAAATCCCTTTTTGTAATGATGGGTCTTTATGGAAGTCATCAATACAAGTACCAACAACCTTACTTAAATCTAAGGTAGGAAATACTGTTCGTAACTCCGTCAGACGATTAGTTAACAACCTCATCACCGATGGATTTGCATAGGTAATTACACGCTCTTTATCGCACATCATTAGTGCTGTATTTGAACCATCTACCGCCGATCTCATCACTGCTAATTCTTGTTCTACTTCTTGTTTGCTAATCGCCATTTCATCTGCCTCCATCGGCTCGTATGCTTCTAACATAATTGTTGCAACTGTATTTAAGGTATTTGACCATGCCTGTTCGACTTCATTTGTCCAAACGTCACCGGCAAGCTCCGCCATAACATTTAGAAGGGTTTCAGCCACCATTGGATACTGTTCAGCAGTAACACCGTAATGCACATGCCTTGCACCCAATCCCTTTAAATAATCTTTTAATACTTCTGGTTTATGCAGGTTTTGTACCAGCAACACTAATGATGCTAGTAACTTCTTCTGCTGCCCTTTGATTGAAATCCCCTCAAACAAAGAGGTTAACTGAGGAAAGTCCTCAAATAATTGCTCATAAAACTGCTCGGCCAGTGCCGTACCATGAGGTGCCAAAGCGGCAAAACTGTCTTCTATTAGTTCAGACTCTGTTTTAACTTTTGCCGTTTGTCGCCGTGTTGTTGCACGCCTAGCTCGAGGTTTTTTATCTGGTGGAGTATTTGGTTTATCACTCCCTTCAGATGATGCTCATACTGAAGAAATTACACAGTGGATGAGTAATAACATTAATATCAAGAAAGGTACTTTGGTTTTATTCTCAAGCTACTGGCAAATGAATCAGGTGAAAGCAAAAATTACAGATAAAGTGAAGCGATTACTGCTGGTACAAGGTGACATGCCTAAGCAAGAGTTACTGAAAAAACACAAAGCAACCATTGATGACGGCTATGGCAGTGTTTTATTCGGCGTGGCATCGCTTAGTGAAGGCGTAGACTTGCCAGGTTCATATCTTGAACATGTAGTTATCGCCAAGCTACCTTTTTCGGTGCCCGACTCGCCTATCTACAAAGGAATAATTTTGTGAGTTGCTTTTCAACGCAGTTAAGGAGGTTATTGATATCTCATTTAAAAAATTAAAAGGCATTGTTTTGTCGATATTAATCATATTTTTACCATTCAGAAAATCTTCTTTTGATAATGTACCCCTAATTGCAAATAATCATTAGAGTCCCAATAATGTAATCCTTCTTTATTATTAATATAACAATTAAGCTCTAGAGCTACACAATTACGAGAGCGAGCAAATTCTACATTGCAGCAACAACATAATCCTCTATTTTGCTATTAGCTACCCAATTTCGGATAAATTCCCTGCTTTCACCTTTTGATGGGCTGGACGGAAGGTAATTCAAATATATCAACGATACTAAATACTCCTGTTAATTAATCATTAATTATGAGATGCTCACATCTAATTTCCCCCCACGGTTGGGGCAATGGAACTTATACCACTTTAATTATAAGAAGCTTCATCCAATGAATCTAGATGAAAATATAACAGAGCAATTTGTAAAATCAGTCTTAGCAAAATACCAAGTTTACACTCAGTTAGGTGTTTACCCTATTCGTTTGATTAAGGTTGAATCTTGGATAGCTAACTTTACAGACTACAAGCATCGTTACATAGCAGCTCATATGCTTGATAGATTACTTTATCGCTCCTATAGAATGGCCAAAGAATCATATAAAAGTTTTTTTGTATCTATTTTTAGAGATTTTTATTTTCAGTCTCTTAAAATGCCACCTGACTCTATCCCTGATTGGCTACAAAAACTTTCTCAAGGTGATAAAGAATATAGAAATAATTTAGTTGTATCTCCTATTCGGCTTGCATTAGATAGTGGAGGTTCCGGTGACCTAGTATGTCGACTTGTAGGAATAAATCAAAAGTACGTAAAATGCTTAACAGCCGATGGTATTTCTGAAGGTAAACACCTTAGAAAACCGAGTGGAAAAGTTATTTTGCTTGTAGATGATATTCTTGGAAGTGGCAAACAGATTAATACATTTTCATCTGAAACGGGTCTGCAAGACTTAGCAAAAGACAATTATATTATTTACGCTCCTCTACTCGCATTAGAAAGAAACTTAAATACTGTGAGAACTCAACTTCCATTCATAAAAATTTTACCAATAGAAGCTATAGATGAAAATCAAAAATTCTTTAGTTTTCAAACAGGTTCAAATTTTATTGGAGATTCTGGTATCACAGAGATAGAAGTACGAGAGATATATAAGGACATGCTCCTTTCAAATGGTTTTAAAGCTAAAGAAGCCGCTTTTGGTCGTGATAAAGCAGCTCTAACGCTTGCCTTTGAGTGGGGGTGCCCAAACCAAACACTTGGATCTTTATGGTGGAATGAAACAGATAACCCAAACTGGTCTAACCTTTTTGAGAAGAGAGAATAATTATGCTATTGCTAGACCTGCTTCATTCAATGAGTACAGCACGAGGAGAGCAAAACAGTTTCAGCAACAGTGTATATGGCAAATTCGTTATTCCTCATTCAATCGAAGTCAATGATTTACGTAAGCAAACACATTCTATAGCCCTATTAGGTAGTCGAGGTTGTGGAAAAACCACATACATCAGATACTTTTCTCATTGGACACAGTTTGATCAACAGCGTAAAGATTTTAATGACGATGATTTTCACTCAGTAATCTTATACTGGAAGCCAGATACAGTTTTCTATAGATCTATCGCTAAAGGGTGGGCAAGTCCAAAGGAGTCTGAACACTTTTTTGCTGTTCTATCGGGACTGGAATTGTTCAAAGAGCTTATATTTTCTCTTAAAAATATGGCCTTTCATTTTAATGATATTTTTGTTGACCTCAATAATTCACAACAATTTTCGTTAGCAATTGAAACAATCACTGGTTCAAGAAACTGCTGCTTTGAGGACTTAATCACATGGGCTGAGAGTGCATTATACAGTACTAGAAATGCAATCCGTCACCTAGATTGTAGCAAGCTAGAAAACATAGATCCTAATGCTCTCATTCAGTTTTTAGTTCCAATTATCCAAGATCAATGCAATCGCCTAAAATCAACTCGATTTAAGTTATATGTTGATGAATTTGAGAACTTAGATATTTCCCAGCAAAGGACTATCAATGGCTATAGAAAAGGCTCTAATGCAAGGTTTACTTGGAATGTAGCATACAAAAGATTTGCAGAAGTTACTTCTGCGACAGATGGAAATGAACGTCTTGGCTCACCAGATGACTACCGTGAGATTATCATGGAAGTAGTCTACGGTTCAATGCAACCACCTAATGCGCCCCCAGGAAGCTATAAAACTACAGAAGACTCAAGACTTCTCACATCAGAAATATTTTTACTTGGATTACTAAATGAGAATGTCGCCACGTCTAATATAGTTTTGACTCCTGAAAATTTATGCAACCCTAAGAAAATTTCACTTAGAAATAATAATGCGTATAAATCTCAAATATTTGCTCTAATGGAAAAACTATTTCCAACTAAAAATGCATCAAGTTTAGCGACTGAGGCGATGAAGCAGAATGCTGTAATTAATATTGTCGAATCTGAACTGAAGAATGTCGATGGTCTTTCAAGCACATTACTTAGAAAGTTCATTTCAGAGCAACCAGGAGATGCTTTAGTTAGTTCATTAATAGTCAACCAAAAAACTTTCAAAAGCAGCCAATTAATTAACTTTATTAATAATAAAGAGCCCGAACGAAAAGCATTTATAGAACGAATCCAAACTTATAGAATGTCAGCAATATTAAGCCTCAATGCTCGTTATGATTATATCAATATACCTATTTATTCTGGGTTCGAACGGTTTAATCATTTATCACTTAATAATATACGTCATTTTATAGAATTATGTTATCAAACCCTTCGTCAATTAGAACCACATATAGAAATCAAATATTTAGAAGACATACCTTCTGTTTCAACGGATGATATGCACCGTGGAGTGGTTAATGCAAGTGGACTCTTTATTCAAAGGGTTAATACATTCGAGCCTATGGGTAAAACACTCTCTAGAATGGCGAACAGGCTTGGTAGCTTATTTCAAACATTACAAAGACAAAAGGTGCAATCTGAACCAGAGAAAGTTTCCTTTATTATTAAAGGTGAACATGGGGACTTAAACGAAAATTTAAATAAAATAATTGAAGCTGCAAAAGGCTGGACTCTTCTTCTAGAAGGAAATATTACCAGGGATAGAAAAGCTAAAAAAGTTGTGTCTGCAAATAAACAATACCGATTAAACCCTGTTTACTCTCCCAACTTCGGAACTTCATATCTAACGGGTAGAACTGTAGAACTTACGCAGAGTGAATTTGAGTTAATATGCGATGCGCAAGATGAAACGTTCTCCAAATGGCTACTCCAATTTTCAGAGGGCAAGTCCAACACTTCTAAAACAAAAGGACTATTTGATTAATGGATTTAGCTCACTATTCCACCTTTGAAAACAATGCAGATTTTATTGCTAGAACTGATAAAAACTATAACCTTGCAATTCAAAGCTCATTTATGGAGATTGATGAACGAACACAATGGGTAAATAACTATATTATCAACCACTCCAAGCAACAGTGGAGCGTGAAGTACAATGTTGATTCCTTTATGCTTCAAGTAAATAATTCTGAATATCGTATTTCAGAGTTTGCAAGTAAATTAGAAAAACCTTCATCAACACCTCTTATCGATGCAACATCACTTTCTTATCCAGAAATTCAATACTTATTTTACTGGTTAAATAAAATAAACTGTCCTTTTGATTTAGTGTATGTCGAACCCGAGAAGTATACTGAAAAAAAAGTACCTGTAGGAGAAGTCGATTACCTTTTATCTGATGATGGTCCAGGGGTTATGCAGCTTGCTCCATTTTTAGGAACAACTGTAACTCAAGATACTATTAATGTTATTTCTATTGGTTTTGAGGGGCATCGAGTCGCTGGGTTACTAAATAATGATCAACTTAGAGAACCAGGGTTTGATGATGTAAGGCTTGTGCTTGGTGTCCCAGCATTTAAAGCGGGCTACGATAGAGTTTCAATAATTAAAAATATTGAAGTATTTAGAGAGGTATTAAAACTACAGAGATACGAATTAGATTTTGCAGCTGCAAACAACCCGTACTCTATGATTCACCTTTTGGAAAAGATAAAAAGTACCACCAACATAATGCCAGATACCCCTATCAAAAGCATTAATTTAATTCCTTTTGGAACAAAGCCTGCTGCTATTGGAATGGCATGGTTCGCAGCCAAGTATCAGGAAGATATAATTGTCACATATGATCATGTTGTTAAGCTTCCTGGCAGATCGGAAGGCGTAGGGAGGATACATCTCGCATCATTTAGATAACCCTAATTCTAAATTAATTCAGAATAGGAATAGATAACATATCACTATTAGTAATGTATTTTGCACACGAGCCTTTTGCGTGAATTTTCCGCCATGTAATACCAATTTTACTTTGAAGTATTGATAGCACTTTATCAGCTAGCTGTTTTTCTGTTCTCAGCCTGTAGACACAGTCTGTTATTGCTAAAGCGCCGCCGGCCACCATCACTTGCCTATCTAATATCCTTGTACCAACCCTAGGAGTCAAAACATCTCCTTCTTCAGCTAGGATAAACTTCCTATTATTTTCTTTCCCTAAGCTAATAACATCGGCATTGTCAGGAAAGTCTGCAGTATGAAAATGAGTAATTTTTTTTTGTATAAACTCAGATTTTGAACGACTACCTCTTTTTATTTCAACGCCCAAACTTTGAAGCGTTGGAACTGAACCATCACTTTCGATTCCCATTTTTTTCATTGTTGAGTGATAGTAATAATCCATTCTATGAATAGCTTCTGTAGATGTAACTGTAATGGTGTCGGTTATTTTGGCTGACTTATCAGCACTACTAAGCCTAATTCTTTGTTTTCTGTAACTGTCGGTTGCCCGTAGAAGACAAGTAGATACATCTGCTTTATTAAAAATATTGTCAGGTAAACTAATCACTTCAATATCTGAAAAAATCTCTAGCAAGACTCTCCGAAAAGTTGCAAACCCATCAGAAGAAAATAATACTCGGGGTAAAATAAACGAAATAGTGCCGTGTTTTTTTAAATGGCCGAGTGCTTTTGCCAAAAATATTATTTCACTTCTAATCCCATTTCTAGTTAACTCTAAATGGGGAAATATGGCATGTATAATCTCGGCATACTCTTTCTTATATTTATACCTAACATAAGGAGGGTTACCTACCGCATAGTCAAACTTTCCATAGGAACATAAAATATCTTCCACTTCTGATGAAGTCACATCACCTTGCAAAATTTCATGTTCACTTAATTGCGTCAGAGCAGTTTCAAAGTGCTGTTGATCAAGCTCCACCCCTACATACAAACTATTTCGTATGTTTGATGTCGCATATACCCCTAACACACCTTCACCACAACCAAGATCTAATATTCTTTGATTTACCCCAGAAAAATTCTCAC
>JAQRMU010000036.1 GCA_028598975.1 Gammaproteobacteria bacterium | reverse complement strand
TGATTGCCGCCTTTCCTTCTTGGGTAAATTGTTCATGTTCATGAGCGATGGCATTGTTAGACAATAATGCTGCTAATAAAAATAATAATTTTTTCATTTCTTAAATCTCTATTAATATCATGTTTTAATCGAAAGCATGGCCGGCTTTTTTTTCTGCTGCTTTAAGCATTTTTGCAAGAGGACAAAAGCCTGTAAATGCCGCTTGTAATAGATTGGCACCAACAAAGACGGTTAGCCACATCCAAGCGGAGTGGTGAATATTCGAGAGTAGGATGCTGAGTAAAATGACACTTCCGGCGAAGGTTAGGACGATACGGTCAATATTCATAAAATCTCCATAAATTAGTGATTGCTAATATACCGATTATAGTACTCCAATTACGAATCCTGTCAATTTAATAGTGTTTTGATGACATCATTGGCTCGGTTGTATGTTAATCTTCCTTCTGAACTTTTCGGCCACACTAACTTTAAGAAGTTATCACAATGACGAATGAATACGATGCCTCGGCGATAGAGGTTTTAAAAGGATTAGAACCGGTACAAAAGCGACCGGGTATGTATACCGATACCACGCGTCCTAATCATTTGGCGCAAGAAGTTATTGATAATAGTATCGATGAAGCAGTTGCTCACTTTGCTACGCAAGTTAACGTTATCTTACATGCAGATAATTCATTAGAAGTTATTGATAATGGTCGAGGTATGCCGGTTGATATTCATCCAGAAGAAGGTGTTCCTGGTGTTGAAGTCATCCTAACCCGTCTACATGCTGGTGGTAAGTTTTCCAATAAGAACTATGAATTTTCTGGTGGTTTACATGGCGTAGGTGTATCTGTTGTAAATGCCTTGTCGACACGCCTTGAAGTTAAAATTCGTCGTGATGCCAAAGAATTTTCTATTGCCTTTGAAAATGGGGTGAAAGTAGAAGACCTTAAAGAAATTGGCACAGTTGGTAAACGTAATACAGGCACAACAGTTCGTTTTTGGCCGGACGAATCTTATTTTGATTTGTCTAAGTTTTTAGTATCACGCTTACGTCATGTTTTAAGAGCTAAGGCAGTATTATGCCCGGGCTTGGTCGTGACATTTACTGATCACTCTGGTGAAGAGAAAGTTGAAGATAAGTGGTGTTATGAAGATGGCCTTAATAGTTATTTAAGCTCCATGATGACTGATCAACCTTGCGTACCTGCTCAGCCGTTTGTCGGTCACATTAAAGGTGACAATGAACAAGTTGATTGGGCATTGATGTGGCAGCAAGAAGTGGGTGAAGAAATAGCCGAAAGCTATGTAAACTTAATTCCAACTGCACAAGGTGGTACACATGTTAATGGCTTACGTACTGGTCTTTTAGATGCTCTTCGTGAGTTTTGTGAATTTCGTAGTTTATTGCCACGCGGTGTAAAACTTTCTCCTGAAGATGTTTGGAATCAGTGTTGTTATGTACTGTCAGTCAAGCTACAAGATCCACAATTTTCAGGGCAAACAAAAGAACGCTTATCATCACGCCAGTGTGCAGGTTTTGTCTCTGGTGCGGTTAAAGATGCCTTTAGCTTATGGCTAAATCATCATACTGAAGATGGCGAGAAGATTGCCGAATTGGCTATTAGCAGTGCTCAATCACGTTTGAAGCAAGCAAAAAAAGTAGTTCGAAAACGTGTGCAATCAGGACCAACCTTACCGGGAAAATTATCAGACTGTTCATCCCAAGATGTAACACGAACAGAGCTTTTCTTAGTGGAAGGAGATTCTGCTGGCGGTAGTGCTAAACAAGGACGTGAGCGTGAGTTTCAAGCGATTATGCCGCTAAGAGGTAAGATTTTAAACACATGGGAAGTGGACTCTGGTCAAGTATTAGCGTCACAAGAAGTTCATGATATTGCTGTTGCAATTGGTGTTGATCCTAGTTCAGATGACTTATCAGGCTTACGTTATGGCAAAATCTGTATTCTTGCCGATGCCGATTCAGATGGTGCTCATATCGCAACCCTGTTATGTGCCCTATTTGTAAAGCATTTCAGGTCTTTAGTGGAAAATGGACATATCTGTGTAGCGATGCCACCACTTTATCGAGTTGATGTTGGAAAACAGGTGTTTTACGCATTAGATGATGAAGAGCGACAAATCATTTTAGATAGAATTGAGAAAGATAAAATTAAAGGTAAGGTCAACGTTCAACGCTTCAAAGGATTAGGTGAAATGAATCCTCTTCAATTGAGAGAAACGACAATGGCGCCTGACACTCGACGTTTAATTCGACTTACCATTGAAGATGATGTGGAAAATGAAGATGTGAGAAGTACGAATGAAGCTATGGATAGGTTATTAGCCAAAAAGCGTGCTGCAGACAGGAAAGAATGGTTAGAAGAGCAAGGCGATTTAGCGACTGTTTAATATGAAACGAGATCTATAAGAATGAGTTCATTAGTTGATGATTTAGAACGCTTACCCGTTCGAGATTTTACTGAAAAAGCGTATTTAGATTATTCCATGTACGTTATTTTAGATCGAGCCTTACCACATGTGGGAGATGGCTTAAAACCGGTGCAGCGTCGTATTATTTATGCCATGTCTGAATTAGGATTAAGTGCAGCATCAAAACATAAAAAATCAGCACGAACAGTGGGTGATGTTTTAGGTAAATACCATCCTCACGGTGATTCAGCGTGTTATGAAGCCATGGTGTTGATGGCTCAACCGTTCTCATATCGCCATCCATTAATTGATGGTCAAGGCAACTGGGGATCGATGGATGACCCTAAATCGTTTGCTGCCATGCGTTACACAGAGTCAAAGCTCACAGCATATTCTCAAACATTATTAAGTGAATTAGGCCAAGGTACAGTCAGCTGGATTCCTAATTTTGATGGCACAATGAATGAGCCCGAATTGTTGCCAGCACGTTTACCTAATATTTTGCTTAATGGTGGTAGTGGTATTGCTGTGGGTATGGCAACTGATATTCCGCCTCATAATTTACGTGAAGTGGTGAGTGCCTGTTTACGTTTATTAAAAAAACCAAGTACAAAACTTGATGAGTTACTAGAAGATATTCAAGGCCCTGACTTTCCAACCAGTGGTGAGATTGTTTCATCACCTGAAGATTTACGTAAAATATATACCACGGGCCGAGGTAGTGTTCGTCAACGAGCTTGTTATAGTAAAGAAGGCGACGAACTTATTATTCATGCCCTACCTTACCAAGTGTCAGGCGCCAAAATAATTGAGCAAATTGCTACGCAAATGCAGGCGAAGAAGTTGCCAATGGTCGCTGACTTACGGGATGAGTCAGACCATGAACATCCAGTAAGACTTGTTGTTGTTCCTCGTTCTAATAGAGTAGATATCGAAGGTTTAATGTCTCACCTATTTGCATCAACAGATTTAGAAAAAAGCCATCGCGTCAATATGAATATGATTGGCCTAGATGGTCGGCCACAAGTCAAAAACTTACGTGATTTATTGTTGGAATGGTTAACGTATCGTGTTGAAACAGTACGTCGTCGTTTACAATACCGCCTAGATAAAATCATTGATCGCCTCCATGTCTTGGAAGGTTTATTAATTGCCTATCTGAATATTGATGAAGTGATCGCGATTATTCGTACGGAAGATGAACCTAAACCGGTATTGATGGAACGCTTTGGAATTACGGATCGTCAAGCAGAATCAGTTTTAGAGTTGAAGTTACGTCACCTTGCTAAGTTAGAAGAAATGCGTATTCGCGGCGAGATGGATGAACTGAATAAAGAGCGAAAAAAATTAGAATTATTATTGAGCTCTGATACACGGTTAAAAACATTAATCCGTAAAGAACTTGAAGCTGATGCAGAAAAATTTGGTGACGATCGTCGTTCACAGATTGTTGAACGACATGCAGCAAAAGCATTGAGTGAATCAGAATTATTACCGACTGAACCTTTAACAATTGTATTGTCTGAAAGTGGTTGGATAAGAGCAGCAAAAGGTCATGATGTTGATGCGGAGGCACTCAATTATCGTACGGGTGATCGCTATATGGCATCAGTGAATGCGCGAAGTAATCAACAAATTATATTCCTGGATTCAACAGGCAGAAGTTATTCTGTTTCAGCTCATACATTACCGTCTGCACGAGGACAGGGCGAACCATTAAGTGGTCGCTTCCAAATGCCAGCTGATGCACGCTTTGTTGCTGTGTTAGCAGGTGATATGAATAAACCTATCTTATTATCCAATACTGCAGGTTATGGTTTCGTAACAACGCTTGATAACTTACTGGCTAAAAATAAGGCGGGTAAAGCCCTATTTAATTTACCAGCCGGGGCAGAAATATTACCTGTTATAGAGTTAGATAACTCAGCGACAGATAATATTGCTGTGACGGCAGGCGATGGTCGGTTATTAGTGTTTGCTGCGAGTGAAATGCCAAACCTTAATAAAGGTAAAGGGGTACGACTTATCAATATCCCTCAAGCTCGATTTATTGCTAAGCAAGAGTGGTTATATTCAGTGACTGTTATTCCAGAAGGACGTAGTCTGACTTTACATGCAGGCAAGCGACATTTAACGCTGAAACCAGCAGATATTGCTCACTACACTGGCGATAGAGGTAAGCGAGGCAATAAACTACCTCGTGGTTTACAAAAAGTCACTCATGTTGAAGTAGCTGAATAAGTATAAATTTATACCATGCAGGAGAACTCTTCGGATCACTTTTCAGCATCAGCTGTGATGTTAAAACAAGCGAGTAAACATCCTTGGGGTGATGAATTATGGTCATTATCAGGGCTTGTGCCGGGCTTATCCCCGAGTGATTTGTCAGAGATTGAATCACGGGGTGAAGTACATATTTGGCCCGATTTAATAATAAAACTTTATCCTCTACATTGTGATTCGTATTATCATAATTTAAGTTCAGAACAGCCAAAAATTTACCTTGTTTGTAGTCAGGATGATAGCGCGATGTCTCCTAAGCCACACTTACTCACTGTTGATTATGATGAAGCCGCCTCCTACATGGAAACAGGAGAAGAGGTTTTTAATACGGCATTACCAGAAGCATTATGTAAGTGGTTAGAAAGGTTTGTATTGATGCATTACCAACCAGAAAAATCTAAAAAACGTCGTCGTCAGAAATGGCATGATGCTGATAAAAAATGACAGAGAAAAATAACGAAGGTTTTTTGTCTCGTTGGTCGCGAAGAAAAGCAACAGATAAAGATAAAGATAAAGATAAAGATCTCGTTGAGAATGGTGGTGCGTTAGAGAAAAAAACAGAGCCTGAATCTGCACCGGTACAAAAAGCGGATGAACAACCATTACCAGTGTGGCAACAAAACGATGTTGAACCTGATGTTAAAAAGAAAGCCTTATCAGCATTATTTAAGCAGCCAGAATTTAAAGACGTTGATCATATGAATGAATATGATGAAGACTTTACGAGTTTTAGTGGCTTAGGTGATATTGTTACACAAGAGATGAAACGAATGATTCGCTTGGCTGAAGAAAAAACACGACCTAAGCCAGATGAGAGTCAGGGCGAAAATGAACAGCTAATTGCACAGAAATCAGATGATGAAGATGTGAAACCAGAGAATAATGAGGAAGACAAACTTGCATAAAGCAGTACAACACGCCAGTGAAATAGAGATTATGCCCGTTGATTTGATCGAGTTTAAGTCATCTGGACGACTCCTTATTATGGGCAGTGCACAACAAGTTTCAGCAGTTATTCCTCATTTGTCAGGTTTAATCATAAGTGCTGTGGTTAGCGATGGTGAAACAGTAGAAAACAATGAAAACATCATGCTGATTAATGACCATATTACGGCTATTGATGGTTGGTTAGGTGAGTTTTCAGTTCAGTTAAATACGCAACAATTGAAGTTTGACCTGATATTGGATTTATCAGATCAACCTGTTATGACAACGGCTGTTTTGCCATTAGGCTATTTTTCTCCGCAAGATAATTCACAAGTTTTAGCTGAAGCATTACAGCAGTTACCAGACTTAGTGGGTACATTTGATAAGCCTCGTTACTTTAACTATAAAGCATCAATTTGTGCACATTCACGTCGCCAATTATCAGGCTGTAATCAGTGTTTGGATGCTTGCCCAGCCGATGCCATTATAAGTACGGGCGATACCGTTACTGTTAACCCTTCTTTGTGTCAGGGATGCGGTAGCTGTACGGCAGTTTGTCCTTCAGGGGCAATCTCTTATGCTCTGCCAACACTAGATGTCAGCTTAAACCGAGCGCGTAAAATGATTCAGACATGGTTTGAGTTCGAGACGGTTGCCCCACATATTGTTATCCATGATCTTGAGCAAGGTCAGTTATTAATCGACAATATGGCAGACAGCTTAGCGAGTAATATATTGACCTTTTCTATTGAAGAAATTGGTGCGTTAGCCATGCCATTTTGGCTAAGTGTTTTAGCCTATGGTGCTTCAGGAATAACGGTTTGGGATGCTGGAAGTCATAATGACCATCACTGGCTAGAATTACAGCAAGAAATAGATAAAACAAACCAGATGTTGGTAGGACTTGGTTATAAAGAGCAACTTGTTAATTGGCTAACAAGCAATGACTTTTCACAATTAAATACGCATTTATCAACGACAAATAAGTTAGAGGGAATGCAAGCTGCTACATTTGCGGGCATTGATGATAAACGCAGAGTGACGAGCATTGCTTTAGGCCATTTACACAAACATGCTCCCAAAGTGATTGATGTATTAACATTAGATTCAACTGCCGCTTTTGGTGAAATACAAGTCAATACTCAGACTTGTACCCTATGTCATTCCTGTGTGTCAGTATGCCCTGTAGGTGCCGTTTTAGATGGTGTCGATCAACCTCAGCTTAATTTTATTGAAGACCTTTGTGTGCAATGTGGTCTTTGTGAAACGGCCTGCCCTGAAGATGCAATTGACTTAGTTCCACGTTATTTATTTGATCGTGAACAAGCTCGTAAAGTGACACTCTTGCATGAAGAAGCCGTATTTAACTGTATTAGTTGTGATAAGCCGTTTGCAACCAAGAAAATGATTGATACGATGACTGAAAAGCTAAAAGGACATGCGATGTTTCAAGGTGAAGCACTGGAACGATTGAAAATGTGTGAAGATTGTCGAGTCAAAGCAATGTTCAAAGATGCACAAGGCCCAATGTGATGAGTGATGATAATAAAGTCTGGCGAGCACAAACCTATGCACTCTTAGCCAACCTGTTTGCACAAGCGCCAAGCCAAATATTATTAGATCATATTGTTGCAGTTGAAGTGACAGAGCCTGAAAGCCCAATGGGTAAGCAGTGGCTCAATCTAGTTTCTGTTGCTAATAAAGTAACTATAGCTACGCTTGAAGATGAATATCAAACACTCTTTATTGGTGTGACTCATGGTGAGTTAATTCCATATGGTTCTTATTATCAAACAGGATTTTTAATGGAAGAACCTTTAGCAGAGTTAAGAACAGATCTGGCAAAGCTAGGTTTAGTGAAGCATGAAGATGCGGCTGAACCAGAAGACCATATCTCAGCACAGTGTGATGTGATGAGATTGATCTTAATGGCAGAAGGCACGCCAATTGTGACTGATAAAGATTTTTTTCTACATCATTTAAAACCATGGTTGACTAATTTCTTTACAGATTTGGCATCAACAAAAACAAGTGAGTTCTATCGAGCAATTGGAGAGTTCGGTAAGGTGTTTATAAATATGGAATTAAGTGAGTACCGATAATAGCATTTAGCTAATTTATAGCTTGCTCATCAAGTCAATTTGGGCGATACTTTACTGCACATGTGTGTGATACAAAGTCTGACTATAAGCTAAGGTTATATCAGACATCTCGATAGGAAAATATCATGGCTGATAAAGCACAATTCGCTAGGCGAGAATTTTTAGGTAAATTAACTGCGACCATTACTGGCACCGCAGCATTAGCTGCGACCTCTTCACTTGTTCAATCCGCCCCAACTGAGACGCCAAAAGTAGAACTTGCTGATAAAAGTAAAGATAAGGGCTACCAACGAACTGAACATGTTGATACCTACTACCACCTTGCAGACTTTTAAGAACTATTTATGAAATTAACCAAACGTAATTCTGCATCCAATACGACTAAATCAGGTGTTGATCGTCGTGTTTTCTTAAAAGGTTCTGGTATCGCTGCTGGTGGTGCCGCTTTCATGAGTTTATTACCTTCGGCTATGATTCAAAAAGCTGAAGCGTCTGAAAATAAACGCCATAGTTATGATGAAGGTGAAATCAAGAAAGTTCGCAGTGTATGTAGTCATTGTAGTGTTGGCTGTGGTGTTGTTGCTGAAGTTCAAAATGGTGTGTGGATTGGTCAAGAACCGAGCTTTGAACACCCCTTTAATCTTGGTGCTCATTGTGCCAAAGGGGCATCGTTACGCGAACATGGTCATGGTGATAAACGATTAAAATATCCAATGAAAAAAGTTGCAGGTAAATGGCAACGGGTTTCTTGGGAACAAGCAATTGAAGAAATTGGTGACAAAATGTTATCGATTCGTGAGCAGTCCGGCCCTGATTCAGTCTATTGGCTAGGGAGTGCCAAATATAATAATGAACAAGCCTATTTGTTCCGTAAATTTGCAGCGCTTTGGGGCACAAATAATGTCGACCACCAAGCTCGAATTTGTCACTCAACGACTGTTGCAGGTGTAGCAAATACATGGGGCTATGGTGCCATGACTAATTCGTATAATGATATTCACAATGCAAAAGCGGTGTTTATTATTGGTGCCAATCCAGCCGAAGCCCATCCAGTATCTTTACAACATATTTTCCGTGCTAAAGAAAAAGGTGCACCAATTATTGTTGTTGACCCACGCTTTACACGAACAGCAGCCCATGCCGATCAACATATTAGTATCCGTCCAGGTTCAGATGTTGCCTTTGTTTGGGGTATGTTGTGGCATATCTTTAAAAATGGCTGGGAAGATAAAGAGTTCATTCATCAACGTGTTTACGGAATGGATGATATTCGCCAAGAAGTGGCTAAATGGGCACCTGATGAAGTTGAGCGTGTAACGGGTGCGAAAGAAGCAGATGTTTTAAAAGCGGCTCAAACCATGGCTGAACATCGTCCAGGCACATTTATTTGGTGCATGGGTGGAACACAGCATACTACGGGTAATAACAATACGCGTGCTTACTGCATATTCCAACTTGCTTTGGGTAATATGGGCGTGTCAGGCGGTGGTACTAATATCTTCCGTGGTCACGATAATGTACAAGGTGCAACTGATTTAGGTGTGTTATCACATACCTTACCGGGGTATTACGGCTTATCTGCAGGAGCATGGAAACATTGGTCTAAAGTATGGGACCTCGATTACGAGTGGATTAAAGATCGTTTTGATCAAGGCTCATATGAAGAGTCGGGTGGTAAACCTGCAAGCCCAATGAATACTAAAGGTATTCCTGTTTCTCGTTGGATTGATGGTGTTTTAGAAGATAAAGACAATATTGCTCAAAACGATAATGTACGAGCAATGGTGTTATGGGGACATGCACCAAATAGTCAAACACGTGGCCCTGAAATGAAGACGGCGATGGAAAAGCTCGACCTTATGGTTGTGGTTGATCCTTATCCTTCTGTTTCAGCTGTACTGAGTGATCGTCAAGATGGTTTATATTTATTACCAGCCTCAACGCAATTTGAAACCTATGGTTCACTAAGTTCATCAAATCGTTCGATGCAATGGCGTGACAAAATTATCGAGCCCTTATTTGAATCAAAACCTGATCATGTGATTATGCATAAGTTTGCGACTAAACTTGGTTTTGCAGAGCAATTATTCAAACATATTAAAGTGAATGGCGAAGAGCCATTGATTGAAGATATTACCCGTGAATTTAATAAAGGTATGTGGACGATTGGTTATACAGGTCAAACACCTGAACGAATGAAGCTACAAGCGGAAAATTTACATACCTTTAATAAAACCACATTGCTTGCCGAAGGTGGCCCATGTGATGGTGAATATTATGGTTTGCCATGGCCTTGTTGGGGCACGGCTGAAATGAAACATCCGGGTACACCATTGCTCTATGACACCAGTAAGTCAGTTGCAGAAGGGGGCTTAACTTTCCGAGCTCGTTTTGGTGTCGAGCGTGATGGTGAAAACTTATTAGCAGAAAATTCATTCTCAGCTGGTTCTGAAATAGAAGATGGTTATCCTGAATTCACAGCTGATATGTTGAAAAAGCTGGGCTGGTGGAATGATCTCACAGCAGATGAAAAAGTAGCAGCGGAAGGTAAAAACTGGAAAACAGATTTATCAGGTGGTATTCAACGAGTTGCAATCAAACATGGTTGTGCTCCGTTTGGTAATGCCAAAGCACGTGCTGTTGTGTGGCAGTTCCCTGATCCTGTACCTATTCACCGTGAAGCTTTATATACCAACCGTCGTGATTTGGTTGAGAAATATCCAACCTATGAAGATAGACGTAGTTTCTACCGCCTGCCAACACGTTATGGTTCGATTCAAGCACAAGACTTTAGTAAAGATTACCCACTTATTATGACTAGTGGTCGCTTGGTTGAATATGAAGGTGGTGGTGAAGAAACTCGCTCAAACCCTTGGCTCGCGGAATTACAACAAGATATGTTTGTTGAGATTAATCCCGCTGATGCCAATGATGCTGGCGTGAAACATGGTGAGCAAGTTTGGGTTGATGGACCGGAAGGTGGCGAAATTAAGGTGATGGCTTTTGTTACGCCACGCGTTGGACGAGGTGTTGTGTTTATGCCATTCCATTTTGGTGGTCATTATCAAGGTAAAGATTTAACTGATAAATATCCTGACGGCACGGTGCCATATGTATTAGGTGAATCATGTAATACCGTCTTTACCTATGGTTATGATTCAGTGACTCAAATGCAAGAGACTAAAGTATCTCTTTGCCGAATTCGTGCGGTATAGGGGATAAATATGGCTAAAATGAAGTTTTTGTGTGATGAAGAACGTTGTATTGAATGTAACGCTTGTGTCACCGCGTGTAAAAATGAACATGAAGTACCTTGGGGGGTTAATCGTCGCCGAGTTGTAACCTTAGATGACGGACTGCCAGGTGAAAAGTCTATTTCAGTTGCATGCATGCATTGTACCGATGCGCCTTGTCAGGCTGTGTGTCCGGTCGATTGTTTTTACACCACGGAAGATGGTGTTGTTTTGCATGATAAAGACATCTGTATTGGTTGTGGTTACTGTTTTTATGCCTGCCCATTTGGTGCACCACAATACCCACAAGAAGGGGCATTTGGCTCTCGTGGCAAGATGGATAAATGTACATTCTGTGCGGGTGGCCCTGAAGAAGATCATTCTCATGAAGAGCTTGAAAAATATGGTCGTAACCGTTTAGCTGAAGGTAAGTTACCTTTGTGTGCTGAAATGTGTTCGACAAAATCATTACTAGCAGGTGATGGTGATGTGGTTTCAGAACTATTCCGTAACCGTGTTGTGCGCCGTCAAGGTCGCCAAGAAGCATGGGGCTGGGATACAGCTTATAACGTAAAATGATGAGATCATTCTTTTTAATTGCTTTGGTGATGAGCTTAAGTGCTTGTTATGAAGATGGCGATGTTACTCTGCATCAAGCTGGTGAATATAAAGGTAAGTTAGATACTCATAGCCAAACTGCTGAGCAGCGTGAAGCCATATTGGCAAAACGTTTTGGCCAAGTTCAAACGGATCGCTAATGTCTAATACAAGCTCATTAAATAGACGTAAAAAAATGATGACTTGGACAGGCATTATTATGCTGTTAGCCATTTTCTTATTGCCAATGACCGGTTATATTTCAACTGGATTTGCTACTGCTGCTGAAGAACAAGTTGAGGCGACGAACCCTAAGTCTGATTATTGGCGTCAAGTTAGAGATAATGTTGCTGGCTACTCGGCAGTTAAAGGCCGTGAAACCAATGAGTTAATTCAAGGTTCTGGTCAAAACTGGCGACAACTACGCAATGGGCCAATAGCGCAATATGGCAGTTGGTTATTAGGTGTGATGTTAGCAGTATTGGCAGCGTTTTATTTTTGGCGCGGTGAGATTAAACTATCACATCCTCGTACAGGTAAAACAGTAGAGCGTTGGACACTAAAAGAACGTCGAATACATTGGGTTACGGCAGGGCTTTTTGTCATATTAGGCGTAACAGGTTTAAGCCTTCTTTATGGTCGTTTAGTATTAATTCCTTTGCTAGGGCACCACGGCTTTGCAAGTTATGCCGAGATCGCTAAATGGACTCATAACATTCTAGGCCCTATCTTTATGGTGGGCTTGATATCAATGATCTTTAACTGGTTCAAACTAAACTTCTTCAACAAAATTGATCTGCAATGGGTGAAAGACTTTGGTGGAATGATTGGTGATAAACATCCTCCAGCAGAGAAACTAAATGCCGGTGAGAAAATGTGGTTCTGGTCCCTAGTGATGATGGGCTTAGCCTTATGCTTCACTGGTTTGGTGCTTGATTTTCCTAACTTTGATCAGCAACGTGAAGTGATGCAAATTTCGCATTTAATCCATGTTATTACGGCCATTGGTCTTATCGCATTTTCTTTTGGTCATATTTATATTGCAACGATTGGAACCGAAGGTGCATTAGAAGGAATGGTCACAGGTCAGGTCGATACAGCTTGGGCGCAGCAGCATCATGATTTATGGTTGAAAGAGTTAAATAAGAAAGTCACTTCAGATAAATAATATTTATCATTACCGTACTTGAATAGTGCTGGTTTTGAGAGCATGATGGCTATAATTGATGATGAAAATCGTCCCCCATGCGTAAAATAATTCCCTGAATATCAACGAATAAATTTATGCACCAGGTCATGCACTAAAATCGGGCAAGCATTATTTTCATGATTTTAAGGGGCGCTATCAGGTGGTGGATAAACTCGTTTGTTGAGTTCAAAGTGATAAATAGCCCGTGACTAATCTATCTGTAAAAAGCCTATAAACTAGAAGGCTTTATCTAAAAGAGCAAGTAAGATATATTTTCATAAAAAACAAATGGTTATTTTAATATTTTAATTTGGCTATCGTTAATAGAGAAGTGAACAATGACCATTAAGTGGTCTCTATTTGATGACCTTTTTATATCTGTACTTTGCACTTAAAAATGTTTGCTATTTCATGACTTCACAATTGCTTCTAAGCATGATATTTTCGTCTATTGAGCTAAAAAATATGAGCACCAACTTGGTGCTAAATAAACATCTAATAGAGAGAGTTATAGATGAGTAAGCAGGAAATCAGTGCCCAAAAATCGGGTAATAAACTGAAGTTACCAAGAGCGGTTGGTAAAGGTAGACAAGTTGATCCTAAGGCGTTGGAAGAAGTTCAGGCTTTATTAGGTGATGAGTCACGACAAAAAGATTTATTGATTGAACATCTTCATAAGATTCAAGATGCTTATAAACATATCTCTGCTGCTCATTTAGTGGCATTAGCGCGTGAAATGAAGCTATCTAAAGCTGAAGTGTATGAAGTCGCGACGTTTTATCATCACTTTGATGTGGTTAAAGAAGGTGACACTCCTCCGGCAGAGCTAACTGTTCGCGTGTGTGAGTCATTAACGTGTGAAATGAAGGGCGCTCACGACTTAATTAGCTCATTAGAAGATGGAATGGGAGATAAGGTTCGAGTTCAGAAAGTCCCATGTATCGGACGCTGTGATAAAGCACCTGTTGCTGTAGTGGGAATGAACCCTATTGAAGATGCAGATGTTGTTAAGGTTGAAGCCGCTGTAGAAAGTAATGCGATTGAGCCAGAAGTCATTGAACCGATCGAGTACGATACCTATCTTGAAAAGGATGGTTATAAAACATACCAACTTTGTGTTAACGGTACCTATAACGTTGATAAAGTATTAGATGCAATGGATGACTCTGGTTTACGTGGCTTAGGTGGTGCAGGTTTCCCTGCTGGTCGTAAGTGGCGAATTGTTCGCGGCATGCCAGAGCCAAAACTAATGGCCGTTAATATTGATGAAGGTGAGCCAGGTACGTTTAAAGATAAATACTATTTAGATCGTGATCCACATTGTTTCTTAGAAGGCACATTGATTGCGGCGTGGGCTGTGGGTATAAATGATATCTATATTTATCTGCGTGATGAATATGCTGCTATCAGAGATAGTCTAGAAAAAGAAATTGCCAAATTAAAAGCAAATCCACCTGTTGAAAAGCTTCCTGAAATTCATTTGCGCCGAGGTGCTGGTGCTTATATTTGTGGTGAAGAATCAGCAATGATTGAGTCAATTGAAGGTAAACGTGGCATGCCACGTTTACGTCCACCCTTTGTTGCTGAAGTGGGACTATTTGGTCGACCAACGCTGGAACACAATATGGAATCATTATATTGGGTTCGAGATATTTTAGAGAAAGGCCCTAGTTGCCTGACAGATCATGGTCGAAATGGTCGAGTAGGTTTACGTTCGTTCTCTGTTAGTGGTCGAGTGAATAAACCGGGTGTTCATCTTGCTGATGCAGGAATCACCATGAAAGAATTGATTGAAGAATATTGTGGCGGAATGCAAGAAGGTCATGAATTCTACGGTTACTTCCCCGGCGGTGCATCAGGCGGAATGTTGCCAGCATCGATGGGCGATATTCCTTTAGACTTTGATACCTTGAATGAATATGGCTGTTTTATTGGTTCAGCTGCTGTCGTTGTATTTTCTGATCAAGATAGCGCCCGAAAATTAGCTGTTAATGCCATGAAGTTCTTTGAAGAAGAGTCTTGTGGTCAATGTACGCCATGCCGAGTAGGTACTGCTAAAGCGGTGACATTAATGGAAAAAGATGACTGGGATGAAGATCTTCTTGAAGAGTTGTCAGATGTGATGATTGATTCTTCAATCTGTGGTTTAGGCCAAGCTGCTCCCAACCCTGTCCGCAGTGTGATGAAGTACTTCCCCGAAGAGTTAACAAAAGCGGAGGTGAAATAATGGCTATTAATTTCACTTTAAATGGCGAAGAAGTCATTGCACAAGATGGTGAAACATTACTTGATGTTGCAAAACAAAATGATGTCGATATTCCACACCTGTGTTATTCAGATAGACAAGGTGCAGACGGTAACTGTCGTGCATGTGTGGTTGAAATTGATGGTGAACGGGTATTAGCGCCATCATGTTGTCGCCAACCAACAGAAGGCATGACCGTTCAATCGAATAGTGATCGTGCTGTTAAATCACAAAAAATGGTGGTTGAATTATTAAAATCTGATGTGTCTGAAAAGCCACACACTTTAAATTCAGAGCTGGATTACTGGGCGACTAAATTAGATATTGGCTTGCCACGTTTTGATGCGCGCCATCAGCCTCAAGAAGACAGTTCACACCCAGGTATTACCGTTAATATGGATGCCTGTATTCAATGTACACGTTGTGTTCGCGCGTGTCGTGAAGAGCAAAATAACGATGTTATTGGCTTGGCAATGCGTGGTACTCATACTCAAATCGTATTCGATCTTGATGATCCTATGGGCGAGAGTAGCTGTGTTGCCTGTGGTGAGTGTGTTGAAGCTTGTCCAACAGGCGCATTGACACCTGCCAATGATGTCGCGTTGGTTGAACCTGATCGTATGGTTGATTCTGGCTGTCCATTCTGTGGTGTTGGTTGTCAGATGACCTATGCGGTAAAAGACGACAAAATTATTTATGTTGAAGGTCGTGATGGACCAGCAAACAAAGGAAGACTTTGTGTTAAAGGTCGTTATGGTTTTGATTATGTTCACCATCCACACCGTTTAACGAAGCCATTAATTCGTCGTGACGATGCGCCTAAATCAGCTGAATTCTCAATGGATCCAAATGATGTTGATAAGATTTTCCGTGAAGCAACATGGGAAGAAGCATTAGATGTCGCTGCCAATGGGTTTAATACCATCCGTGATGAACAAGGCCCTAATGCACTAGCAGGTTTTGGTAGTGCTAAAGGCAGTAATGAAGAAGCTTACTTATTCCAAAAATTAGTTAGAACAGGATTCAAAACTAATAATGTGGATCACTGTACACGACTTTGTCATGCCTCTTCGGTAGTTGCTTTATTGGAATGTTTAGGTTCTGGTGCGGTATCAAATCCAGTATCAGATGTTGATAAAGCGGAAGTCATTGTCATCATCGGTTCTAACCCGACAGTTAATCATCCGGTAGGTGCAACATGGATGAAAAATGCTATGCGCCGCGGTACGAAGTTAATTTTGATGGATCCTCGTACAACAGACTTATCTCGAGAAGCAACGCATCATGTGGCATTCAAACCTGGTAGTGATGTACCGATGTTGAATGCAATCATGCATACGATTATTGAAGAAGATTTAATTGATCCTGCATTTATTGCCGAGCGAACTGAAGGTTTTGAGGCGATGAAGGAGCATTTGAAATCTTATACGCCTGAAATGATGGAGCCTATTTGTGGTGTTCCTGCGGACACCTTGAAACAAGTGGCTCGTTTGTATGCAACCTCTCAAGGATCAATGATTTTATGGGGCATGGGTGTATCACAACATGTTCATGGTACTGATAATGCCCGTTGTTTGATTTCTCTTGCATTAATGACGGGGCAAATTGGCCGTCCAGGTACAGGTTTACACCCATTACGTGGTCAAAACAATGTACAGGGTGCATCAGATATGGGACTTATCCCAATGGTATTCCCTGACTATCAACCTGTTGATGATGAAAAAGCACATGCTTATTTTGAAGAGCTATGGGGCTGTGATTTAGATAATAATCCGGGTTTGACGGTTGTTGAAATTATGCATGCGATTCATGCAGGTGATTTAACAGGACTCTATGTGCAAGGTGAAAACCCAGCCATGTCAGATCCTGATGCAAATCATGCGCGTCAGTCTATGGCTGAATTAGAGCATTTGGTCGTACAAGATATCTTTTTAACTGAAACAGCTTATTTAGCAGATGTTGTATTACCGGCTTCTGCCTACTCTGAAAAAACAGCGACATTTACTAATACAGATAGATTAGTTCAAATAGGTCGTCAGGCTGTTCCACCTCCAGGTGATGCTCGCCAAGACTTATGGATTATTCAAGAAATGGCTCGTCGTTTAGGTTTGGATTGGAACTATAAAGACTCTGCTGAAGTATTTGAAGAGGTTCGTAAGGCCGTACCTACAATGGCAGGTATGACATGGGAACGTTTAGAAAATGAAGGTTCAATTGTTTATCCGTGTTTGAAAGAAGGTGATCCGGGTGAGGATGTTATCTTCACCGAGACATTTGAACGAGATAATGGTTTAGGTCGATTTGTACCCGCTGATATTGTGCCACCGGCAGAACGTCCTGATGCAGAGTATCCATTTGTCTTGATTACTGGCCGAATGTTAGAGCATTGGCATACAGGTTCTATGACTCGTCGTTCTAATGTTTTAGATGCATTAGAGCCAGAAGCGGTAGCAACGATTAACCCAATTAGTTTAGATGAAATGGGTGTTGAGCCGGGACAGATGATTACTTTGTCTACACGTCGTGGTGAGATTTCAATGATTGCTCGTGCTGATGAAGCTGTGCCAACAGGTGCGGTATTTATGGCATTTTGTTATTACGAAGCAGCCGTTAATAAGCTTTCTAATGCAGCACTTGACCCTTCAGCTAAGATACCTGAGTTTAAGTATTGTGCGGTAAAAGTAACGCCGGGTGGGGAGCAAATGCAATTCCACAGTTATGGTGGTGGTCAATCTGATAATAAGTTGATGTAAATTAATCTAATTATCAAGGAAGTAATTAAAAGGCCTCAGAAATGAGGCCTTTTTTATGCCTAGCTAAACTACTTGGGTGCTTACGTTGTATTCCTGCTAGTATATAGCCCATTTTTATACCTATTTTTATAGAGTTATTTGTAAATAATGAGAATTTTGATCAGTAATGATGATGGTTATATGGCAGAAGGCATTAAAGCCTTAGCAGAAGCCATGTCGAGACTTGGTGATATTACGGTTGTTGCTCCAGATCGGAACCGTAGTGGTGCAAGCAACTCGTTAACCTTAGAAAATCCCTTACGTGTTAATAAACTAGAGAATGGTATTTATCGTGTTGAAGGCACTCCCACTGATTGCGTGCATTTAGCAATTACAGGTTTGTTAGATGATGAGCCCGATATGGTTGTTGCAGGAATTAATGCCGGTGCAAACTTGGGTGATGATGTTTTATACTCGGGTACTGTTGCAGCAGCAATCGAAGGGCGCTTTTTGGGTTTACCTGCGGTCGCAATTTCACTTAATGGTCATACTGCAACACATTATGAAACAGCGGCCTGGGCGGCGAAGAAATTAATTAAACAATTACTTGAATCATCATTACCTGCCGATACGATTCTAAATATTAATGTTCCCGATATACCGATTGAAGAAATTACGGGATTTGAAAGCACGCGTTTAGGCCGTCGCCATAAGGCTGAACCTGTTATAAGAGAACTTGATCCTCGAGGTCGTGCAATGTATTGGGTCGGTCCTGCTGGCGAAGAAGAAGATGCGGGGCCCGGTACTGACTTTGATGCCATTCGCCGAGGAGCCGTATCAGTCACACCACTACAAATTGATTTAACCCATTATGATGCTATTGATGGTGTGGCAAGTTGGTTACAAGGAGTGTCGAAGTGACACCTAATCAGCGTGGTATCGGGATGACATCACAACGAACACGTGACAGATTGATCATGCGCCTAAAAGAACAAGGTATTAAGAGTGCAGATGTTCTGTCAGTGATGAAGGATTTACCACGCCATTTATTTGTTGATGAAGCCTTAGCATCTCGTGCTTATGAAGATACAGCACTACCCATTGGCCATGGACAAACTATTTCTCAACCTTTTATTGTTGCAAAAATGACTGAAATTTTGTTGCAAGGATTGCCTAAAAAGAAAGTATTAGAGGTGGGGACTGGTTCAGGGTACCAGACTGCCGTATTATCACAGCTAGTTGAGCGGGTATATAGTGTTGAGCGTATATCGCCACTGCAAAATCAAGCTCGTGAACGTTTTTATCAATTAAAGCTTAATAACATCAAGTTAAAACATAGTGATGGTAGTTGGGGCTGGGAAGATAATGCCCCTTATGATGGCATCATTGTTACCTGTGCTCCAGAAGAAGTGCCACATGAACTATTAAGACAATTATCGCCCGGTGGGCGGCTTGTTATTCCTGTTGGTGGCAGTGTCGGTCAATCATTACGGGTAATAGATCGTAATGGCAGTACCTTTGAGGAAACAGAATTAGATGCAGTGAGTTTCGTCCCGCTATTATCTGGCCAAATTTAATGAGATTGTTTTCTGCATTATACGAGCGTGTGATGCTCTGGTCTCGTCATCAATATGCAACATATTGGCTGGCGATAGTCAGCTTCACAGAATCATCCTTCTTTTTGATTCCACCAGATGTTATGTTGGCTCCGATGTCTTTGGCTAAACCCCATAAAGCATGGTTTTATGCAGGCTTAACAACGGCTACATCCGTATTAGGTGGTTTATTGGGCTATTTAATTGGTGCTTATGCCTTTCCGTTCATTGAACCTTGGCTACATTCATTGAATTATATGCATGCCTATCACACAGCAGAAACATGGTTTCAACGATGGGGATTTTGGACTATTTTTCTTGCGGGGTTTACCCCTATTCCTTATAAAGTCTTTACTATTGCATCAGGTGCTTTAGGCATGGCTTTGATTCCCTTTATCATTGGTTCATCAATTGGTCGGGGAATGCGTTTCTTTTTAATTGCAGGGCTTATGCGTTGGGGTGGTGAACGGTTAGAATCTAAGTTACAGAGGTGGGTTGATCGTATTGGTTGGACCACTATTGTCGTAGCTGTTGTAGGGTATTTTTTTCTGAGATAGATGATGAGACTCCTACTTGCATTTCTAATGATACTGTTAACTGCGTGTGGTGGTGGGAATGCTGTAGCGCCTGTAGGGAAGCATACTCAGTCAAACAAAGCGAAGGTTACACAGACTAAAGCGCCTTCATTTCATAAAGTAAAAAAGGGCGATACGCTCTATTCAATTAGCTGGCGATATGGCATGAACTATAAGACGCTCGCCAAAATAAATAATATTCGTTCACCTTACAAAATTTATATTGGGCAGAAATTAAGGTTTAAACCAACTAAAACGACGCAAAATAATTATAAAAAGAAAGCAACAACGAGTAAAAAAATAACCAACAAAAAAGTAGTTAAAAAAACAACGTCATCAACGAGGCCTGTGAATACATCGGTAGCATGGCGCTGGCCGACAAAAGGTAAGGTTATTTCAACGTACTCAAAAAGTGCTGCGGGACGAAAAGGTATTGATATTGCGGGAAAATCAGGACAACAAGTGGTTTCTTCCGCTGCAGGAAAAGTTGTTTATAGTGGTAATGGCCTAGCAAGGTACGGCAATTTATTAATTATTAAACATAATGATG
Organism: Gammaproteobacteria bacterium; assembly: GCA_028598975.1. Taxonomy (GTDB): domain Bacteria; phylum Pseudomonadota; class Gammaproteobacteria; order Nitrosococcales; family Methylophagaceae. The sequence goes on along the minus strand of JAQRMU010000036.1, from coordinate 3,563 downwards.
TATACCTAAGCGCTTATGCGCACAATAAAAAACTATTGGTAAAAGATGGTCAGTATGTCAAAGCAGGGCAAAAGATTGCCACCTTAGGTCGGACAGGAACGCAACGTGATCAACTCCACTTTGAGATTAGGCGTAATGGTAAACCTATTGATCCAATGCAGTTTTTACCTAAACGATAGGTTACAATACGCGGTTATTGAAATTAACGTAGTTTGAAAAGAGGATTTAGCGTTGGAATTAGGCGCCACAATGCAGCGAATAAAAGATCTCCGAGGTCGTAGTGACGATCTTAGGGGGTACCTTTGACTATGATGTTAAAGCTGAGCAATTAGTAGAAGTTACGCGAGAACTTGAGTCGTCATCAGTATGGGATAATCCTGAACGCGCTCAAAAGCTAGGTCAAGATCGTGTTAGCTTAGAACGAATAGTAACAACACTATCCAACCAACGTGAAATACTTGAAGATGCTCAAGAATTGCTAGAAATGGCTGTTGAAGAACAAGATCAAGATACCTTTGATGCGGTACAGTCTGATTTAGAAGAGTTAGAAACCGCATTAGCAAAACTGGAATTTCAACGCATGTTTTCTGGCAAGATGGATGCAAACAATGCCTACTTAGATATTCAATCTGGTTCTGGTGGTACGGAAGCTCAAGATTGGGCAAATATGGTATTGCGTATGTATTTACGCTGGGGTGATGCACAAGGTTTTAAAGTTGAGTTAGTTGAAACATCTGCGGGTGATGTAGCTGGGATTAAGAGTGCAACTATTCATTTCCAAGGTGAGTATGCCTTTGGTTTATTACGAACGGAAACAGGTGTTCACCGTTTAGTTAGAAAATCACCTTTTGATTCGAGTGCAAAACGGCATACTTCTTTTTGTAGTGTATTTGTCTATCCTGAAGTTGATGATAATATTGATATTGAGGTCAATAAAGCGGACTTAAGAGTCGATACTTATCGTGCCAGTGGTGCGGGTGGTCAGCACATTAATAAAACTGATTCTGCGGTACGAATTACCCACTTACCGACAAATACCGTTGTTCAATGTCAGTCTCAACGTTCTCAACATAAGAATAGAGATACGGCAATGGGCTTGTTGAAAGCAAAACTATATGAACTCGAATTACTTAAACAGAATGAAGAAAAACAAGTAGCCGAGGATGGCAAATCTGATATTGGTTGGGGTAGTCAAATTCGCTCTTATGTATTAGATCAATCACGGATTAAAGATTTACGTACAAGTGTAGAAACCGGTAATACTCAAGCAGTGTTAGATGGCGACTTAGAATTATTTATTGAAGCATCACTGAAATCAGGACTATAAAGAGAAACAACATGGCAAATGAAATAGAACAAGATGAAAATAGACTGATAGCGCAACGTCGTGAAAAATTAGCTGAACTACGTGAAAATGGTAACGCTTTTCCAAATGATTTTCGTCGTGATGTAATGAATGCCGAGTTAACCGTTGAATATGAAAATACTTCAGCAGAAGAGTTAAAAGAGTCGCCACGACGAGTTAAAATTGCAGGTCGATTAATGACTAAACGAGTCATGGGAAAGGCTAGCTTTGCCAATATCCGTGATATGTCAGGCAATATGCAACTTTATGTTAAGCGTGATGATTTAGCGGAAGGTGTTTATGCCGATTTTAAGCGCTGGGATCTAGGTGACATTATTGCCGCTGAAGGAACAATGTTCCGTACTCAAAAAGGTGAATTATCAGTTTTAGTTGATGATATTCGTTTATTAACTAAATCACTTCGTCCATTGCCAGAAAAATTCCATGGCTTATCTGATCAAGAAACACGCTATCGTCAGCGTTATGTTGACTTGATCATGAATGAAGTAAGTCGTGATACCTTTATTATTCGTACCAAAGTGATTGATGGTATTCGCCGCTTCCTAATGGCAAAAAACTATCTAGAAGTTGAAACACCAATGATGCATGTGATCCCCGGTGGGGCTACTGCAAGACCATTTTCGACACATCACAATGCCTTAGACATGCCTTTGTTTTTGCGTGTTGCACCTGAATTATATTTGAAGCGCCTTGTTGTGGGTGGCTTTGAACGTGTGTTTGAAATTAACCGTAATTTCCGCAATGAAGGATTATCAACACGGCATAACCCAGAATTTACGATGGTTGAGTTTTATCAAGCCTATGCAGATTACAAGGACTTGATGGATCTGACCGAAGAAATGCTACGAACAGTCACACAAGATGTGTTGGGAACATCTCAAGTTCATTATCAAGGTACTGATTTAGATTTTTCTAAACCATTCCATAGAATGACAATTATCGAATCGATTTTACACTTTAATCCTGATATTACTATTGAGCAATTATCAACTTTAGAAGAAGCGTCCAAGGTTGCAGAAGGTTTAGGTATTCCATTAAAAGAAATTTATGGTTTAGGTAAAATTCAAATCGAGATCTTTGAGAAAACAGTTGAACACCGTTTGATGGAACCAACATTTATCACAGCTTACCCAACAGAAGTTTCACCTTTAGCTCGTCGTAGTGATAATGATCCATTTGTAACAGATCGTTTTGAATTCTTTGTTGGTGGTCGTGAAATTGCCAATGGTTTCTCGGAGTTGAATGATGCTGAAGATCAAGCAGAACGTTTTCAAGCTCAAGTAGCTGAAAAAGATGCGGGTGATGATGAAGCGATGCACTTCGATGATGACTATATTCGTGCGTTAGAATACGGTATGCCACCAACAGCTGGAGAGGGGATTGGTATTGACCGCTTAGTCATGTTATTGACTGACTCACCATCAATTCGAGACGTGCTTTTATTTCCTCATATGCGTCCTGAGGTAACTGAGTAAAGAAAAGTAACACATTAACCAGGATGGTTAATTAAATATAGGTGGAACTTTGGGGTGAAATAGTCACTCTAAGGCATTAAACCTGTCGCCTAGAAGGAGTTTGAGCAATGAATATGAAGACAGTAGATAGTTTACGAAAAAATACTCGACGTGACAGTACACGTCGTAGCGGAGAGCGGCGGGTTATTCTTCATGCTTTTGGTAGTGAAGAATGGCTGGCGATGATCAAAGAACTTTATTTCTTCTGGCCTAAAAAAGATCAGCGTGTGAAAGCGCGTCGAGAAAAAGATCGTCGAGAAGTGGAGCGTCGTCTGGATAATACTGGTCGTGGTTCGCTACAAAAGCAGCTAGCAAAAACGGTCGACAGTTTAACAGAAGAAGAAATGCACGTTCTCAATGGTCTTTGGACTAGCTAAAAAGGGTGACTTTTTGTTAAAAACCAAATAAGGCCATAGCTTCAGCATATTCATCGCTATTTTCATCAAGCTCAATAACACTGATTTCAGTATCGACACCTAGTTTCTTGAAGGCGGGGACAGTTTCCAGCACCTCACTACTTAGTGCTCTTTCCGTATTCATATAACTTTGTAAGCGAGCCACATGAACAGCTAAATGAGTTAAAAATTCTTCAACCTTTTTTTTGGGTTCAATAAGTAAAGTTTCTCTAGCTTGTAAATGGTGAAACTGCACAAACCGAGTAATCCAATCACAATAAGCTCGTT
>JAQRMU010000035.1 GCA_028598975.1 Gammaproteobacteria bacterium | reverse complement strand
AAAAAGGGCCGTGATATACGGCCCTTTTCTTTAATCAACACAATGTTGTCTTACTCTATCTTTAGAGCAACAACATTTAGTCAGCTAATGCAGCCTTTGCTTGTTCAGCAATAACCGCAAATGCAGCTGAATCGTTCATTGCTAAGTCAGCAAGAACTTTACGATCGATTTCGATTGACGCTTTTTTCAAACCATCAATCATGCGGCTATATGACATACCACATTCACGTGCACCAGCATTAATACGTGCAATCCATAAAGTACGGAATGTACGTTTTTTCTGACGACGATCGCGGTAAGCATATTGACCTGCTTTTGTTACTGCTTGTACAGCAACACGATATACGTTTTTACGACGACCAGAATAACCTTTGGCCTGTTTGATTACTTTCTTGTGTCGCGCATGTGCGACTACACCACGTTTAACTCTTGGCATGAGATAACTCCTTAATTAGTGATTAGGCAACATTTTACGAACACCCATGTGATCGGATTTACATACGATCAATGTTGAACGCAATTGGCGTTTCCGCTTAGTGCTTTTCTTAGTAAGGATGTGGCTTGTAAACGCTTGTGAGCGTTTAAATTTACCGCTACCGGTTTTTTTGAAGCGCTTTGCAGCACCTCTATGTGTTTTTAACTTTGGCATTATTTCGAACTCCGCATTCGTAATTAATTTATGTGTAAATCCCAAGCCATTGGGAATTACATTACTTTTTACTTGGGCCTAAAACCATAATCATTTGACGCCCTTCTTTCTTAGGATGTTGCTCAATAACAGACAATTCTTTAAGATCTTCAGCTACTCGTTGAAGTAGTTTTAATCCTAAATCTTGATGTGCCATTTCGCGCCCACGAAAACGAAGGCTAACTTTAGTTTTATTCCCATCTTCAAGGAAACGTGTCAGGTTGCGTAGTTTTACCTGGTAATCCCCTTCTTCTGTGCCCGGTCTAAACTTGATCTCCTTGACCTGTATCTGTTTTTGCTTTTTCTTAGCAATTGCTTTCTGCTTATTAGCTTCAAACACATACTTACCGTAATCCATGATACGGCAAACTGGTGGCTTAGCTTGCGCTGAGATTTCCACCAAATCTAACTCCGCTTCTTCGGATAACGCCATTGCTTTTGCCAACGAAACAACTCCTAATTGCTCCCCATCAGCGCCAGTTAAGCGTACTTCTCTAGCTGTAATTTCTCTATTCAGCTTTTTATCATCAGTAGCGATATTTCTAATCCTCTAAAACAAGTCGACCGCGGCGAGCGACGTCTTCATTCAAGGTGTTCGCGAATTCTTCAAGTGTCATTACACCTAAGTCTTCACCCTTGCGAGTACGTACTGCCACGGCGTTATCCTGCGCTTCACGGTCTCCAACTACAACTAAATATGGTACCCGGCGCAATGTGTGCTCGCGTATTTTAAAGCCTATCTTCTCATTTCTCAAGTCTATATCTGCTCTAAAGCCCTTATTTTGCAATTCTTTTGCAATTTTTGAGGCATATTCAGATTGATTTTGACTAACTCCCATTACAACAACTTGGCGTGGAGCTAGCCATGTTGGGAATGAACCCGCATATTCTTCAATTAAGATACCAATGAAACGTTCAAGTGATCCTAATATTGCACGATGCAGCATAACAGGCACTTGCTTACTACCATCATCCGCTACATATGCGGCATCTAGACGCCCAGGCATTGAAAAATCGACTTGAATTGTTCCACATTGCCAAACACGGCCTAAGCAATCTTTTAGTGAGAACTCAATCTTAGGACCATAAAAGGCACCTTCACCTGGTTGCAAATCCCATTCAAGCCCTTTGTCATTTAAAGCGCGCTCCAAGGCATGCTCCGCTTTATCCCAAACATCATCACTACCTACTCGTTTTTCTGGGCGAGTTGATAATTTAACGATGATTTCGTTAAAACCAAAGTCGGCATAAACATCTTGTAACAGATCCATGAAAATAGATACTTCTGACTGAATTTGATCTTCAGTACAAAAAATATGAGCATCATCTTGAGTAAAGCTACGTAAACGCATCAAACCATGCAATGTACCTGATGGTTCATGGCGGTGACATGAGCCAAACTCAGCCATACGTAAGGGTAATTCACGGTAGCTCTTCAAGCCTTGGTTAAAGATTTGAATATGACATGGACAGTTCATTGGTTTAATCGCAAAGTCACGATTATCTGAATGTGTTGTGTAAATCATGTCACCAAACTTATCCCAGTGACCTGATTTTTCCCACAAGCTACGATCCACTACTTGTGGTGTACGCACTTCTTGGTAATCATTCTTTTTCAATACATCACGAATGTAGTTTTCTACTTCCTGATAGATACGCCAGCCATTGTCATGCCAAAACACCATACCCGACGCTTCTTCTTGAAGATGGAATAGGTTTAAGTTTTTAGCAATTTTACGATGATCACGCTTTTCAGCTTCTTCTAAACGGAAAAGGTATTGTTTTAATGCTTTTTTATCTGCCCAAGCCGTACCGTAGATACGTTGTAGCATTTCGTTATCGGAGTTACCGCGCCAGTACGCACCCGCTAGCTTCATTAGTTTGAACGATTTTAACTTGCCTGTGCTTGGTACATGAGGACCACGACATAAATCAATGAAGTCACCTTGTCCGTATAAAGAAAGTGTCTGACCTGTCGGAATGTCTTCTAAGATCTCAGCTTTATATTCTTCGCCCATTGAACGGAACTTTTCAATACCTGCTTCACGAGAAATTTCTTCACGAATAATAGGTAAGTCTTGCTTTACTAACTCTCCCATTCGCTTTTCAATGCTTCTTAAATCGTCATCATTGAAACCATCTTTATATGAAAAGTCATAGTAGAAACCATCATCAATAACAGGACCGATTGTAACTTGAGCTTCTGGGAATAACTGTTTAACAGCTTGTGCCATTAAATGAGAAGTCGAATGACGAATAATGTCTAAGCCTTCATCATCTTTAGCCGTAATAATAGCCACATCAGCATCTTGATCGATAATATGTGTCGTATCAACAAGTTGACCATTAACCTTACCTGCTAATGCTGCACGCGCTAAGCCTGCACCAATATCATTGGCAACATCAAAAATAGAAACAGAGTGATCAAACTGGCGTTGACTGCCATCAGGGAGAGTTACAGTAATCATATGATGTGTTCCTGGCCGATACAAAGGGCCGTAAAAACTAAAAAAGCACTTACTAACGACAGTAAAAGTGCTTCTGAAATAACCAATATTTAATATTGGTAGGCACGCTCGGATTCGAACCGAGGACTTCCACCATGTCATGGTGGCACTCTAACCAGCTGAGTTACGCGCCTGCCGTTAAGCGTGAGAATTATACAGCCCTAGCGTTTTAACGCAAGCGTTTACTCCTTGTTTATTTACGATTCTTAAACTAATTATCTATGCTCTTCAGGCAAACTAAGTATTAATGTTTTCCCTTGCTGGCTCATATTAAGATGTTTTAAAAATGACATACCCAAAAGGATCTCATCAAACTCCATTCCTGTGCTGATGCTTCCTTGCACATTCGTCATTACAATATCACCTAACGACACGCTATCTAATAGGCTTGCATAAGATTGGCTCATTCCATTTGCTGTTTCAGATTGAAAACCATAGCCCTTTTTCAGGTTCAATTGAGTTGCTATATGTTCGGGTACAACCACCAGCGTTGCACCGGTATCTAAAAGGAAATTCACCATCTGACCATTAATTTTTCCTGTTGCGACATAATGACCGTAACGATTTCGCGTTAATACAATTTCTTTTTCACCATCACTATTAATAGATACTGTTAGCTGTTGATTCGGATTGTTAATATCATCTAAAACACCATTAAAAAGAGCGGTGGTGATTAGTAATAAAACGATCCAAATTCCAGCAATCGTCCAATGATTCAACTTAGGTAACTTTGGTCCAGTATCCATTTCATTCACCCTGATTCAGGTCCTAAAGCAATTGCACGTATATGTTCCATTTCATCACGCAGTTTGCTCGCCTCTTCAAACTCAAGATTTTGAGCATGTTTATACATTGCATTTTCCATCTGAGTTAGCCTTGTGGCTAACTGTTTTGGTGTTAACGCTGCATACTTGGCTTTTTCCTCAGCTACTTTTGCAATGTATTGTCTATCATTCCTTGCTTCTTCTTGCTTGTCATCAAGGCTATTACGAATCGCTTTGACCACGCCTTTTGGTGTAATACCATGTTCTTTATTATGTGTTTGTTGTTTTTTGCGTCGACGATCTGTCTCATCAATCGCTCTTTTCATCGACCCTGTTATTCGGTCAGCATAGAGAATGGCTTTGCCTTTAAGGTTACGAGCCGCACGACCTATTGTTTGGATCAATGAACGTTCCGATCTCAAAAATCCTTCTTTATCAGCATCTAAAATCGCCACTAATGATACTTCAGGAATATCTAAACCTTCACGTAATAGGTTGATTCCAATCAACACATCAAATACACCTAAACGTAAATCTCGTAAGATTTCTACTCGTTCAACCGTATCAATATCTGAATGAAGATAACGAACTTTCACACCATGCTCTGCTAAATAATCAGTTAAATCTTCTGACATTCGTTTGGTTAATGTTGTTACTAGTACACGTTCATCAATCACAGTACGCTTATTAATCTCAGACAATAAATCATCGACTTGTGTGGCTACGGGCCTAATTTCTATTTCAGGATCAACCAAGCCTGTAGGGCGAACAACTTGTTCAACAACCGCACCTGAGTGCTCTTCTTCATATTGAGCAGGTGTTGCCGAAACAAAGATTGTCTGTGGTGTCAGCTTTTCCCACTCTTCAAATCTTAATGGCCTATTATCTAAAGCTGATGGCAAACGAAAACCATAATTTACCAGTGTTTCTTTACGAGAACGGTCACCTTTATACATAGCGCCAATCTGTGGCACCATGACATGACTTTCATCCAACACTAATATCGCATCATCCGGCAAGTAATCAAATAAGGTGGGTGGTGCCTCGTCCTCTCCTCGTCCAGATAAGTGGCGAGAATAGTTTTCGATACCATTGCAGTAGCCTAACTCTAAAATCATCTCAATATCAAAACGTGTTCGTTGTTCTAATCGTTGCGCCTCAACTAATTTATTATCTTTATTGAGTACTTCTAAACGTTCTTTGAGTTCTGCTTTAATGGTATCTACCGCACCTAATAATTGCTCTCTCGGTGTGACATAATGTGTTTTAGGATAGATCGTTATTCGACTCACTCGTTGGAGCACTTCTCCTGTTAAAGGATCGAAGTAACTGATTTGTTCAATCTCATCATCAAATAATTCAACTCGTACCGCATCACGCTCCGACTCAGCAGGGAAAATATCAATGACTTCGCCTCGTACACGATAGGTCGCACGGTGAAGTTCGACATCATTTCTTTTATATTGCAGTTCTGTCAGTCTTTTTAATACATCACGTTGATTAATAATATCGCCAACGACAAGATGTAAAACCATTTCTAAATAGGAGTCTTTATCACCCAAACCATAGATACACGACACACTTGAAACGATAATGGCATCACGCCGTTCTAACATGGCTTTAGTTGCAGAGAGTCGCATTTGCTCAATCTGTTCATTCACAGAGGCATCTTTATCTATAAAGGTATCTGATGACGGTACATACGCTTCTGGCTGGTAATAATCATAATAAGAAACAAAGTATTCCACGGCATTATTAGGAAAGAAGTCTTTCATTTCACTGTATAACTGAGCCGCCAATGTTTTATTGGGTGCAAGAATCATCATTGGTCGCTGAAGCTGCTGCGCAACATTAGCAACGGTAAAAGTCTTACCAGATCCCGTCACCCCGAGCAAAGTTTGCCACATTTCACCATTTTCTAAGCCTTCAGCTAAGGCTTTAATAGCGGTTGGCTGGTCTCCTGCGGGTTCAAAGTCACTGATTAATTCAAATTGTTTAGCCATACATCTTCTGCATTTTTTATGATTCGCGTATATTAACTGACATCTGCTCGATTTAATAACTGTTCTGTAACTACTCAGATGGGTTCTAAAATTTCCAGTTTTAAGCAGAAAATGTGAATTTTAGAGCGTGGCTGTGTTTATTACCAAAGGAAATATTTTGGATATCAAACTATCTCAACGCGTTCAAAGCATCAAACCCTCTCCTACTTTAGCAATTACCGCACGTGCCGCAGCTCTGAAAGCGGAAGGTAAAGATATTATTGGCCTGGGTGCTGGTGAACCTGATTTTGATACCCCAGAACATATTAAACAAGCAGCCATTACCGCTATTAATAATGGTGCAACTAAATATACTGCTGTTGATGGAACGGCAGAATTAAAACAAGCTGTTATCGAGAAATTCTCTCGTGATAATGGCTTAGACTACCAAGCTAATCAAATTCTTGTTTCTGTTGGCGGAAAACAAAGTTTCTTCAATCTCACACAAGCAATTCTAGATGAAGGGGATGAAGTTATTATTCCTGCGCCTTACTGGGTATCTTACCCTGACATGGTGATGCTTGCTAATGGAACACCCGTTATTGTTGAAGCAGGTCAAGACCAACATTTCAAAATCACACCAGAGCAACTTGAAGCAGCAATTACACCTAAAACGCGCTTATTTGTAATTAATAGTCCGTCTAACCCTTCTGGCAAGGCTTATAACAAAGCAGAATTAGCAGCATTAGGTGAGGTATTACGCAAACATCCTCATGTACTGATTGCTACGGATGATATGTATGAACATATTCTTTGGACTGAAGAAGGTTTCTACAATATTGTTATGGCTTGCCCAGACTTATATGACCGTACTATTGTTTTAAGTGGTGTTTCTAAAGCTTACTCAATGACGGGTTGGCGTATTGGTTATGCCGCAGGTCCTACTGGCCTTATTGCTGCAATGAAGAAAATACAATCACAGAGCACCTCGAACCCTGCTTCAATTTCGCAAGCTGCAACAGTAGAAGCATTAAATGGCGAGCAACAATGTATTCAAACCATGCTAGTTGAATTCAAAAAACGACACGATATGGTGGTGGCTAAATTAAATGCCATGAATGGAATGGAATCACTTAGCAGTGACGGTACTTTCTATGTTTTTCCTAATATCAGCAAGGCATTAGATCGTATGCCGCAGTTTAATGATGATCTAGATTTTGCTGAAGCACTCTTAATTGATAAAGGTGTTGCTGTTGTTCCTGGTACTGCATTTGGCCTGAAAAACCATATTCGCTTATCCATCGCGACCAGTGAAGAAAACCTGAATAATGCCCTAGATCGCATCGCAGACTTTATTGCTTAGAATAAAACACTAATAGTGCTTGACCAAGAAAAATAAAGCTCTATAATAGCCATCTTTCTGTTCCTCAATAGCTCAGTTGGTAGAGCATCGGACTGTTAATCCGCAGGTCCCTGGTTCGAGTCCAGGTTGAGGAGCCAACAGAT
>JAQRMU010000034.1:7551-17404 GCA_028598975.1 Gammaproteobacteria bacterium | reverse complement strand
TATTCGTTTGCATGGGCAATATATGTCGCTCACCCACTGCTGAAGGCGTATTTAATAGAGTCATTCAAGACATGGGCACACCTGACCGTTTTCTTGTCGATTCAGCAGGTACTCATGCTTATCATATAGGTGAACCTTCTGACTCACGTTCACAGCAAACAGCACGGGGGCGTGGTGTTGATTTATCTAAAATACGAGCACGTAAAGTCACACCTGCTGATTTTGAGTATTTCGACTATATTCTTGCAATGGACAGCGATAACTACCATATTCTTATGTCCGCAAGCCCTAGCGAATATCAGCATAAAGTAGCACTTTTCTTAGATTACGCCCCTGAGCGTAAAGAACAAGATGTTCCAGATCCCTATTACGGTGGTGCTAATGGTTTTGAGCATGTTTTTGATTTAGTCGAGGATGCATCCAAAGGTTTTTATCACACGATAATGAAATAAATCACGCTCGTACCTTCCACAGAGACAAACAGCACGGTATGATTAACGTTCTTAAAATTTGACCTTTCAAAAAAGGGATTTCTATGTTGCAACAATTGCAGTCTAAACACTCGCTAATAACAACACTCATTTTCAGCTTACTATTATTTTCTTTTCCTCAGATATCATTTGCCGCAGGCGATGTAAAAATGTTGGATCTAACCACTCATTGGGTTGGTTATGCATCTCTTGCTATCTTCGTATTAGCCTATGTTTTAGTTATCGCAGAAGAAGAAATTCATATGCGTAAGTCAAAACCAGTTATGGTTGCAGCAGGTATTATCTGGGCATTGATTGCTATTATATATGCTCAACAAGCTGATACTGCATTCCATCACACTGCCGAGGTAATGATTCGTCATAACCTTCTCGAATATGTAGAGTTATTACTTTTCTTACTAGCAGTAATGACTTATATCAACACAATGGGCGAACGTGGCGTATTTGATGCCCTTCGTAGCTGGCTTGTAAACCAAGGCTTTACACTACGTACAATATTCTGGTTAACAGGTGTTCTTGCATTCTTTATCTCTCCAATTGCAGATAACTTAACCACAGCGTTACTTATGGCAACAGTGGCTATGGCTGTTGGTGGTACTAACTATAAATTTGTTTCCATTGCTTGTATCAATATTGTTGTAGCCGCTAACGCAGGTGGTGCTTTCAGCCCGTTTGGTGACATCACGACGTTGATGGTTTGGCAGAAAGGCATTGTTGACTTCCAAGAGTTCTTCGTCTTATTTGTACCATCCGTTGTTAACTGGATTATTCCTGCCATAATTATGTCTTTTGCAGTTGCTAATGAACAACCTAAAGCATTACATGAAACTGCAACGATGAAACCCGGCGCTTTAGTTGTTGTCGGCTTATTCTTGTTGACAATTACAATGGCAGTATGTGCTCATAACTTCCTTCATTTACCACCTGTTATTGGCATGATGACCGGCTTAGGTTTATTAAAGCTCTATGGTTATATGATCAAAATGAGAGATAAACAAATGGTTGAAACACTTGCTAATGATGGTGAAACAACACTCAGTATCGAAGGTATTGAACAACACAAAGCACCATTTAATATTTGTCAACAATTAGAACGTGCTGAGTGGGATACATTGATGTTCTTCTACGGCATTATTTTGTGTGTAGGTGGTTTGGGTACTATTGGTTATTTAACGCTTGGTTCGCAACTTATGTATGGTGATCTTGGTGCAACAAATGCCAATATTCTAGTTGGTATTTTGTCAGCAATTATCGATAACATCCCGGTAATGCTTGCCGTATTATCTATGATGCCAGATATGGATCATGGGCAATGGTTATTAGTGACATTAACAGCCGGTGTGGGTGGTTCACTATTATCTATTGGTTCTGCAGCGGGTGTTGCCGTAATGGGGCAAGCGCGTGGTATTTATACCTTTATGGCTCATTTAAAATGGATCTGGGCTATTGCATTAGGCTATGCCGCTAGTATTTGGGTTCACCTATGGTTAAATGCGGACTTATTCACAAACACAATTTAAAGTCTATTTTCAAAACAAGATTGTTCTAACCCGAACAGTTATACTGTTCGGGTTAACTTTTTAAGAGTATTAAGATTCATGCTTTACAGCACCGACGATTTACGTATTTCTGGCATGCAGGAAGTACTTCCTCCAGCTCAACTACATCAAGAATTACCTATTACAGATAATGCATCAGAAACCGTATTTAATGCACGGAGTCTGACTCAAAAGATTGTTCATGGTGAAGATGATCGTTTAGTTGTTATCGTCGGCCCATGTTCTATTCATGATCCTGATGCAGGTCGTGAATATGCTACACGACTTAAACCACTGATTACTGAATTAAAAGATGATTTACACATCGTCATGCGTGTTTATTTTGAAAAGCCACGCTCTGTTGTTGGCTGGAAAGGTTTGATCAATGATCCTTACCTTGATGGTAGCTTCAAAATTAATGATGGCCTTCATTTCGCCCGAAAACTCTTGCTTGATCTTGCTGAAATGGGTGTGCCGACAGGCAGTGAATACTTAGATTTAATCAGCCCTCAATATATTGCTGATCTTATTTCATGGGGAGCTATTGGCGCTCGCACAACAGAAAGCCAAGCCCACCGTGAACTTGCCTCAGGCTTATCTTGCCCAGTGGGTTTCAAAAATGCGACGGATGGCGGCTTGCAAATCGCTGTTGATGCCTGCATGTCAGCATCTAAACCACATCACTTTATGTCTTTGACTAAAGCGGGACATTCAGCCATTTTCTCAACAACAGGTAACCCTGATTGCCACGTTATATTACGTGGTGGTAAGAAACCTAATTACGATGCAACGAGTATTCAAGAAACCGCTGAAACAATTGGTCGTACAGGACAAAAAGCGTTGTTTATGGTTGATTGTAGCCACGCAAATAGTGGTAAAAGCTATGTTCAACAAGAAGTAGTTTGTCGAGATGTTGCAAGTCAAATCGCGAATGGTGAAAAACGTATTATGGGCTTAATGCTCGAAAGTAACCTCGTTGCTGGTCGCCAAAATGTCGAGGCTGATACACCGTTGACTTATGGCCAGAGCATTACTGATGCCTGTATGGCTTGGGATAATACTGATGTGTTATTACACGAACTTGCCGAAGCTGTTCGTCAACGACGTTTAAAATAAATCGTTCAAATATCCATATAATAAAAACGTATAAGCCTTTCATTAAAAAGCATTATTTTAAATATAACACTTCGAAAACAACTATAAATAAGCTATACTTATCTGCTATTAAACCTAATACGATTGCTATTCTTTAAGCAATTTTATTAAAACCGATTAAAACAGTAGGTTATTGCATGGCAGACTATGCCCTCATATTAATTAGCACCATTCTGGTCAACAACATTGTCCTAGTTAAATTTCTAGGCTTGTGTCCGTTTATGGGTGTTTCTCGTAAGTTAGAAACTGCGATGGGTATGGGCTTAGCAACGACGTTTGTATTAACCTTAGCATCAATTAGTAGTTATCTTATTAATGAATATCTACTCACCCCACTTGGTATCGAATTTTTACGTACGATTAGTTTTATTTTTGTTATTGCTGTCGTTGTGCAATTTACGGAATTAGTTGTTCATAAAACAAGCCCACTGCTCTATCAAGTGCTAGGTATCTTCTTGCCATTGATTACAACAAACTGCGCGGTATTAGGTGTTGCATTGCTGAATGTGCAAGAACAACATGGCTTTTTAGAATCTGCTTTATATGGTTTTGGCGCTGCAATTGGTTTTTCTTTAGTGCTGGTTATTTTTGCATCCATGCGTGAACGAATTGAAGCTTCTGATGTGCCTGTTCCTTTCCAAGGTGCGGCGATTGCCTTGATTACTGCTGGTTTAATGTCTATGGCCTTTATGGGCTTCGCAAGTTTGGTGAAATAGCTCCATGTTAACTGCAATTCTAGCCATTACCGCTATGGCATTAATCTTTGGCCTATTATTAGGTTATGCCTCTATTCGCTTTAGGGTCGAAGGCGATCCTATCGCTGATCAGATCGACAAATTATTACCCCAAACACAATGCGGTCAATGTAGTTTTCCCGGCTGCCGTCCTTATGCGGAAGCCATTGCCGCAGGGGAAGCAGATATTAACCGTTGCCCCCCCGGTGGTGAAGCGACTATTCAAGCCTTAGCAGATTTGCTTGAAGTAGAAGCAAAACCACTTGATGATGAGTGCGGTGTAGAAAAGCCTAAAACCTTGGCAGTCATTGTTGAAGATCGCTGTATTGGTTGCACATTATGTATCCAAGCTTGCCCTGTCGATGCCATCTTAGGTGCGGCAAAACAAATGCACACCGTTATTGCAGATGAATGCACGGGCTGTGAATTGTGTGTGCCGCCCTGTCCTGTTGATTGTATTGATATGGTTGAAACAAAACTCAACCCAAACACGTGGCGGTGGCCCGATCCTTCACATGTTGATTTAACTTTGGAAGACCAATCATGACCTCACCTCTCGGCTCATTTCCTGGTGGACTTGTACTTGATGGTCAGAAAAAACGATCAACGCATGTTTCTATACGTAAAACACCACTGAGTAAAACGCTTATATTGCCTTTACAACAGCATATTGGTGAAGCATCGACACCCATTGTAGAGGTGGGTGACACTGTCTTAAAAGGCCAAAAAATTGCACGTGCTGACGGCCATGTTTCAGTGTATCTTCATGCGCCAAGTTCAGGCACAATTACAGCACTTGATGAGCAGCCAATTCCTCATCCATCAGGCTTATCCGCTCAATGTATTACAATGGAAACGGATGGTGAAGATCGCTGGATAGAACTTAAAGAAACACCTGATTTCACCACATTATCAGAGCATGATATTCGTCAACAAATCCGTGAAGCAGGCATTGTTGGCTTAGGTGGTGCTGGGTTCCCAAGTTTTATTAAATTAAACCCCGGTGTTCACCATAATGTTGAAACATTGATCATCAACGGTGTTGAATGTGAACCTTACATTACCTGTGATGACATGATCATGCGAGAGCGTGCTGAAGGCATTCTTGATGGTGTTGAAATCATGCGCTATGCCTTGCGTGTAAAGAACTGTGTCATCGTTATTGAAGATAATAAACCCGAAGCCATTTCAGCAATGGAGTTGGCACTAGCTCGTCGTAGTGAACTAAATGATACTCAAATTGTTGTTATCCCAACACGCTACCCTACAGGTAGTGAAAAACAATTAATTCAGGTAGTTACAGGAAAACAAGTACCTAGTCACGGTCTGCCTCTTGATATTGGGATTGTCTGCCATAATGTAGGTACTACTTACGCAATTGGTCGAGCAATTATTCATGGTGAACCCTTAATTTCACGCATTGTTACCGTCACGGGTACAGATGTGAAACACGCGGGTAACTTTGAAACATTATTCGGCACACCCATGCATGAATTGTTATCGTTTTGTGAAACTCATCGTGAACCGAATGAGCCTTTCATATTAGGTGGCCCTATGATGGGCTATAACTTATCAGGTGATCATTTACCGATCACTAAAACAGCAAACTGTATTTTGGTTGGTGTTGATAATGCAGCTCCTAAAGTAGAACCATTACCGTGTATTCGCTGTGGTGAATGTGCAACGGCTTGTCCTGTTAGCTTGTTACCACAACAACTCTATTGGTATTCACGCTCTAAAGAATTAGAAAAAACACAAGAATACAATCTATTCGATTGTATCGAATGTGGTTGCTGTAGTTATGTTTGCCCAAGTAAAATCCCTTTAGTTCATTATTTCCGTTTTGCTAAAACTGAAACGATGAACCAAGAACTTGAAACACAAAAGGCAGATAATGCTCGTATTAGACATGAAAACCGTCTCGCGCGACAAGAAGCCGAAAAGAAAGAAAAAGAAGAGCGTCAACGTCAACGCAAGCTTGCCTTAGCAGCAACGAAGGCAGCTAAAGCAAAAGAGGAAGCTAAAAAAGTGGCTGAATCTTCAACAGATAATCAGGAGAGCTAATTGATGTTGCCCATAAGCCGCCTATCATCACCTTTTTTATCTGGTACTAGCCGTGTAACGCTTCACATGTTGCAATTATTGTTGGCGCTTGTGCCTGCCGTGATTGCACTTGTTTATTTCTTTGGCCCGAGCGTGTTAATCACGATGACCTTAGCGGTTGTCGTAGCCTTATTAGCTGAAGCACTTATGCTCACGCTTCGAAACCGTCCACTTAAACCATTTTTAACAGATGGTAGTGCCGTTGTGACAGCCGTGCTACTTGCTATTGCACTTCCACCTCTAGCACCATGGTGGCTTACTGTTGTGGGTGTATTATTTGCTATCATTTTTGCTAAACACCTTTACGGTGGATTGGGTTATAACCCTTTCAACCCTGCCATGGTCGCTTATGCATTACTATTAATTTCATTTCCTCTAGAAATGACAACATGGTTACCTGTAACAAGTTTGAGTGAACAGCCTCTCGATTTTGCAGGTGCTTTTCAAGCAATATTTAATGGGCAACTTGTTAGTGGTTTAGGCTTCGACACCATATCTGGTGCCACCCCACTAGATTCAATGAAAACACAAATTGGTCTAGCACAACATCCATCACTTATTTCAAGCCAAGAATTATTTGGCATATTCGCTGGTAAAGGCTGGGAGTGGGTTAATATTTGGCTTGCCCTTGGTGGTATATTCTTAATTTATCGTCGTGTTATTAGCTGGCACATTCCAGTTGCGATGCTAGTAGGCTTAGCGAGTATCAGCCTTATTACGTGGTTGATTGCGCCAGAAGTAACAGGTTCACCACTCTTCCACCTATTAAGTGGTGGCACAATGTTAGGGGCATTTTTCATTGCAACTGATCCTGTTACCGCAGCCACAACGATCAAAGGTAGAATTGTATTTGGTGCTGGAGTAGGACTGCTCACCTATATTATCCGTGTTTGGGGTGGTTATCCTGATGGTATTGCATTTGCTGTTTTGATCATGAATATGCTTGTGCCACTAATTGATTATTACACGCAACCTAAGGTTTACGGAGGATAATGTTATGAATGACTACACAACAACAATCATCCGTGTTGGCTTGCTATTAGCTGCATTTGCTATTGTAGCGACAAGCATTGTTTCGCTGACAGAGGCTAATACTCGTGACAGAATTAGTGAAAATGAACGCCAAACACTTTTAGCGGCAATCAATGCATTGGTCGGTGATAATGACTATGATAATGATATTTTAACTGACACTTTACTCATTCCTGGAGTTAGGAAGTTAGGCACTAAAGATTTCACTAACGTGTATCGTGCTCGTAAAGGTAGCATCCCTGTTGCAGCTGTATTTACCAGTATTGCACCTAATGGTTATAACGGAAAAATCAAACTTCTTGTTGGTGTTTATTACGATGGAACACTTGCAGGTGTTCGCGTTATCAAGCACAAAGAAACGCCGGGCTTAGGTGATAAAATTGAGGTTAAGAAAGCAGACTGGATTCTCCAATTTAAAGGTCTATCTCTTAACTCACCAACTGAATCACGCTGGAAAGTTAAAAAAGATGGCGGTGATTTCGATCAATTTACAGGTGCAACAATTACCCCGCGAGCGATTGTGACTGCTGTGAAAAAAGCATTACAATATTTTGAAAAGAACCGCGATGATTTATTTAAGGAGGCCAAAAAATGAATACTGTATATGGCCCAATAATTCGAGAAGGATTATGGAAGAATAACCCTGCCTTAGTACAATTGTTAGGTTTATGTCCCCTACTCGCTGTCAGTAATACAGCCATAAATGGCTTAGGTTTAGGCTTAGCGACAATCCTAACATTAGTTGCATCTAATGGACTGGTCTCATTATTACGTAAGCAAATCCCTGAAGAAGCACGTTTGCCCGTGTTTGTAATGATCATTGCATCTATCGTGACGGTCATTGAATTATCGATGAACGCATGGTTTCATGAACTCTATTTAATTCTTGGTATTTTCATTCCATTGATTGTAACTAACTGCGCCATAATAGGTCGTGCCGAAGCCTTCGCAGCCAGAAACCCTATTGGCCTTTCTATTGTAGATGGCTTAATGATGGGGCTTGGCTTTGCCGCTGTACTGGTCTTATTAGGTGCTGCACGAGAGTTAATTGGTCAAGGTACCATTTTAAGTGAAGCTCACTTAATGTTTGGTGAAGGAGCAAGAAACCTAACCATTGTCGTCTTTGAAGATTATCGAGGCTTCTTGATGGCACTCTTGCCACCCGGTGCATTTATCGGCTTAGGGCTTATTGTTGCGTTGAAGAATGTGATTGATGCTCGCCAAAAGACGAAAGCAGTCGAGGTTAATGTAGTAGAAACTGTTCCAGCTGAAGCATGAATCAGGCACAGCGACACGAGTTTTTCGCCACGCTTAAAGCGACCAATCCTGATCCAACAACAGAGCTTAATTACACCAGTACATTTGAATTACTGATTGCTGTTATTTTGTCTGCTCAAGCAACGGATGTAGGCGTTAATAAAGCAACCGACATTCTTTACCCTGTTGCCAACACACCGCAGAGTATTCTTGATCTGGGTGTTGATGGTCTTAAGCACTATATAAAAACTATTGGCCTTTTTAATAGCAAAGCTGAAAATGTAATTAAAACCTGTCGCCAATTGCTCGAACAGCATAATGGCGAAGTACCGGATGATCGTGATGCATTAGAAGCACTACCGGGTGTAGGTCGAAAAACAGCGAATGTCATTCTTAATACAGTATTCAAACATCCTGTTATTGCTGTTGATACACACTTATTTCGCTTATCAAACCGTACTGGATTAGCGAAAGGTAAGACGGTACGTGACGTTGAAGATCGGCTAATGAAAGTCGTCCCCACTGAATTTAAACTAGATGCTCACCATTGGCTTATCCTTCATGGTCGCTATGTCTGCATTGCTAGAAAGCCCCAATGTGATCGCTGTGTTGTCTCTCATCTTTGTGACGATTTTCGTCGCCAACAAAAGAAGTTGAACAAAGCATAATGTTTGGTCAAAACAGACAACAGTTACGCCAAATGTATCATGATGTTTGGCAGAAAAGTCAGGCTAATGAATCATTGTCGGCATTAGAATCAATGATTGCTCAGGTGATTAGTGAGCATCCTGAATATCATAAAATATTTAATAATGATGCTAGCTTACAGCAAGAATTTTTTGTTGAAGATGGCGACACAAACCCCTTTCTACATATGGGCTTACATATTTCATTACATGAACAAATATCAACAGATAGACCCGCGGGTATTCGTCATACTTATCAACAATTAAACGCAAAGTTTGTTGATGCCCATGAGACAGAACATCATATGATGGAATGTTTAACCGAAAGTTTGTGGCTAGCTCAACGAAACAACCAGCCCCCTTCTGAATCTGACTATTTAGCTGCCTTAAAGAAATTATTATGAATAAAGTTACCGCACGTATTGAGTTTAGTTTTAAAGGTGAAGAGCATAAACCGAGTGTTATATTAGATCTTGATGAAATGATGCAAAAGCATCATGGCATACCGCCATTACATCAATACCTCGCAACATTACACAATATTGATAGTTATTCTTATGAATATGAAATGCTTCTCGCTGAAGAGGTTCAATTCAGCGACGCTGAAGGTTTTGCCGAGAGTTTTGTAACAAATAATCACTTTGACCAGACCGCTTTTGAACAGTATTGGCTAGAGCAAGAAGTATTAAAAAAGCTCGCTCCAACAATTAAACAACAGCTTGATATTGAAGATATTAACCAACATCCAGCACTTAAATCAGTGATCCTGTCTGCTTATAAAATGGGCTCAAATGGGTAATATATATCGGTAATCATTCAATCTGCACATTCTTTACTTGGTCATCCCAGCATGCTTT
>JAQRMU010000034.1:0-7451 GCA_028598975.1 Gammaproteobacteria bacterium | reverse complement strand
GTCATCCCAGCATGCTTTAAGCTGGGATCTACTTGATACAATAGATCCTCGATAAAAACATTCGAGGATGACGGGGACGTAAGAGTTGCAGTTTCATTTATCACGGGTATATAAAATTTAAAATGGTAAAAACCTTATGAAAGCATTTGGCTTTAGTAGTAATAATTCAAAACCTCAATTAATTGAATTAACCACACCTCAAGCAACAGATCGTGACGTATTAGTTAAAATTGATGCGATAGCTGTTAATCCTGTTGATACCAAGGTAGTCGCTGGTATAAAAGAACCATTAAGCAAACCTAAAGTAGTCGGCTGGGATGCATCAGGTACAGTGACAGCCATTGGTGAAAATGTCGAGTTATTCAAGATTGGAGACAAAGTATTTTATGCAGGTGATGTCACGCGCTCAGGTTGTTATGCCAGCCATCAGTTGGTTGATGAACGTATCGTTGCTCATGCGCCAAAGTCATTATCGGCAGCAGAAGCAGCGGCAATACCCTTAACGACTATCACAGCTTGGGAAGCATTATTTTCACGATTAAAAGTTATTGCTGATCTTGATGCAGGGAAAAAGATTCTCATTATCGGTGGTGCCGGTGGCGTAGGTTCTATTGCAATTCAATTAGCTAAAGTAGTTGGAAAGTTAACTGTAATTACGACTGCTTCTCGAACTGAATCAGAACAATGGTGCCAAAATTTAGGTGCAGATTATGTACTGAATCATCATAGTGATCTTGCCGTTCAATACCGATCGCTCAATATTGATGATCCCGACTATATTTTATGCCTAAACAACACCGACCGACATTTTGAGGCGATGGCTGACTTGATTGCACCACAGGGTATGATTTGTAGCATTGTCGGAACTCAAGAGAAACATGATTTAGATTGTCTGAAGTCTAAAAGTGCCGGTTTTGTATGGGAATTTATGTTTACGCGCCCGATGTTTAAAACACCTGACATACTCACTCAACATCACTTATTAAATACGGTTTCACAATTACTTGATGACGGCCAATTAAAAAGTACACTTACATCAACGTTAGGCCCAATCAATACCGAAAATATTGTTAAAGCACACCAACAACTACTCACTGGAAAAACAATCGGCAAGGTCGCTTTAACAGCAATCACAGACTAGCTATTTCATACAACGCATTATCACCGTATAATTAGCTGTTTATTTACACTATTTTAGTTAAGGTTTCACCATGAGCTCTCAAAATTCAGGCAAATTCTTTGTCGGCAGTATTGTTACATTCATCATTATCTTTGGCTTAGAAAATGTCCTTCTTTCAACAATGCAAGATGTTGCAAAAAATGTTGTGACGCCAGCAAGTATGACAGCTGAAGATGTTGCTGTTCGTATTAAACCTGTTGCTGAAGTCTATGTCGGTGAAGCACCTGTTGTTGTAGCCGCACCCGCTGCGAGTAGCATGAGTGGTGAACAAATTGTGACTCAAGTCTGTGCGCTATGTCATAGCACCGGTATGATGAGCTCTCCTAAATTAGGTAAAGCATCTGACTGGGCTCCACGTATTGAAAAAGGGATTGATACACTTTATTCAAATGCTATCAATGGCCTTAACATGATGCCTGCTCGTGGTGGTCGTCCTGATTTAAGTGATGATGATGTCAAAGCTGCTGTAGACCATATGTTGTCAGAAGTTAAATAAGATTAACTAAAGAGCCTGCTAACGCGGGTTTTTTATTTTCAATAATCACGCTATGAAAACAATTAACTTTCCTTATATCGCACTAGGCTTATCGGCCTTTTTATTACTTGTCGTAATGAGAGGCAGTGTATTAAATAGTGAGGGTGTAACATCGTTACCATTACTCACGTTACTAGTTATCAGTGAGTTCTCATTTTTTGTTACAGCGATTGGCGTTTATATTGGCGCGCACAATATTAAAGCCGCTGGAATTAAATCTGTTTATACCGTTGTGACACTATTGTGCTTAGTTTTATCAATTCAATTTATGTTGCTAGGTATTAAGCTTTGGCCTCTTTAGGATAAGCTCAGGTCAACGGCCTATTCAGCAACCGTTTTAATATACAAAGATTCAACTTTAGCTCGTGCCCATGCCGTCTTTCTAAGAAATTTCAGGCTTGATTTAATACTAGGGTCACTATTAAAACACTTAATATCAACCTGCCGACCCATTTCTTCCCAGCCTAGTGTATCGACTAGTTTTGTAAGAATTTGTTCTAAGGTAATAGCATGTAATGGATTATTGGCTTGTTTTTGAGTCATGTTTTTTACTATATTTTGATAAATTATCGACAAAGCTTAGCAGAAAAAAACGATTAACTATATTTCCTAAAGTGCCATCGGACTATACTGATGACTTTGGAACAACTAATTTAAGCAATGACTCCAATAGTCACTGCCATTTCAAACAGGAACTACTTGTGACTAACAACGATGTTTTACGCCGTCTTCGTTATACTTTTGATTATAGCGATGACAAGATGATGA
This sequence comes from Gammaproteobacteria bacterium, assembly GCA_028598975.1. Taxonomy (GTDB): domain Bacteria; phylum Pseudomonadota; class Gammaproteobacteria; order Nitrosococcales; family Methylophagaceae. The sequence goes on along the minus strand of JAQRMU010000034.1, from coordinate 4,968 downwards.
AAATTTTTGCTGCTGCAGAGTCAGAAGTAAGCCGTACCCAAATTAGCAGTTGGATGAAAAAAGAAGGTGATGTTGATTATAAAAACTGTAGCGATGTTCAGTTAGCCACTTTTTTAAATGGTTTAATTAATACAAACCGTGGCAAAAAAGAAGGTGCACAACCTGTTCCTGAAAAAAAGATAAATAATAATATTGTCTTTAGAAAACTAAAAATCGCCTTAGGTCTCCGTGATGAAGATATCTTAGAAATTCTTCTTCTTGCTGATTTACGAATTAGCAAACACGAACTAAGCGCCTTCTTCCGTAGAGCCGATCACAAGCACTTCCGACAGTGTAAAGATCAAATCTTACGTAACTTCCTTCATGGTGTGCAGATCATGTACCGCCCTGAAGAAGATGATGAAGATTAATTAAAAGGCATGATGCGTAGCACTCCCGCATAGTTTATGTGGGAGTTTACTGTCTTGAGCAGATCCCAGCTAAAAGCATCTGGAATGATAAAAAAATAACGTCCTACAAATTAAAGTCTTACGGGGATAGCCTCTTACTTCAGCTTTGCCCTAATATCCGCTAAATGCGCTTTGCCTCGGGCTTTGCGTTCTTCAGGGTCAACTTTTGTTTTCTCACTTGTCCAAATCAAGTCTTCTGGTGGAAGTTCACGTAAAAATCGGCTTTCATCACAACTTACTTTCTCACCATAACGCTTACGAGAATTAGCCAATGTAAAAACTAAGCTACGTTGCGCTCGTGTGATACCCACATAGGTTAGACGGCGCTCTTCCTCAACATCATCTTCTTCAATACTGGTGCGGTGCGGCAGAATTTCCTCTTCCATGCCGATAATATAGACATGTGGAAATTCCAAGCCTTTCGAAGCATGCAAGGTCATTAGGCTAACGGCATCTTCTTGGTTTTCATCTGCTTGTCGTTCTAATAAATCCATTAATACCAAGCGAGATGCAATATCACCAATACTTTGCTTTTCGGTATCTTTTTCAATGATCCGTGACACCCAGGTTAATAACTCTTCAACATTATCCATACGCCTAATGGCTTGGTTAGGATCGCCTGTCACCTCTTCTAACCATGCACGATAATCAATTTCTTCAATCATATCTCTGATTGCTTCCATCAAGTCACCATGTTCAGCACGATCAGCAATATCTACCAGCCATTTGCTAAAGTATTCTAAATGCCCCATTGCTTTAGCACTGATCCTATCCGCCAAGCCCATTTCGAAACACGCACCAAACATGCTTGTTTTACGCTCGGCAGCATAGTTACCTAATGCCTGTAAGGTTGTTGCTCCAATACCTCGTCTAGGGGTGTTAATAACCCGTAAAAATGCATTGTCATCATCTTGATTAGCGAGAAGTCGTAGATAGGCCATAATATCTTTTACTTCTACACGTGAGAAAAACGATATCCCCCCCGTTAAAATATAGGGCACATCATGTTCTCGTAACACTTTCTCAATAGGACGAGATTGGTGGTTACTTCGGTATAAAATGGCGTAATCTTTGAATTCAGCATTGTGTTTTAGCTTGTGATAAAGCAGCTCCGAAACAACTTTCTCAGATTCATGATGCTCATCTCGGCAACCAATAACCCGTATCGGGTCGCCTTCTCCTCTAGCACTCCACAGCTTCTTATCAAAGATATGAGGGTTATTACTGATTAGCTGATTTGCCACACGCAAAATACGCCCCATTGAACGATAATTTTGTTCAAGCTTTATCAGTTTAAGCCTTGGGAAATCTTGCTGTAGTTGCACTAAGTTTTCAGGTCTTGCACCACGCCATGAATACACAGATTGATCATCATCACCCACCACGGTCAACCCTTCACGAATGCCAACAAGTTGTTTAACAAGCTCATACTGACAACCATTGGTATCTTGATATTCATCCACTAAAAGATAATGAATACGAGCTTGCCATTTTTTTAACACATCAGGAAAGTCACGAAACAACAGCACAGGTTTTAATATTAAATCATCAAAATCAACCGCATTATATGCATGCAATGCAGCAACATAACGTTGATATACCTTTGCAGCTGCACCTTGCTGTTCATCTTCAGCAATCATCATCGCTTGTTCAGGCATGATCATCTGATTTTTCCATTCGGAGATCTGCCACTGGCATTGCTCCGCATGTTCACTATCCGCGGCAAAATCACGCCCCATTAAGTCGCGTAACACTGCTAATGCATCTTGCTGATCAAAGATTGAGAAACCTGAACGATAACCTAGGTGAGCAAATTCTTTACGTAAGATATTAAGGCCAAGATTATGAAAAGTCGACACCATCAAACCGCGAGCAGATGAGCCTCGTGATGCCATCATCTCAGCAACACGGCTTTTCATCTCTCTAGCCGCTTTATTGGTGAAGGTTACCGCTGCAATATTACGTGCAGCAATGCCGCATTCCTCAATCAAATAAGCAATTTTTCGGGTAATAACACGTGTTTTACCACTGCCGGCACCCGCTAAAACAAGTAAAGGTCCATCTACATGACGCGCAGCATCCCGCTGCGGCGGATTTAAATCATGCACTAATTAGTTAACCCTAGTATCCAGTCGTCGATAGCCAATGGCTTCGCTTAAGTGTGCTGTTTGAATATGTTCAGAACCTGCAAGATCAGCAATCGTTCGTGCAACCTTCAAAATACGGTGATAAGCACGGGCAGATAAGCCCAAACGACTAATCGCTTGTTCTAATAATTGATAATTACTCTCGGTCAACTTGCAATGAACCTCTAATTCTTTATTGTCTAGCAAATAATTGGCTTTACCCGCACGTTTTATTTGTCTTTCTCTCGCCACTAATACGCGTTTGCGTACCGTAACACTATTCTCTTCTTTTTCATCATTCTGTGCTGGACGCAACATTGATTTTGCCACCGGTGGCACTTCAAGCAACATATCAATCCTATCCATTAATGGGCCTGAGACTTTTGCCCGGTATCGACGAACCTGATCTTCTGTGCAACGACAGCGAACTTCACCTAAATATCCACAAGGGCACGGGTTCATCGCGGTGACCAGTTGAAACCTCGCTGGAAATTCAGATTGATTCGCCGCTCGTGAAATGGTGATCTTGCCAGATTCTATCGGTTCTCGCAGTACTTCTAATACTTTTCTATCAAACTCCGGTAACTCATCCAAAAATAAAACACCATTATGTGACAATGATATCTCTCCTGGACGTGGATTACTCCCTCCTCCCACCATAGCAACTGCTGATGCAGTATGATGCGGCGACCGAAAAGGTCGTTGTCGCCACTGCTCAACCTTAAACCCCTGTGCTGAAATAGAATGAACCGTTGCCGTTTCAACCGCCTCACTCTCCGTCATCTCCGCCAAAATACTAGGCAAGCGACTTGCCAGCATCGTTTTTCCCGTTCCCGGTGGCCCAGAAAACAGTAAACTATGCGAACCTGCTGCGGCAATTTCTAATGCTCGTCGTGCATGAGCCTGACCTCGAACATCTTCCAAATCAGGATAGTTAATCTCAGATAAAGCGCCACTCGTATCAGATAGTTCTAACTGTTTCTGCCCAACTAAATGAGCACATACATCTAATAAATGACCGGCACCAAAGCTAGTCGCCTCTTCAATAAGTGCTGACTCACTTGCATTCTCTAAAGGTAAAACAAGTTCTTTCTTCACCTTTGATGTCGCCAATACCGTCGGTAACACACCTCTAACAGCCCGTAACTCGCCCGTTAAGCCCAACTCACCAATAAACTCTTTATCCTCTAGTGAACTCATTGGTAGCTGTTCAGACGCAGCTAAAATACCTAACGCAATCGGCAAATCAAAACGCCCACCTTCTTTCGGTAAATCGGCTGGCGCTAAATTAATCGTAATTCGTTGCTGTGGGAAATTAAACTGTGAATTCAACAAAGCAGAACGGACACGATCTTTGCTTTCTTTAACCGCTGTTTCCAACATGCCAACAATCGACAGGCTTGGCAGACCATTTGAGATATGCACCTCAATAGTGACTATCGGGGCATCAACACCTGTTATAGCTCGGCTCGTTACCGTTGCAATACTCATTATTCACCATCCTTGGTGTTATCGTTACGATTAGTCTAAATACGAACAGCAATAATCTGCTAACTCAGACACTTTCAAGTCAAATGAAGAATCTGCTGGCACATTGAATGATTCACCACCCTTAATTGCTATCCATTCATCACTACCATTTAAACGGTAAGTCAGCTCACCCGCCATGATTTCCATTAATTCAGCTTTAGCCGTGCCAAAAGTATAGTCACCTGGCATCATAATGCCGAGTGTTTTCGTTGAACCATCAGCAAAGATAACGGCACGACTGGTGACGTTTCCATCAAAATAAACATTAGCTTCACGGGTGATTGTTACATTATTGAATTCAGACATCTTGTTCTCTTATTTGTTTTTTTCTAATTCAGCGACTTGCTTTTCTAGGGCCTCTAACTTCTCACGAGTACGATGTAATACTTGGGTTTGAATATCAAACTCTTCCCGTGTCACCAAATCTAACTTGGCAAAAGTGGCACTCATGGCAGCACGAACATTCTTCTCAACATCCGCCTGCATAGCTGTAAAACCAGAAGGTAAAGCACCACTAATCGTGTTTGCTATTTCTTCAATCTTTTTAGGATCTAACATCATCATCTCCATTAATTTATGTTGCATATTCTACGTTATTCTAATGAAAATGGGACAGCGATTATTTCTTCTGACAGTCACATAGTATGTGTTGCTCAGCAATGTCAGAACGAAGAAGCCTAGTCACCAATTATATCCAGATAATAAGCTGAAACTCATCATAGAATAACTAAAGATAAAATCAATTGACTACGATTTTATAGACTCCGTCAATTGAAAATAGACATTGACTATGCCATCATCAACCTTCGAGTACATGGATGTATTTGTTTTCCCTGTTTTGGCTTGATTATCCACTTACTAGG
>JAQRMU010000033.1:8631-23171 GCA_028598975.1 Gammaproteobacteria bacterium | reverse complement strand
ATATTGCAATCCCCTAATAGTTATTTCAAACAAGCTGTTAGGCTTATTGTTATTCTAAAATCTCAGTACGTTTAGAGTTTTAGAGCAATATCTGAGCCACTTTATTTATGCAGGCTTTGTTGTAATTTATGCTCATCAATTTTGCCACCTAAATAGTCAACAATTAGACGCATATCTAATTCAGCATTGGCTAAACAGCTACTTGCACCTGGTGAGGGTGTCATATTAAAAATAATACCGTTACCTGGGTTAATTTTAGCTTCACCCAACATCAGTTTTGATTGTTTTTTATCGATCAACTGAGGTCGAACACCACCAAAACCTTTAGCAAATTCAATATCTTTTAGTGTTAGTGACGGTACGATTTTTCTAGCATCTTTCAAAAACAACCAGCAACGAAGACCCGGCACTTCAAAAAGGAAATTCTTCAATATATAGTTACGAATATCACTGACTTTAAATAAATCCCAGAATACTTTTAATACTTTGGAGTCTAGTCTTAGGACACGTAGAAACTCAAAAAATGTACCAATATTGTACCGTTCCAATAAAGGTAACAATAAAGCAGTCGGGCCGAAACGCGTTTTTCCATCAACCAAAACATCAGGATCACCATGCACTGCTGCGAACGGTAGGTTATCATTTTGAACTGTATAAACCTTGCCGTTAAGTACTTTAGGTGTGAAATAGAAGCTACCCGCCACAGGTAAACATGAAAACTCTAAACCGTGTCCCATCTGCTGAGCAAGTAATAAGCTGTGCCCACCGGCTGAAACAACGACAGACCGAGCTTTAATGCTCTGTTCCTGTGTATTAATATGGAAAATACCCTCTTTATGGACAATTTCCTCAACCTGACTATTAAATTTTAGCGTTAATGCTTTATCAAGTTGTAACGCTTGACTAACAAAAGATTCAGATAGCTGATTAAAATCAACCGCACAATATTCATCTAGTACGGCAAGGGCAATACATGGTTCAGGGCGTAATTCACCATCGACCATGACAACACTGGGTTCGATCTTGGCAATCTCTTCTTTTTCTAATAGCTGCATCGTTGAAAAGCGGTCTTTGAAGATCTCAAATCGCTCCCGCAAGCGTTGACACTCTTCTTCACCAACACCGATAACCATTTTCGGGTATTTAAAAATAACCGTGTCACGTTTATCTAATGTCTCGGTGTAATTTACGATCATTTCAGCCGCTGACTTCACTTTACTCGCTTTTTCTAAAGTGTAGTTCGTTTCAATATCACCACAATGTAACGTTTGGCTATTATTTCGACCATGCGAGTTGACCTTAGCAACACCATCGTATTTTTCAATCAATACGATATCATCAACGTCAGAGTATTCAGCTAATAAATAGAGTAATGCCGTGCCACATACACCACCGCCAATAATAGCTACATTATGAATCTGTTCAGACATACCTGGATCCCATATAAAGAATTCTTTAATTTAAAGAAGCACTTCGTACCAAAGTACATCTAATTTAACCTTAATACTGCTTCAACAGTATGAAAAGAACCAAAAATGAGTATACGGTCACCTTTTTTAGCACTATCCCATGCCTGCTTATGCGCCAACTCTACTGAATCAAATTGTTTAATTTTATTAGCTTCAATAGATTGGTTTAGCTGATGAGATAATTGCTCAGAGGTCATTCCTCGACTCCCTTCTAGACTCCCCACAAACCATTTTTCAATGGATGTATTTAGTATCTTTGCTACCGAAGCAGCATCTTTGTCTTTTAACATACCAACGACAGCTAAGGTTCGCCCCGTCACTGGTATTTCAACTAATAATTTGGCTAAATTCTTAGCACCTTGCTCATTGTGAGTAACATCTAAAATCTGTTCAATATCACCCGATATTCGTTGAAAACGTCCTGCAAGCTTGACCTGAGTCAAGCCCGTTTTTATTTGCTGTTCAGAGACTGAATAGCCTTGCTCAATAAGCAAACTCAAAACTTGTAATACTGCTGCGGCATTTTGCAGTTGGTAGCTACCTTCAAGTGCAGGAAAAGGTAAATCACTCCAACACCGCTTGGCAGTTCGCCATTGCCAGTTATCTGAATGCTGAACAATACTAAACTCTCTGTCAGCTTGGTATGTCGGAGATGCCGACTCCAATGCGTGTTGCAAAACACTTTCAGGCGGTGAGGCTTCCGAAAAAACAACGGGCTTGTTTGCGCGTATTATCCCTGCTTTCTCTTTACCAATTTGTTCGCGATTATCACCCAACCATGCTGTGTGGTCTAAACTGATCGGTGTAATTAATGCAATATCTGTATCAAACAGGTTGACGGCATCTAAACGTCCCCCCATTCCAACTTCAAGAATGGCAATATCAACCTTCTTATCGTTAAATAGCTCAACAGCAGCTAAAGTAGCAAATTCAAAATAAGTAAGTGATATTGTCTTTCGTGCAGTATCTATTCGCTGGAATGCATCGCAAATTTCATCGTCGGTACATGGCTGACCATCCACGCACATCCGTTCGTTATAACGAAGTACGTGCGGAGATGTATATGTTCCAGTACTGTAACCTGCCGAGCGAAGGATAGATTCCAGCATAGCAACGGAAGAACCTTTGCCATTAGTCCCTGCAACAGTAATAACAGTGAAAGGTAATTTCGCATTACCTCCCAATGCTTTCCAAGCTTGGTCTATTCGTTCTAGTCCTGGGTCAACTTCCGTGAAATGTAGCGTTTCCTGCCAGCATAGCCATTCAGACAGGGTTTTAAACCTCATGTATTAAAACTTTATCTCTTTATGCCGCAGGGCGTTTTTGTAACATTGCTAATACACTCGATAAACGATCACGCATATCACGACGATCAATAATCATATCAACGGCACCATGTTCAACAAGGAATTCACTACGTTGGAACCCCTCAGGCAAGGTTTCACGTACGGTTTGCTCAATAACACGAGGACCGGCAAAACCAATTAAGGCCTTAGGCTCCGCAGCATTGATATCACCTAACATTGCAAGACTTGCCGAAACACCGCCCATTGTCGGATCCGTCAATACTGAAATAAATGGGATACCTGCTTTGCTAAGCTGAGCCAAAATAGCGCTTGTTTTTGCCATTTGCATCAATGAAAATAACCCTTCTTGCATACGAGCACCACCACTTGCTGAGAAGCAAATGAGAGGGACTTTTTTGTCTAAAGCTACTTGTGCTGCACGAACAAACTTTTCGCCAACAACAGCGCCCATTGAGCCGCCCATAAAGCTAAAATCAAAGGAAACAGCAATAACAGCAAGGCCATTGATTGACCCTTCCATTGCTAGCAAGGCATCATTCTCACCTGTTTTCTTCTGTGCTTGTTGAATACGCTCTTTATACTTTTTGCTATCTTTAAACTTTAATGTATCAACAGGTTTAACATCTACTGCAATTTCTGTGCGCTCTCCTTCGTCTAAGAAACTTTCAAGGCGTGTGCGTGCATTGATGCGTTGATGATGATCACATTTAGGACAAACATGTAAGTTTCGTTCTAGTTCCGCACGATATAAAACACTGTCACATGCAGGGCATTTGCACCATACACCTTCAGGAACACTGCGGTTACGAACTGTCGTTCTAATCTTTGAGGGAATTAACTTTTCAAACCAACTCATAATGTGTCACCTATTTCTATTTGGTCATATCTTGCGCATTAATTGCATGTCGCATTTCAGCTAATAAGCCAGCCAAAGCTGCTGGCAATTCTTCTAATCGATCTGCATGCTCTTCGATACAGCGTACCAGAGTACTTCCCACTACAACAGCATCAGCGACTTGAGATACGGCAGCGGCTGATTTACCATCACGTATACCGAAGCCAACACCTAATGGCAGATCAGTTCGTTCTTTAAGTAACGCTAATTTCTCAGCCACTTCAGATACATCCAACGTCGCCGTACCCGTTACACCTTTAATTGAAACATAATAGATGAAACCTCGGGCATATTGTGCAATTTTTGCCATACGTTCAGGCGATGTTGTTGGCGCAACAAGAAAAATACTATCGATATTATGAGCATCCATTATCGACAAGAATTCATCAGATTCTTCAGGCGGCATATCAACCGTTAAAACACCATCAACACCAGCGCGTTGTGCTTTTTCGGCAAACACTTTATAGCCCATTGCTTCCAATGGGTTTGCATAGCCCATTAACACTACAGGTGTTTCATTATCTTTTTCTCTAAACAGTGCAACCATATCTAAGACATGATTAAGCGTTACATCATTTTTCAAAGCACGTTCACATGCTTTTTGAATGACGGGACCATCTGACATCGGATCAGAAAAAGGAACACCCAGCTCTAAAATATCAGCACCAGAATCAACTAATGCATGAAGCATTGGAACAGTTACCCAAGGCTCGGGATCGCCACCAGTGATATAGGGGATCAGGGCTGTTTGACCATCAGCCTTTAACTTATCAAAACACGCTTTAATTCGACTCACACTCAATTCCTTAGAAACTTAAACCAGCCAAAGCTGCTACGGTATGCATATCTTTATCTCCACGACCAGATAGGTTTACCAATAAAATTTGATCCGGTGACATTGTCGGTGCCAACTTTGTTGCATACGCTAAGGCATGACTTGATTCGAGTGCAGGGATAATTCCCTCAATACGCGTTAAATCATGAAATGCTTGTAATGCTTCATCATCTGTCACCGATACATATTGAGCACGACCAAGATCTTTTAACAAAGCATGTTCAGGACCTACACCAGGATAATCTAAGCCCGCAGATATTGAATGAGTTTCAATAATCTGACCATTCTCATCTTGCATCAAGTATGTGCGGTTACCATGCAAGACCCCCGGAGAACCAGCACATAATGGTGCAGAGTGTTCACCTGTTTCAATACCATGACCCGCACCTTCAACACCATAGATAGCCACATCTTCATCTGCAATGAATGGATGAAATAAGCCAATCGCATTAGAACCACCGCCAATACAAGCAATCAACGCATCAGGTAACTTACCTGCAGATTTCAAAATCTGATTACGTGCTTCACGACCAATAATTGTTTGGAAGTCTCGTACCATTTCAGGGTAAGGATGTGGCCCTGCGACCGTACCAATAATATAGAACGTATCATCAACATTGGTTACCCAGTCACGCAGTGCTTCATTTAATGCATCTTTTAGAGTTCGCGATCCAGATTCAACAGGAACAACAGTTGCACCTAATAACTTCATTCGGTACACATTCTGTGCTTGGCGTTGAACATCCTCAGCACCCATATAGACGACACATTCAATACCTAAACGAGCAGCAACTGTTGCTGTGGCCACACCATGTTGACCAGCACCTGTCTCAGCAATAATACGTGTTTTACCCATACGCTTAGCCAGTAAAGCCTGACCAATTGTATTGTTTACTTTATGTGCACCAGTATGATTTAAATCTTCACGTTTAAGATAAATCTGAGCACCGCCTAATTGCTTGCTCCAATTTTCTGCGTGATATAAAGGCGAAGGTCGACCAACAAAGTCTGCTAGGTCCTTATCCATCTCAGCTTGAAACTCAGGATCATCTTTATAGCGGTTATATGCTTCTTCAAGTGCATAGATCGCTTCCATCAACGTCTCGCCTACAAAGCGTCCACCATATATTCCGAAATGCCCATCATCATCTGGGTAAGTATCGTAATAGTTGTCCAACTGTTCAGCCATTTGCTACCTCTTGCATAAAATCGCTTATCTTCATTTTGTCTTTTATTCCTTTTGCTTGTTCAACGCCACCGCTGACATCAACTGCATAAGGCTTTACTTGTTCTATTGCTTTTGCCACATTATCAGCTTTCAATCCTCCGGCTAGTACTAATGGCATACTAATATCCGTCAACAATGACCAATCAAATACCTGTCCAGTGCCTCCAGGAACGCCTGGTTGGTAACTATCAACTAATATTGCAGAAGCAGATCTATATCGGCTTACTTCTGACTTTAAATCAATTCCTTCACGCATTCTCAATGCTTTCATATACGGATGTCCAAATTGCTCGCAATATTCTGGTGACTCATCACCATGAAACTGCAACACTCCAATAGGAAGTGTCGCTAAACAAGCTTGAACATCTTCAATTTTAGCATCAACAAATAAAGCAACAATACTAATAAAAGGCGGTAAGCCAGTCACAATTTCTTGTGCTTGCGCAACGGTAACAGCCCTTGGACTTGGTGCATAAAATACCAAGCCCAAAGCATCAGCCCCCATTTCAACTGCAAATTCAGCATCTTGGCGGCGAGTAATACCACAAATTTTTACACGTGTTCTCATGAATTCAGTCTGAGAAAGAAAGTTAATATGATACTTTACCAGACCACAGGAAATGGGGACACTACTGGAAGCTTATATTGCTCAGGATATTCAACATTAATGAAGTATAAACCTTCTGGTGGTGATGTTATTCCACCGTGAGCTCGGTCACGACCTTCTAACACTTCTGTTGCCCACTCTATTGGCTTTCTTCCTTCTCCAATCGGTACTAATACCCCGACTAAATTGCGAACCATATGATGGAGGAAAGATTGTGCTTTCACATCGATGGCAATACAGTCACCTTGGCGAGTTACTTTAATTTTCTCTACTGTTTTAATCGGACTATGCGCTTGGCAAAGTTTTGCCCGAAAAGCTGAAAAGTCATGATGGCCAACTAATAAGTCAGCTGCGGCTTGCATTCGCTTAACGTCAAGAGGACTAAAGACCCACCACATTTTATTGGCATGTACTGCTGAACGGCTAATTCTATTTAAAATCAGGTAGCGGTAACTTCTATTTAATGCTGAAAAACGAGCACTAAAATCATCTGTGACAGGCTTGGCCCATGTCACATTCATATCATCAGGAAGATTACTATTTAAGCCTAATATCCAATTTCTTTCACTACGCTGTGCATCTGTTTCAAAATGTGCGACTTGTTGCAATGCATGCACGCCAGAATCAGTTCGGCCCGCAGCCACTATTTTGGATGAATGATCAGATATAGAAGCTAATGCATCTCCTAAGCACCCCTGAACAGTCCTCTGTTTAGGTTGTACCTGCCATCCTGAAAAGTGAGTTCCATCATACTCAACCCCTAAGGCTACTTTCACTCACAGTCCTTAAGATAGTTCATCTAACAATGCTTGAGCTCTTTCTTTTTGTTCATCACTACCATCAACGATCACTTCTTCCAGAATACTTCTTGCACCTTCAGGATCTTCCATATCCATATATGCACCTGCTAAATCCAATTTAGTTTCAGCCTCATCGATTTCATCAAAGTCACCTAAATCAAATTCAACTTCAGAAGTTTCTGCACCCGCCTCTTCAGTTGGAGCTGTTAAAGGGGCAGACAAATCATCAAGGTTTATTTCAGGGAATTCAGCATCCTCATCTGCATCCAATGACAAACTAGACAAATCCGAATCGAGATCTAAATCTATTACTAAATCTTCGTCAACTTCATCAGAAACTGTTAACTCTAAATCTAGAGAAGCTTCGCTAGCATCATCAGCAGTTAGATCTAGCTCTAAAGGTGATTCATCTAATTCTACTTCCTCTAGGTCTGCATTCATATCTAATGACAGAGGTTCATCATCTAAAGTTAATTCATTAATATCACCAGTATCGAGTGTTAATGAATCACCAAACGCTACTGATTCATCATCACTTTCTGTTTCAGGCTTACTGATAGTTTCAATATCAAAGTCTAATAAATCATCAGATGATTCAGTAAGTTCTTCTTCAATATTGACTTCTGGCGCATCAACATTTGTTGAAAGGTCATCAATATTAAACTCAATCATAGATTCTGAACCATTAACCTCTAGCTCATCACCTTCAGCAACGACATCAAGTGTTTCAATAACTTCTGATTCGGTATCAGATATTGAAACATCAATTTCTTCATCTTTGATAGCAGCCTCTGGCTCGTTTAATTCAGGTAGAGTCAGTTCTTCTGCAGGCTCTTCACTTCTAGGCTCATCATCGTCTAAAGAAGCATAGGCGGCCTTGATGATGTCTTCATCTGTAATCGCTTCAGTAGCAGGCTCAAGCTTTTCAACTACTTTAGGCTGTTCAAAAGCTACTGTTTCTGCTTCTTCAGGAGCCTTTACTTCTGGCTCTTCAGAGACCGTCACTTCAACTTCTTCAAGAACAGTCGTTCTAACTTTAGGTTCTTCAGACTCAGTAATACTATTCTGTACACCACCAACGGTTACAGTAGTGCTAGAAGGATTTGTATCATCCATTTCTGAATCAGATTTTCTACCTCGGGCCCTGAACAGCAGTAAAATCAACGCTAGTAGCGCTACAACAAACCCTGCAATTAGGCTTTCTTGCTTGTTTTCAACATAAAATGTTTTTACTTTTGCTACCGTAGTGGCAAAAAAGTTATCTGTCGTTAATCGAGTGGTATCGTCGTCTGCACTTGCCTCAGTTGTCGTTACTGCTACAGATAGTTCATCTACCGGCTCTAAAACTGCGCTTTCATCGTCTACTTCTTCTAACTGGGAGAAATAAGCTTCCACTTCTGACATTTCTGAACTAGATGACTCAATACCATCTTCAATTTCGATCTGTTCGTCTATGAATTTCTCAGTTTCAACTTCCTCAGAAAATGGTTCTAAATCATTAACTGCATTCCCTTCTAAACTACTTTGCAACCTAGCCAAATCAGCATCTTTTAAGGTGATTAATTGGCGTAATGTTTGGAGTTGTTCTTCCATTAGGTCCATTCTAGCCTTAAAGTCCAAGTTTTCTTGACTTTGGCTTTCAATGGTTTCTTGGGCGAGTGTTAATTGCTCACTTAGTTGAGTTAACTCTTTATTGCCAACCGGTGACAACTCCTCCATCTCTGACAATTCTTCATCACTAGGAGAAACAAGTTGTAGACGAGCAGTATCTTGTTCATCACTCGTTACTGATGTCGGTGGCACGACAGCTTCTAGACTCTCGGCCGTATCAACATCAACTTCTGCAACGGGCATAGCTGTCTGTTCTACAACTTTACTAACAGGCGAAGCTACTTTATTTCTATTTTTCCAGAAATTATTTTGCTCAGCCACCGCTGTATTGGCTTGCTTTATTGACAGTGTTTGAATTTCATCAACGGATGGAATGTCTAAGGTATGTCCAGCTTTTAAGCCATTTATATTGCCATATCTAAACGATGTTTTATTCGCATTTAATATTGCCATCATCATTTGGTTCTGTGAAATCACTGATGATGGCTTGGTATTTTTTGCGATAACCCATAATGTATCCGACCGTCCAACATCATAACTCGTTACAGAAGAGTAACCGCCTGTTACTTTAGTCGACACATCTGAATCTGGGTATTGATATGTCGCTTTCTTAGGTGAAGACGCTTTTTTCACCGTAACAACGTTCTTTTTAGACTCTGGTACTAATGCTATTTGTGGTTTTACAAATACATCTTTAGGTGGATCAAGTAATACCGTATATTCGCGGATTAAACGACCCTTTCCGGTGGTTGCAGTTAATAAAAAATCAATCAATGGCTCTTTGACCGGGTGAGATGAACTAATGAGAATTTTTGCTTCGCCTTTATTCTCAACAACTTCAAACTTGAACCGAGTCAATAGAAAGCTTCGTTCCACACCCGCTTTATCGAACTCTGCACGAGTCGCTAATTGAACTTGCAACTTACCTTCATCATCCGGTTTTAGTGCAGTAACAGCAATTTCTGCCTGAAAAGGTTGGTTAAGTGCAGATGATAACTCTATCTTTCCCAGTCCAAAGGCATGACTATGTACTGGGACTAAAAGTCCTAATGCACTCATCGCGGCGATGCTGGCAAATGTCCTCGTTTTCATCCCCCCCCCTTCAAAAAATTCCTGCCCGTTTGCAATCCTAACACTTACAGGTGTTTTTCAACCAATATTTCAGCAATTTGCACACTATTTAAGGCCGCACCTTTTCGTACATTATCTGCAACAACCCACAAATTAAGACCGTTTGGATGTGAAATATCTTCTCGAATTCGTCCAACATAGACAGGGTCATTACCAGAGGCATCACTCACAGCTGTTGGGTAGCCACCATCAACATGTTCGTCTATAACGACGATACCTTCTGATTCGGAAAGTAATTTCTTTGCATCTGCAGCAGTTATTTTGTCACGCGTTTCAATATGTAATGCTTCTGAGTGGCCAAAAAACACAGGAACACGTACCGCTGTTGGGTTTACTAAGATAGAGTCATCACCCATGATTTTCTTAGTTTCCCAAACCATTTTCATCTCTTCTTTTGTGTAGCCATTATCTTCAAACACATCGATATGGGGTAACACATTAAATGAGATTTGTTTTGGGTAGACCTTATTTTCAACCGAACGACCATTGAGTAATGATGCAGTTTGTTTTGCAAGCTCATCCATTGCAGGTTTACCAGTACCTGATACAGCTTGGTATGTACATACATTCACACGTGTAATACCTACAGCATCATAAATCGGCTTCATGGCCACTAACATTTGAATAGTCGAGCAGTTAGGATTGGCGATAATGCCATGATTTTTATAGTCAGCAATCGCATCTGGATTTACTTCAGGCACGACAAGTGGAATATCGTCCACATAACGGAACTCTGATGTATTATCGATGACAACACAGCCTGCTTCAGCAGCAATAGGCGCATAGACTTTTGACACACTCGCACCCGGTGAGAACAAGCCCACTTGTACCTTAGAAAAATCAAATGTTGCTAAATCTTCAACAATAATTGATTTATTACCAAAGCTCACTGTACTACCAGCAGAACGTTCACTGGCTAAGGCATATATTTTACCTACAGGGAATTTCCGCTGATGCAGAATTTCTAACATTGTTTCCCCAACGGCACCCGTTGCGCCAACTACGGCAACATCAACTTTTTTACTCACAATTTATCCAATTTCTATAGTTAAACTTTAAAGGGCAGCAACAACTGCATCACCCATTTCAGATGTACCTACTTTTGTCATACCTTCAGAGTAGATATCTGCAGTACGTAAACCTTGATCAAGTACTTTGCTCACGGCAGCTTCAATACGATCGGCCATTGCAGGTTCATCTAATGTATACCGCAACATCATCGATGCAGATAAGATAGTTGCTAATGGGTTAGCTATATTCTGGCCAGCAATGTCCGGTGCACTACCATGAATAGGTTCGTACATACCTTTACCACTTTCATCAAGTGAAGCAGAAGGTAACATACCAATTGAGCCCGTTAACATTGATGCACAGTCAGATAAAATATCACCAAACATATTTGTAGTTACCATGACATCAAACTGTTTAGGCGCTCGTACTAATTGCATTGCAGCATTATCGACATACATGTGACTCAATTCTACATCACTGTAATTTTCAGCCATATCGGTCATTGTTTCACGCCAAAGCTCAGTACTTTCTAATACGTTTGCCTTATCGACTGAACATAAACGACCTTGGCGTTTTTGTGCGATATCAAAAGCAACTTTACCAATTCGTTGAATCTCACTTTCACGATAAACCAAGGTATTAAAACCTTCTTTCTCGCCATTTTCTAAAGTACGAATACCGCGAGGCTGACCGAAATAAATACCACCCGTCAATTCACGCACGATCATTAAATCTAGTCCTGCAACGACTTCAGACTTTAACGTTGATGCATCCGCTAATTGCGGATATAAAATAGCGGGGCGTAAATTAGCAAATAAATTAAGTTGACTACGAATGCCTAACAAGCCTTTTTCTGGGCGAACACTAATATCAAGTGATTCCCATTTATATCCCCCCACAGCACCTAATAAAATAGCATCTGCAGATTTTGAAATCTCAATCGTTTCATCTGGTAGCGGTGTACCTGTTTCATCATAGGCGGCACCACCAATCAGGCCATATGCAAGTTCAATATCTAAGCCATCTTTTGCTAAGGCTTCTAATACTTTAATTGCTTCATCAACAATCTCAGGACCGATACCGTCTCCGGCTAATACTGCTATTTTCTTTGTCATTATTTTTTCACTACACTAAAATTTAAATTTGTTTATGGGACTTTTTAAATAGTTATCCCACCATGATATTTTGCTTTATTCCCGTAAGGGTTATTTATGAAAATAACCATGGGGCTTGCTGTTTACGACTACTTTCATAGGCTTCGATGTCACTCTTATGCTGTAATGTCAGACCAATGTCATCTAAGCCATTTAGCAAACAGTGCTTTTTGAAAGAATCTACATCAAACTCAATAACTTCCCCATCTGGCAATGTTATTTTTTGTTCGGCTAAATCAACAGTTAACTGATAATTTGAATTCTCAAATACCTGCTCAAATAAGGTATCAACCTGCTTCTCATCAAGTTTAATTGCTAAAATTCCATTTTTACTCGTGTTACTAAAAAATATATCAGCAAAACTTGGGGCAATTACAACTCGAATTCCAAAATCATCTAACGCCCAAACAGCATGTTCTCTACTAGAACCACAGCCAAAGTTTTCACGGGCTAATAAAATAGTGCCGCCCTGATACCGATCTTGGTTTAATACAAAATCTTTATTTAGCGGTCTACCTTCACAACTTTTACCTGGCTCACCTAGATCTAGATAGCGCCACTCATCAAATAAATTAGGTCCAAAACCACTACGCTGAATTGATTTTAGAAATTGTTTCGGAATGATGGCATCGGTATCAACATTTGGTCGATCTAATGGAATTACAATACCTTGTTCTACAGAAAATACTTGCATTAATGGTTCTTCACTTTAACGTTTATTATTTTAAATTCAATGTTAGATAAAAACTAACTGGAACAGCATGACTAATACTTGGTAACTTCGCTAACTCCATTAGTTTATTAACACCTGATACCAAAGAAAAGTCAGCTACATTTATAATTACTGGTTGCGTACTCACAACAGATAACTTTGCACCCACTAAACGAGTAATAATAACATTTAGTTGCACAGTTTTTATTTCTCCATGAAGCTCAAGGTTTGCATCAATAACTAAAGGAGCACTTGCACCCTGAGCAATAGCATCAAGTATTGATAAATCAATCGCACTCGTTAACGTTGCTGTTGCAAAAGAGTCTATATTAAAAAAGTGCTTTTTCATTCTTTCATCGCGCACAGCAATGTGAGTATCAACACTTGCTAAGTCAATATTTAACTCAAACTTTCCTTGTGAATCCAATTGCCCTTGAAACTTATCAAACTGATGAACTTCAGCAATTTTCTCTTTCTTTATTGAAATAAAGTTCAACTGTGATTTATCTGCATCAACCACCCATTCAGCGGCATGTGCACTCATAATTGAAACAAGGAATGTAGAGATTATTATTGCTACAAACTTTATTACTTTAAGATTTTTCATTTTATGGTCCCTTTCTTAGTTCTATGTTTTCAGCACTACTCATTGAGTGGAGTGCCATCTTTATCAACCGGAGTAACCGTTCCCTCAACCGAATCAAATTCTAAGTTTAACTGTTGGATAGATTCTGTTACTTCTTTCTTTTCTGTTGATTTGAGTATGATTATTTCCACTCGTCTATTGCGCGCTCTATTTTCCGATGTGTCATTAGTTATTAAGGGCTGAGTATCAGCATAGCCTTCAAGAACAAACCGTTCCGGTAACATTTCACCATCTCTCAGCAACTCATGCACAACCGAGGTCGCGCGAGAAGTCGACAACTCCCAATTAGAACGATAACGTGGTGTATTAATAGGTATATCATCTGTGTGTCCTGCAACAGCAATTTGCCCATCTGTCTTTATTAATACTTCTTTAATCTTATCTATAATCGGTAGAAATTCCTTATTCATCCGTGCATCACCTGACTGGAATGAGCCCTTCTCACGGATCCGTATAACAATTCGATTTAACTGTGTTTCTACATCAATCAAACCTTCTTCAATTTCACCTTCTAGAGCTTTTTTAAACTTTTCTGCTTCTTCTGCAATCTCTTTAGCCTTCGCTTTAGCTACATCTTCAGCATCCATTTTAACTTTTAGTGCATCTCTAGTTTCATCAATCGTATCTTGACGCACTTCTTTCAATGGCGTTGGGCGAGGTTCACCGGGACTAAATTCCTGCGCGATAATACTTGTGCCTTTTGGTATCTCATTCGCAGCGACTTCGCGCTGTACACCAAAGGCATCATCTAAAGATTTAACTACCATTTTGTATTTCAGTGCATCCATTTCTGCAAACGACAAAAGCAATACAAAGAAACACATTAACAGTGACATTAAGTCAGCAAATGTCCCCATATAGGCAGGCAGGCCCTCGGGAGGACAGTCACAATCATGTTCTTCTGCTTCTTCGATCACAGAATTTTTTCCTTAACATGTTTAGTCATAGTGGCTACTCAACAGCCTCATCATCACCAGCTCGTCGTGATGCAGGTAAGTAATTATTCAATAACTCTTCCAAGACTTTAGGGTTTTGCCCTTCTTGAATACCTAATACACTTTGAATAATGATATTTTTATTCATTTGCTCTTCAGCACTGCGTAATTTCAACTTATCTGATATCGGTAGTGCGAA
>JAQRMU010000033.1:0-8531 GCA_028598975.1 Gammaproteobacteria bacterium | reverse complement strand
ATTAGATAACATTTGAACCAAACCAACGAGTGTACCAATCATTCCCATTGCAGGGCCAGCATCGCCCATCTGCTTGAACAGATCTTGACCAATTTTATGGCGACTCACTGTTTCATTCATTTCAGTTGAAAGTGCTTTTTTTACAATTGCGGGTTCATGTCCATCAACCAACATCCGAATTCCTGTTGCTAATACAGGGTTATTAATTTCTTGCCCTTCTAATGCTAGCAGACCTTCTTTTCTTGCAATACCCGCTAACTCAACAACCGAAGTGATAAGCTCTTCTGATGTTTCAGCTTTATATAAAAAGGCTTTCATAGCTGTTTTGATAGAGCCAACTGCTTGGCTTATTGTAAAGCGCATCATTACAACTGCTATCGTTCCACCGAGAACAATTACTAATGAAGGTATGTTGATAAATACTAATGCACCTGAACCTGTTGCAATTGTCCCGATTATGAGAAGCCACGCAATTACAAGTCCTATCAGAGTAGCTAAATCCACTACAACATCTCCTTGGGTATAAAGCTTATGCTACAAACTTAAATAAAATTAGAGTAATTCTACCCAAAGCCAAGCAAAAAATCTGCTATATAAATTAAGTATTACCTTATTTTTGTATTTTTCTTTCTTTGATACAGTAGCCAAGCAGGTAATAACAACGCTATAAATACAATCATTACAAAGCCTAGTGGCCATAATATCGGCTGATTCCACTGTTGCTGTAATTTTTGTCGTTGTTGTGGCGCAATTCTGCGATATTTAAGTGTATTGTTTGCCATTAGGTTTGGCTTCACATTCTTATTCCACGCATGATGAAGAGAAAACTGTTTGGGGTGATACCCCCAAACCCAGGGTGAGTCTTCTGTCAAAATTGCGAACATCTTATTTATTGTTTCTTTTCTTTCTTTGGTATTAGACATCACCCGCATTTTTTCAAATAGAAGATCAAATTCATTACTCTGATAATTAGCAGCATTTTCACCACCAGTTGCTACCTTCCCATTTGGCCCATATAGCAAAAATAAGAAATTTTCAGGATCGGGGTAATCAGCATTCCAACCCCACTGAAAAATTTGAGCCTGCCCATTACGCATTTTATCTTGAAAGCGATTGTAATCAGTGCTGCGAATGACTAATTGAATATTCAGTTTTTGAAATTGTTTTCGTAGCCAATCAAACTGTGCTTTAGCATCTGGACCACTTCCTGGTACATCAAAATACAATACCAGCGGTTCACCTGTTGTAATATCTCGCCCATCGGGATAACCGGCCTCTACCAACAATTCTCGTGCATACGCTATAGAGCGCCTCTTAGGCCCATGCTTCCCCCACTGGTAGACATAGGAATTAATCCCAGCTTGACCACTTTCATAGCCAAAAATACCGGGAGGAATAGGTCCCTGGGCAGCAATACCTCGCCCATTTAGAAAGATAGAAATAAACTCTTCATAATCGATCACAATTGAAATTGCCTGACGTAATTTCTTTGCTTGCTCACTACCCCCACCAACGACTGCATCTTGCATATTAAAACCAATATAATATGTTGATGTGCCTATTGCCGTTTTCAGTTCAATACCTTTTGCTTTCATGGCATCACTTAAACCAAAGTCTCCTGAACCACCGACTTGTATCGCCTGCTCAAAGGAATCAGAACTTATTCCACTGACATCATAATAACCCTGCAAAAACTTATTCCAATACGAGGTATTTTCTTTTTCTAAAGTGAAAACGACCTTATCAATAAATGGAAGTTTCAAGCCATGATCAACTAAAAGTAGGCGATCCGTATCTTCACCTTCTTTAGGATAATAGTCATCATGAAAATTAGGATTCTTTTCGAGTATCATTTGACTATTGGGATCGTTCATTGTCAAGTGATAAGGCCCTGTTCCTACCGGATACCAATCTAGCGTAATATTTTTTTTAATAAGGCTAGGTTGCGAATAAAAAGCATCCGCCTCCCAAGGTATAGGTGCAAAGAATGGCATTGCTAACCAATATCGTAACTGAGGATATTTCCCATACACTTTTATTTGATAGGTATAACGATCAAGCACCTTTACACCTGCGATATCTCGCTCTCTTAAATTTACCTTTTCTCCTTTATTTTTTAACTCTTTCGCAAAGTCAGATAGACCAACAATGTATTCTCCCATTAAGCCTAAAATAGGTGAATGTATTTCAGGATGTGCTAGCCGTTTGATTTGATACACATAATCTTCAGCAATGAGCTCCCTCGTCGCCTGCTTTTTAAAATCAGATAATTCTGAGATATTATCTAGCTCATCTATCATTAATTTATGATAGCTATACCCTCCATTATCATCTTGAACAAAGGCGGGGTGAGGTTGATATAAAATGCCCTCTTTTATGCTAATTTCATAAACACTATAAGCAATATCCTGTTCTGTTTCGTCTAGAGTTAACTCTCTATCATCACTGTCAAAATACCGCACATTAGGCATTTCGGTAGCAGTCAGTGGGATAAGGGTGTAAGGTCTTTTTAGATAGTGATATTGAAAAGGTGGCTCATAGATCTGTCCGGTGAAGTTAGCTTCATTACTACTATATGAACGGGCGGGGTCCAAGTGCTTAGGACGTAGTGAAAAAGAGCTGTATAAGGTTGATAATTCAGCATCCTCTGATAAGTACGGTGAATTCATTACTGTCGATTCACAGCCAGCCAAACAGAGTGCAATAACAATATAGAAATACGATAGGTATCGCATAAAATTCCTGTTCCATTTTTAATAATGAAGATCATTATAACGACATACTTATGATCGTGCCTCTTTCGAAAAGGTGTAAATTCGGTTATTTTGTTACGTTTATTCTATAAATCTAGGAGAGAACTCATGGGCTTTTTACAAGGCAAACGTGTTTTAATTGTAGGTGTTGCCAGTCCTCGTTCAATCGCGTCTGGTATCGCACTTGCTATGGCACGTGAAGGTGCTGAAATCGCATTTACTTACCAAACTGAAAAATTAAAATCACGGGTTGAGAAAATTGCTGAACAATGTGGTTCTGATCCCGCATTATTATTCCCCTGCGATGTCGCAAGTGATGAACAAATTGAAAATGTATTCACTGAATTGGGTAAACAATGGGATGGGTTAGACACCATTATTCATGCCGTTGCTTTTGCACCGCGTGAACAACTGCAAGGTAGCTATGTCGATAGCGTTACTCGTGAAGGTTTTGCTATTGCTCATGATATTAGCGCCTACAGCTTTGCAGCACTTGCAAAAGCAGGTAAAGACATGATGGCTGGCCGCAATGGTTCATTACTCACACTAAGCTACCTTGGTGCTGAGCGTGCGATTGAAAACTACAATGTAATGGGTATTGCTAAAGCCAGTTT
Organism: Gammaproteobacteria bacterium; assembly: GCA_028598975.1. Lineage (GTDB taxonomy): Bacteria > Pseudomonadota > Gammaproteobacteria > Nitrosococcales > Methylophagaceae. Next base: position 5,164 of record JAQRMU010000033.1, on the reverse strand, counting down.
AGAAGCAAGTGTACGTTACATGGCACTTTCATTAGGCCCTGAGGGTACACGTGTTAATGCTGTTTCTGCAGGACCAATCAAAACATTAGCTTCAGCAGGTATTGCCGACTTTAGTAAGAAGTTAGCCCAAGGTGCCGCTGCATCTCCACTTCGTCGTAACGTGACAATTGAAGAAGTCGGTAATGTATCAGCCTTCTTATGCTCTGATCTTGCATCTGGTATTACCGGTGAAATAACCTATGTAGATAGCGGCTTTAATATTGTCGGAATTACTGGGTAAGAAAGAATTACATTAAGGTAACCCTTATTTTATCCAATTCTGAAATACGTTGACAGTTAGAATTAAGCCAGCGACGCGCCATGTCGTTGGCTTTTTTGTATTCAGCATCTGGAGTTTACACTTCTAAACGTAGGTGCGGCCTCAAATGATTGAAAACCTGAATCGATTCCCCCAAAGATTCCGTAAAACAAACCATTCAAGCCTATTCTAATATGAATGTTTCTTTCGTTTTATTGTTCCTAAGCGGACCAACTACTATCGTATTTGTTGAACCATATCTGAGAGAGGCAAGTTCATCTATTTTTAAAGGAAGGTGAGTGGCGATTTAACAACCCAAAGCCATAAGCGCAGTTAAAACAATTAAACCAATGAGTTAAATGTGAAATGGGCTAATTATCTGGGACAGCCCCTTCTTTTTTCTTCAGCTTTGGATAAAAGTTTTTTTTCGAATAGAGCTTACACATTGATTATCAATGCTAATTAAGTTTCGTTGGCGCTCACTTTCTAACGCCCACTCTAATCATTTTATTTGTTGGGCTTGTGTTTCTTTTGAAGAATAATGCTTATGCTAATAGGGCATGAATCTCTTCTAATTCAACAAGAAGTTCATGAATAAGCTTCTGTTTGTTTGTTTGTTTGCTTTCTTCTGGTTTAGCTTCTGTTTCTAAGCGTTGGCGAGCACCACCGATAGTAAAGCCTTGTTCGTATAGTAATTCACGAATTTCACGAATTAACACGACATCGTGGCGCTGATAGTAACGTCGATTCCCTCGACGTTTTACAGGTTCTAGTTGTGGAAATTCTTGTTCCCAGTAACGTAGCACATGTGGTTTAACACCACATAACTCACTTACTTCACCAATGGTAAAGTAACGTTTTCCAGGAATAACAGGTAACTCGTTGTTATTACTCGCTTCTAGCATAGCTATCTACTCTGGCTTTTAGTTTTTGTCCGGGACGGAAAGTCACTACTCGACGTGCTGAGATAGGGATCTCTTCGCCAGTTTTTGGGTTTCTACCTGGTCGTTCACTTTTATCACGTAATTCAAAATTGCCAAAACCTGACAATTTAACATGAGAGCCACTTTCTAATGCACCACGAATCTCTTCAAAAAACATTTCTACCAACTCTTTGGCTTCACGTTTATTAAACCCCAATTCGTCATACAGTTGCTCTGTCATATCGGCTTTAGTTAATGCCATGTATACCTCTATAAAATCTTTTTGTATCGTTCGCTTATGAATAAATCTTATGATCTAATCACTGCACCAACGTGTTGTTCTAATCTTTCCGCTATCGTTAGCATCAAGGCTTCAACTTCTTCATCCGTTAGTGTCCGCTCAGCATGTTGAAGATAAAATGCGACTGCAATACTCTTCTTACCTACCTCGACACCGTCTCCACTATATACGTCAAACAGTTGAATTTCTTTAAGAATATCAGATTTAACCCCATTCAAGCAATGTTCAATTTCCCCTGCTGTTGTATGGCTATCTACAACTAAGGCAAGATCTCGTCTATTTGTTGGAAAACGCGACAAAGGTTCAAACGATGGAACCTGCGCATTTAAGACAGGTGTAAGCGCCAATTCAAACACATACACTCTTACATTTAGACCTAAGGCTTTATTCAACCGAGGGTGTAATGCACCGAGCCAACCAATGGCTTGCTCATCTTTATAAATTCGTGCTGTTTGTCCTGGATGTAATGCAGGATGCTCTTCTGCAACAAAACGAATACTCGTCTCGCCACCTAAGTCTAATAGTGCTTCAACATCTGCTTTCACATCAAAGAAATCAATTGGGCGTTGTTTGTCTGACCACTGTTCCGCATAACGACTACCACACACAACACCACCAATTTGACGGTGTTGTTCAACATTATCTTGTGTGCCACGAAAGCTTCGACCTACTTCAAATAAACGGATTCTATCGTGTTGTCTATTTAAGTTATAAACCATTGCTTGAATCAAGCCCGGCCATAATGACGTTCGCATTACTGATAAATCAGCTGAAATTGGGTTAGCTAAAGCAATGGCTTCTTCACCATCAATGGCTAAGTGTTGCTGAATTTCTGGATCAACAAAACTATAGGTAATTGCTTCTTGGTAACCACGATCAACTAATAGAGCCTGTAACCGGTGAGTTGCTAATGTATGTTCTGAAATATCTGTCGTCAGAACGGTGCCTTGTGGGCGAGTTTCAGGCAATTTGTCATAGCCATATAAACGACCTAACTCTTCAATCAAGTCAACTTCAATGGCTAAATCAAAACGAAAACTTGGTACTGTTACTTGCCAACTATCATCATCTGCAACAACGGTTAAACCTAAACGTGTTAATTGGTCTTCAACTTGCGCTGTATCAATCGCAATACCTAATACACGTTTAATTCGTGATGCACGTAGAGTAATCACTTTTTCTTGAGGTAGGCTTTCTTCTGATACGCTTTCACTAATAGGGCCTGCTTCACCACCCACAATATCTAATAATAGTGCTGTTGCACGCTCAATTGCAGCGCAAGGTAGTTCTGGATCAACACCACGTTCAAAACGGTGTGATGAATCAGTGTGCAAGCCATAAGCACGTGCACGACCCGCAATTACTAATGGGTTGAAATGCGCAGCTTCCAAAAATAAGTGTTTTGTATCATCTGTAACACTAGATGCTTCTCCACCCATAATACCTGCTAACGCTAAAGCTGAACTATCATCAGCAATAACAAGTGTATTGTCTGTGATAGTGACTTCTTGCTCATCTAATAAAGTGAGTTTTTCAGCATCTTTTGCTGTACGCACCGTAATGCCACCACTTAATTTATCTAAATCAAAAGCATGCATCGGTTGACCTAGTTCAAGCATCACATAGTTAGTTACATCAACAACAGGACCTAAACTACGCACACCACTACGGCGCAATTTTTCTTGCATCCATAACGGAGTTTCTGCTTTCACATTAACATTTTCAATAACACGACCAACATAACGTGGGCAATCAGCAACTGCATCTACTGTAATGTTGACGGTCTTCGTAGATTTCTCAGAGATTGTTGCTTGAGGCCATTGAGTAAGATCGCAACCAGTTAATACACCAACTTCACGTGCAATACCTGCAACACCTAGACAATCACTACGGTTAGGCGTTAAATCAACATCGATAGAGACATCATCAAGATCTAAATATTCTCTAAGATCTGTACCGATAGGCGCATCATCAGCTAATTCCATCAAGCCTTTTACATTGTCGACCAAGCCGATTTCACTCGCACCACACAACATACCAAATGATTCGACACCACGTAGCTTGGCTTTTTTAATTTTAAAATTACCCGGTAAGACTGAACCCACTACTGCAACGGGAATTTTTAAATCTTGGCGAACATTTGCTGCACCACAGACAATGGATAACAATTCATCACCAGCCACATCTACTTTACAACAGCGTAACTTATCGGCATCAGGGTGAGGTTCAACAGATACAACTTGCCCTACCACTACACCTGTAAAGTCACCAGCAACAGGTTCTATCGCATCAACCTCTAAGCCCGCTTGAGTTAATAATGCAGACAGTGTGTCACTGTCGATATCAGGATTAACCCACTCACGTAACCATTTTTCACTAAATTTCATCGTGTGTTATTCCTAATTAAACTGACGTAAAAACTTGAGGTCATTGTCAAAGAAAAGACGTAAATCATTAACGCCATAACGTAACATTGCAAGACGTTCAACCCCCATACCAAAAGCAAGCCCTAGGTATTTTTCACTATCAATATCAACATGTTCAAATACTTTTGGATGAACCATGCCACAACCTAATACTTCTAACCAACCTGTATGGCTACAAACACGACAACCTTCACCATCACACATTACACATTCAATATCTGCTTCTGCTGAAGGTTCTGTGAATGGGAAATAAGAAGGTCTAAAACGCACATTTAAGTCTTTTTCAAAGAAAGCACGTAAGAAGTCAGCCAAAATACCTTTTAAATCGGTAAAGCTTACATTCTCATCAACCATCAAGCCTTCAACTTGATGGAACATTGGCGTGTGTGTGATATCAGAATCACAGCGATAAACACGGCCTGGAGCAATAACACGTAGAGGTGGTTCTTCTTTTTCCATCACACGAACTTGTACAGGTGATGTATGCGTACGCAATAATGTTTCAGCATTAAAATAAAACGTATCATGCATTGCTCGTGCTGGGTGATGCTCAGGAATATTTAAAGCTGTAAAGTTATGTGTACTGTCTTCAATCTCTGGGCCTTCTGCAACCTGAAAACCGATTGATTGAAAGTATTGCTCAATACGCTGCAGAGTACGTGTAACAGGATGTAAACCACCTGTATCTTCACCACGGCCAGGAAGTGAAACATCAACTGTTTCAGCCTTAAGTGCTGCATTCATAGCTTGCTCAGCTAACAGTTTTGAACGTACATCGATTAAGCCCGCGACTTCTTGCTTAGCAAGGTTTACAGACTTACCAATAACGGGACGTTGCTCAACACTCACATTACCCAATTGCTTAAGGTAAGCTGTAACTTTTCCTTTCTTGCCCAAGTATTCAACACGAACACTTTCTAACTCTGCATTTTTCTCCGAATTGGCAATTGCTTGTTTAGCAACCGCAACAATATCGTTCAATGCCTGTAACTGCGATTCCAGTTCAGCCATACTATTCACCACCTGAAGGATTTATGATTTATACACTTATGATTTCATTCTGCACCATGAAGTCATAAATGTATGTCAGAAATAAAAAAGGGCCGTGATATACGGCCCTTTTCTTTAATCAACACAATGTTGTCTTACTCTATCTTTAGAGCAACAACATTTAGTCAGCTAATGCAGCCTTTGCTTGTTCAGCAATAACCGCAAA
>JAQRMU010000032.1 GCA_028598975.1 Gammaproteobacteria bacterium | reverse complement strand
ATCTCGTGCCATTTGAACTATTTGTTGTGATGTCGTACCACGTACAATTGAATCATCAACCAATAAAACATTCTTCCCTTCAAACTCTAGTCCGATCGGGTTTAATTTTTGGCGCACCGATTTTTTACGTTGCGTTTGCCCCGGCATAATAAATGTACGACCAATGTAACGGTTTTTGATGAACCCCTCACGGTATACCACACCTAATTCTTCAGATAACTGTACTGCTGCACTTCGACTTGTATCTGGAATCGGCATTACAACGTCAATGTCATGTTCAGGGAAGTCATGTTTAATTTTTTGGGCTAGTTTTGCCCCCATACGCATACGACTTTTATGAACAGAGATACCATCAATAATCGAATCTGGGCGGGCAAAATAAACATATTCAAACATGCAGGGAGAGAGTACGGGGTTTTCTGCACATTGCTGAGAGTGGATATTGCCAGAAGTATCAATAAAGACACATTCACCGGGTGCAATATCACGCATCAATGTATAGTCTAAAGAGTCTACAGCAACACTTTCTGAGGCAATAACATAATCATTACCTTCAGCGGTTTCTTTTTTACCAATAACAACAGGACGAATACCATAAGGGTCTCTAAATGCTAGTACCCCTACCCCAGCCACCATAGCAACAACAGCATAAGCACCTTTACAGCGAAGGTGAATAGTTTCTACAGCTTTAAAAATATCTTCAGCTTGCGGTTTTAATTTACTCGTTTTCTGTAATTCATGAGCAAGAATATTAAGCAATACTTCAGAATCAGAATCTGTATTTAGATGACGGCGATCACTTTTAAATAACTCGTCTTTTAACTGTTTCGTATTTGTTAAGTTACCATTATGAGCTAGGGTAATTCCAAACGGTGAATTCACATAAAAGGGTTGTGCTTCTGCAGATGTTGAGCAACCTGCCGTTGGGTAGCGAACATGACCGATCCCCATATTACCCTTTAGTTTTAACATATGACGAGTATGGAATACATCCTTAACCATGCCATTGTCTTTTCGCAGGAAAAATTTTCCTTCCTGATCACACGTTACAATACCTGCGGCATCCTGACCCCGATGTTGTAATACTGTTAAGCCATCATACAAAGCCTGGTTGACTTCTGATTGACTAACGATACCAATAATTCCGCACATAATGAGCCCTGTCTATATTTAGCTAAAGTGTATATATTCTGCAATATCGGTAGGCAAGAAGCTTCTTACCCATATTGCTAGTTTTTCAAAGTGTTCAAGTAACAGTGAGTTTTGCCACCAATCATCATTTGGCATAGGCGTTGCGCCAGCAAGTAATACTAGTAAGGCGACAATTGCGACACCTCGAACCAAACCGAAAATAACGCCAAGAGCTCGATCTGTTCCTGTTAATCCAGTTTTCTCTACAATCTGTGATATGAGGTGATTGACTAAGGCACCCAAAATAAGTGTGACAAGAAATAGAGACGTAAATGCTGTAAATAAACGAATGGAGGGTGTGGCGATATAATCAGCTAGTAAAGTGGCGACATGTGAATAAAACATCAAGGCAACCCAAAATGAGAGTGCCCAACTAGCAAGTGATAGGACTTCTTTGATAAAGCCTCGGATAATGCTGATTCCTGAAGAAAGCAGAATAATCCCAATAATTAGATAATCAACCCAAACCATAAATATACCGGTTAGTTTTTAAAGATAATAAAGCGAAGAAGTTTATCAGAATGAAGACCATGAACCCATATATTATTTAATAAATAATGCATTCAACTTCTATCCAATTTGATTATGGTATTTTTTGAACTATTTGAGATTTGAGGCCAAGTTTTTTATTCAAAATTTCAGATGCCGGTTGAAGTGTTGATTTATCGCTATTAGGCCCAATGCGAACGCGATAGATTCTACCCTTTGCTCCATCACCAGCTTGAATCTTGGCATCATATCCCAGTGACTGAACTTTGTTTTGTAGTGCAAGTGCATTTTTCTCTACTGAAAAGCTAGCAAGCTGTAAAAACCATATCTGCGTCACTTTTTCTACTGCTTGGCTAGGCTCTAGCTGTGGTGAAATACGTATTTTTTCTTTGCTTTCTGTCTTTGTAATTATGACTTCTTCTGGCTTATCTAAAGCGGCCTCAACGGCCACTAAATTATGCGGATCAATCAATGTCTCAACATCATTGCTTATAACTTCAATATCACCTTCAGAAATCATATCAACAGAAGGAATAAAATCATCTTCTTGTGCTTTATATTCAACTTTGTCTGTTGGTGAACCCTGCTGTGTAGCGCTAGACATTAAGAAATAAGCAAGTCCACCGAATACGCATACTAACAAGATAGCTCCAATCAGCCGTTGTTGCTGCATCAATGTCATTGCTATTCCTCTATAATCTAATGATGATTTTGCGATCCAGTGTCATGATAACTGCTTTTATCATTAGATATAACAACTTTATCTTGATCATCCGTTACTTTAGGTACTTTTTGCAACGCCACCTCAAGTACTTCGGTAATCCAACGAACAGGAATAATATCGAGCCCCTCAGTCACATTATCTGGAATATCCTTCAGATCTTTAACATTTTCATGAGGAATAAGAACTGTATCAATCCCTCCTCTATGCGCTGCTAATAATTTCTCTTTTAGTCCACCAATAGCGAGTACTTCTCCACGTAGTGTGATTTCTCCTGTCATTGCTACATTGGCACGAACAGGAATTCCCGTAATCGCGGATACTAGTGATGTGCACATGCCTACCCCAGCACTTGGACCGTCTTTAGGTGTAGCACCTTCAGGGACATGAATATGTACATCATGATTTTGCATAAAGTCATCGGCAATGCCCCAGTCATTAGAACGAGAACGAACTACGGTTGTTGCCGCTTGTATTGACTCTTGCATCACATCACCGAGCTTGCCGGTATAAGCAGCCTTACCTTTACCCGGCATGACAGCCGTTTCAATCGTCAATAATTCACCGCCGACTTCTGTCCATGCAAGCCCTGTTACTTGACCAACCTGATCCGTATCTTCAGCAACACCATATTGGAAATGATAAACACCTAGGTAATCTTCAAGGTTTTCACTTGTGACAACCAGTTTTTCTGTTGGTTTATCTTGTAATATCTGCTTAACAAGTTTGCGACAAATTTTTGAAATTTCTCGTTGTAAATTTCGTACGCCTGCTTCTCGTGTATAACGACGGATAATTTCTAAAATAGAGTTTGACTCAATAAGCACTTCATCCTTTTTCAAACCATTATCTTTTAGTGCTTTTGGCAATAGATATTGTGTTGCAATATTCAATTTTTCATCTTCGGTATAACCAGAAAGACGAATAATTTCCATGCGATCTTTTAATGCATCAGGAATATTAAGTGTATTTGCCGTACACACAAACATAACATCAGACAGATCATATTCAACTTCAAGGTAATGATCTGAGAAAGTAGAGTTCTGTTCAGGGTCAAGTACTTCAAGCAATGCCGATGCAGGGTCACCTCTAAAGTCTTGCGCCATCTTATCAATTTCATCTAACAAGAATAACGGGTTTTTAACGCCAACTTTTGATAGATTTTGAATTACTTTACCGGGCATAGAACCAATATATGTACGACGATGACCTCTAATTTCAGCCTCATCTCTTACGCCACCTAATGCCATTCGGCTAAATTTTCTGTTTGTTGCTCGTGCAATTGACTGAGCAACAGATGTTTTACCCACACCTGGAGGTCCAACTAAACATAAGATTGGACCTTTCAGTTTTTTTACACGGTGCTGTACGGCTAAGTATTCAAGAATTCGTTCTTTGACTTTTTCTAAACCAAAGTGATCTTCATCTAGTATCCTCTGACCTCGATCAAGATCTAATGCAATACGTGAACGCTTTTTCCAAGGAACATCAACAAGGCAATCAATATAGTTTCTAACAACCGTTGCTTCTGATGACATTGGTGACATCATTTTTAACTTTTTAAGCTCAGAACCTGCTTTTTCTTTTGCCTCAGCAGTCATCCCTGCTTTCTCAACGCGTTCTTCTAATTCATCAAACTCATTCGCAGTTTCGTCAATCTCCCCTAACTCTTTCTGGACTGCTTTCATCTGCTCATTTAGGTAGTATTCGCGCTGGCTTTTTTCCATTTGTTTTTTAACGCGGCTACGAATACGTTTTTCAATTTGCTGGATATCAATTTCAGACTCCAACAACACCATTAACTTTTCGATACGATCTTTTACATTACTCATTTCTAGCAATGCTTGTTTATCTTCAAGTTTAAGAGTCATATGTGCTGCGACTGTATCAGCCATTCTTGCAGCATCATCAATGCTAGAGAGTGATGAAATAACTTCGGGTGGGATCTTTTTATTTAGTTTAACGTATTGCTCAAACTGACTTAATAGTGAGCGCATTAATACATCCGCTTCACGTTCTTCAGGCTCATCATTAATAAATGGCGTTACTTCAGCTCTAAAGTAACCTTCAGAATTATCAAAGTAAGCAACTTTTGCACGATTTATTCCTTCAACTAAGACCTTTAAAGTACCATCAGGTAGTTTTAATAGCTGTAGGATATTGGCCAAAGTACCAGTTTCAAATAACGTATCAGCTGAAGGTGCATCGTCATTTGAGTCTTTCTGTGCGACTAAAAGTATTTGTTGGTTTTCATCACTGGCAATTTCGAGTGCTTTGATTGACTTATCACGACCAACAAATAATGGAATAACCATATATGGATAGACAACAACATCACGGAGGGGTAATACGGGTACTAATGTTAGTGTGTTTTCGGGGGATGATGTTTTGATTTCATTTTCCATTTAGGCAGACCTCTTACGCTTACAGTGATGAACTACTGCAAATAGTGAATATTATGACTATTCAATATGGGGGGGGGAATATAAAATTCAAGTGCCTAGTTATTTAGACACTTTAAATTTACAGATAACTTATAGACAAAGATTTAGTGCTAATTAAAGAAAAAGTAGCTAATGTTTTAGCTTGCTTCACCACTGACACGATCAGCATCTGATTCTTGGTATACAAGAATTGGGGAGTTTTCACCACTGATAACATTCTCATCAATAACGACTTTAGCTACATTTTCACTAGATGGTAAATCGAACATTGTGTCTAATAATACATTTTCAATTATTGAACGAAGACCACGTGCACCGGTTTTTCTTTCCATTGCTTTATGAGCAATAGCGTGAAGTGCATCTTCTCTAAACTCAATATCAACGCCTTCCATCTCAAACATTTTATGGTATTGCTTTGTTAATGAATTTTTAGGTTCTGTTAATATTTGAACAAGTGCCTCTTCATCAAGTTCATTTAACGTTGCAACAACAGGTAAACGACCCACGAACTCAGGAATCAAGCCATACTGAATTAAATCTTCAGGCTCAACTGTTTTTAGCACTTCACTTACAATTTTGTCTTCATCCACACTCTTCACTTCTGCAGAGAAGCCGATACCACCTTTATGTGAACGGTTATTGATAACTTTATCTAAACCTGCAAAGGCGCCACCACAAATAAATAAAATCTTACTTGTATCAACTTGTAAAAATTCTTGTTGTGGGTGTTTTCGACCACCTTGAGGCGGAATTGATGCAACAGTACCTTCAATCAGCTTCAACAATGCTTGTTGAACACCTTCGCCAGAAACATCACGTGTAATTGATGGGTTATCAGATTTACGAGAAATTTTATCTATCTCGTCAATGTAAACAATACCTGTTTCAGCTTTTTCTACATCGTAATCACATTTTAGCAATAGCTTAGTAATGATGTTTTCAACATCTTCACCCACATAACCTGCTTCTGTTAATGTTGTTGCATCAGCCATTGTAAACGGTACATTCAACTGTCTAGCTAAGGTTTCAGCTAATAATGTTTTACCACTACCTGTTGGGCCAATCAGTAATATATTGCTTTTTGTTAATTCAACATCATCTTTTTTCTTGCCAAAGCGAAGTCGCTTGTAATGATTATAAACAGCAACCGATAAAACACGTTTGGCACGTTCTTGACCAATAACATAGTTATTTAAAGCTTCATTTATTTCATGGGGTGTCGGTAATTCAGCTTCAGCTTGATCACCAGTGATGACTTCTTGTAATTCTTCCCGAATGATATCGTTACATAGATCAACACATTCATCACAAACAAAGACTGATGGGCCTGCAATTAGCTTTTTAACTTCATGCTGGCTTTTACCGCAAAAAGAGCAGTAAAGTAGTTTATCGTCGTCGTTATTTTTATCGTCGCTCATTCTCAAATATTCCTAGCAATCAATCTTTGTATCGGTATTTTATGCTTTTTCTGTAGGGCGTTGTTCTAATACAGAGTCAATTAAACCATAATCCATAGCTTCTTGACCACTCATAAAGTTATCGCGATCTGTATCCTTACGGATTTTCTTAATATTTTGACCTGTATGTTTTGATAGAATTCCATTCAATCTATCACGGATAGAGAGTATTTCTTGAGCATGGATATCAAAGTCTGATGCTTGCCCTTGGAAACCACCAAGAGGCTGATGAATCATAACGCGTGAATTAGGTAGACAATGGCGCTTACCTTCCGTACCTGCAGTCAGTAATAATGAGCCCATACTTGCAGCTTGACCAATACACAAAGTACTTACATCAGGTTTAATAAACTGCATCGTGTCATAAATTGCCATGCCTGCAGTTACCGAGCCACCAGGTGAATTGATATACAGGTGAATATCTTTATCTGGATTTTCTGATTCAAGAAACAACATCTGAGCAACCACTAGGTTTGCCATGTGGTCTTCAACTTGACCAACTAAAAATATGACGCGTTCTTTTAATAAGCGAGAGTAAATATCATAAGAGCGTTCACCACGAGGTGTTTGTTCAATCACCATTGGAACAAGTGCGTTAGTAATAGATGCTTCTGGCGTGAAGATATTATTAGTCATGTATTTCTCAATAAAAGATAAAAGTTTTTACGATATAGATTATATAGAAATATTACTGCTCGTAAAACAAAATAGCCCGTACCCAATCTAATGAGTACCGGGCTACAAATTCAATTAGCTTTGAATTTAGGCCGCTGATGCAGCATTCATTACATCGCTAAACGTTGATGATGTCTCTTCTACTTTAACATTCTCGTAGATCCACGCAACAACCGCATCTTCAACAACCATCATTTGAATTTCAGATAGTTTTTGCTGGTCATTCATGTAGAATTTAACAACATCTTCAGGATCTTCGTAACTTTCAGCAATACCATCAATAACGGCTTTAACTTTATCTTCTTCAGCCGTAATGCCATTATCAGAAATTATTTTACCGATTAATAAGCTAAGAGAAACGCGTTGTTTTGCATTGTCTTTGAAGTTTTCAATATCGAAAGGAATGCCTTCAACATTAACACCTTGGTTTTTTAAGTTCGTTTTAGCTTGTTCCATCAGGAATTCAGCTTCACGTTGAACAGGACCTTCAGGTAATGCAACTTCATTATTGTCAGTCAAGCTAGACATTACTTTACGTTTGTTTTGAGCTTTTAAGGCTGTTTCTAGCTCACGTGTCATGTTGCCACGTACTTCTTTTTTCAAAGCAGCAAGGCCACCATCAACACCACATAACTCTGCAAATGATTTGTCTAATTTTGGTAATTTCTTCTTAGCAACAGATTTAACAGTTACAGAGAAAGAAGCATCTTTACCTTGTAGGTGTTCAGCACGGTAATCAGCAGGGAATGTCATTGTGATTGTTGTTTCTTGACCGGCTTTCTTACCAATAAGTTGGTTTTCAAACTCGGGCAACATATTGCCGTCACCAATAACAACTAGAACATCAGTTCCTTTTCCGCCGTCAAACTCTTCACCATCAATGCTACCAACGAAATCGATAGTCACACCATCTTCTTCTTTAGCGGCACGCTTTAAAGGGTCCCAAGTCATGCGTTGTTGACGTAACGTTTCTAACATTGTGTCAACATCTTCATCTTGGACTTCAGCAGTTGTTTTTTCTAAACTAATACCATCTAAGTTAACTTCTTTTACATCTGGGAATACATCGTAAACCATAGCGTAAACAAGCGAGTTATCTTCTTCATTCATTGTTTCAATATGAGGAGGACTTGCTGGATTAATTTCTTCTTGAGTAAATGCTTCTTGCATACTGCTTTGAACAAGTGCATCAATAACATCACGACGAGCTGAACCTGCATGTGATTGTGCAACCATTTTCATTGGCACTTTACCAGGACGGAAGCCTGACATTTTCACTGTTGGCTGGATCGCTTTCAATCGCTCTTGTACTGCTTGTTCGATATTGGCATCTTCAACAGTAACCGTCATACGGCGACCGAGTTCGCTGACATTTTCTACAGTAACTTGCATTCTTAACCTCAAACATGGAATTTTTTAAAAGTATTGGTGGCTTAACGTTAAGCCACCAATACTTTAATATATGGTACGAGAGGAGAGACTCGAACTCTCACAGGTTACCCCACCAGAACCTAAATCTGGCGCGTCTACCAATTCCGCCACTCTCGCATGAAACTGTTTTTCAGATAAGTCTCTATCTGATGAAGTCGGCTATTATAAACATAGATAACAAAGAAAACTAGCCTTGCATGGTTAAAAAAGTTAATCCCATATTCGCTTGTTGGCAAAACTGTTGAAATGAAAGGAAATCTTTTGATTCAATTTCTCGCTTACTTGCATTTCTATCGGCAATAAATACACCAATGACTTTACCTTTAACGATTGTAGGCATGATCAAATAAGGTGGTGTCCCTAAAAATTTAAGCGTGTCTCTTGTTAATGTGCCTACTATTTCTTTTGGATCGGCAGGAATATGAACTGCTTTCTTATTTCTTATTACTTGCTGGAAGACATTATTAGTATGGGATATATCAATTTTAAATTCTTTACTTAAAGTGTCATCATCTTCACCAACAGCATATTTGCATGTTAATGTTTTTCTATCTCTAGATAAAATGGCAAACAATGATCTATCCATACCGACACCACGGTAAAGACCTTCTAATACCATTTCCAAAATAACATTAATGCTAGGTTTTTCTTCAATAGCTTCTGTAATCTCTTGCAGAATGGTTAATTGTACTCCTGCATCAGGCTCGGGATGAGCTTCATCAGTCGCTTTCACCTCATGTTCAAATTCTAAAGCATCCTCAGTATATTTATCATCATGCGCTTGAAGCTGAGTTGACTGCTCAGGTCCATCCCCATCCATTAATTTAATATTAGCAATAGGAATTCGTTTACTCGCTTCTACTACGCCATACATTCGAGTTACAGTTTTCGCTTGTTTTGCATTGTTATGAGCAATAGATTGTAGTGTAGCCACTGGCATGTCAAGTTGTTGAGCTGCCGCTTCAATGGCTTCTTGCGCTTCAACCTCATCCCAGCCTTTTTGAGCCGCTTGGGCGATATGTTGTCCAAGCGCGACTAATTGAACATGAGGATCATTGGTTTCATTATCACTCAATGACTTGTCGAGCAAATCACCTAAAGCCCACGATTTGCTCAAACCTCTTGTTAGATCTTTTAAATGAAAACCTAATACTTCTCTTTCGGCATTTTTCTCAGTCACATCACCAGAAGCCATTAGTTCGGACAGTTGAGTCGCCTTGTCGCCAGCAAAAGCCCAAAATGCCATGTTTCCAAGCCGAGATAATAAGGTCGCTACAAATACATTTTCAGGAGATTCAACTTTGGTGAGCTTTGCCAGTTCTTGTGCTTGAATAGCCGCATGAAATGACTGAGCCATTTCTTCAACCACTTTATTTCGGTGTTCACCTTCTGATAATGAATCAACCAAGATTAATGATAATGCCAAAGCTCGCACTTGATCAAAGCCCAAGATCATAACGGCACGTGTAATCGTGTTCATTTTTTGACCATTAGGATTGTAATAAAAACTATTCGCCATTTTTAATAGACGTCCAGTTAATGAGGCATCTTTTAGAATGGTGTGTGCAACATCTGCTGCAGAAGACTCTCCATTATTAACGGCATTAGTGACATCTGTTACGGTACCTGCAAAGACTGGCATATCTTCATCAGTGAGATGTTGCACCCAAGCTTCAACATCATGATTATTCAATATAACATCCTCTACATCTTATTCATTGGCAATGCCGTGAGGCACATGCCCTGTCGCCACATGCTCCCTGGCTGAATCGCAATGACCTTCTTGATCATCGAAAAAAATATCGGCACCAAATGATTTTAAAAATGGACCTTTCGTCATTCCCCCAAGGAAAATAGCCTCATCAATTCGGATACCCCATGCACGTAGCGTACGAATAACACGCTCATGTGCAGGAGCAGAACGAGCTGTTACCAATGCTGTTCGGATGGGCGTTTCATCTTCACCAAATTCTGTCTGTAAATAATTTAAGGCAATCAGAAAGTCTTTAAAAGGGCCATCATTAAGTGGGCTTTTAGCCGTTTGCTGTTCATTATCTGTGAATGCTTTTAACCCTTGTTCTTTATATATACGCTCTGATTCATCTGAGAATAAAACAGAATCACCATCAAACGCTATCCGTAATTGTTCATTCTTAGTCGTTTCACCAACATTTGAGGGTAATATCGTCGCTGCAGCTATACCTGCATCAAGGGCTTTACGCACATCTTCTGGGCTTGTTGATAAAAACAAGTTCGCCCCAAATGGAGCAACATAGCGATATGGGCTACTTCCAGATGTAAAGACCGCACGTGTGATTTCAAGCTGGTGATGTTGAATTGAGTTAAATATTCTTAACCCAGTGTCAGTACTATTACGCGACAGTAAAATAATTTCAACGTGAGAAGTGTTTTTAATTTTATTTAATGCTAATAGCTTTGTGACTAGATTATATGCAGCGCCAGGCTTTAATGGGATATCTTCATTTTCAATCTGATATTGGCAATAAGCTTGTGTTCCTTCCTCTTCATAAATGGCATGACTTTCATCTAGGTCAAATAATGCTCGGGATGAGATCGCTACAACTAATCGCTTATCAGCCATTACTGCTCCCTTCTCGCTGGACTGCCTGGCCATTTTTACGCACTATTCTCATTATTTTATCCCATGCTTGTTTTGATTCAACTGCCAAGGCGGGTTCACTTTTCATCGCATTCATATCATCAGAAAGAGACGTTAAAACGGAAACGTCATCTGGCTTTCCTTTCGGAAATACAGAGTTAGCATTAAAGATAATACGACAAAAAACAGGAACTTTAGGTGCTAATGCTTTTATTGCTTGGCGAGATGTTCGAATATGGCGCAATGGGTTAGCAAACTTATAACTACGCCCATCAACAATTTGTGTCCATTGGTCTATAGTATCAGCACCAAATAAATTGCCTGACATTGGGTATGTCTCAATCAATAACAAGCCCTGCTCTGTTAATATCATGTGCTCGACCTCTAATAAGCCGCCGATACCGTCTGGAATAATAATTTCTTTTATTTCATCAAGAATATGCGAACGCAGGATTTCATTCATTTTTGACGTTGCAGTTCTATTTCTCTTCTTATACATAATAAGCAAAAGTACAAGTAGGAACACCACTGCTGAAGCAGAGTATAAAATCGTAGGAGAGGTTTGTAACAAAATATTAGAATTCTCTAAACTTAGATATCAAAATGGTAATTATACGAGATTAAGTTAATTATGCGAGCTAGTTCACAGAATTTATGTTGTAGGTAAAACAACAGGGTCTTCGTGAATAATCACTTCAGCATCGATAAAAAAGCGTTCAATTTCATTTTCAACATCATCTGCTATGGCATGAGCAGCCGCTAATGTTAAGGTTGAATCGAGTTCTAAATGTAATTGGATAAAGATGCGAGTTCCCGAGCGACGCGTTCTTAAATCATGAAGCCCTTGTGCGCCGGGATGATTCATAACTAACTGGCGAATTTTTTCACGATCTTCATCTGGTAGTTCATGGTCCATTAATAAATCAATTGATTCTTTTACGATTTCCCATGCACTGTATAAGATGAAGAGCGCAATACCGATACCAAATAATGCATCAAAATAGCCCCAGCCATAAAAAGTGAGTAATAACGCAACAATAACACTCGCATTAACGAGTAAATCAGTTCTGTAGTGTAAGGCATCGGCTTTGATAGCGGTCGAATTAGTATGTTTGATGACGTACTTCTGAAATGAAAGCAAAATCATAGTGGCAATAATTGAAAAAATCATTACCCCTACTCCGACTTCTAAGCCTGCTGTTATTTCTTGAGGATGAAGTAAACGTCCAATCGCTTGCAACAGTAAAAATCCTGCTGATCCTGCAATAAACATAGCCTGCCCCATCCCAGCTAACGCTTCTGCCTTACCATGACCGAAGCGATGCTCTTTATCGGCAGGTTGAAGTGCATGTCGTACGGCAATTAAATTAACAAGCGATGCGAGCACATCCAAACTAGAATCTAAAAGTGTCGCTAAGATACTGACTGAATCAGTAATAAACCATGCAACAATTTTAACTAAAATAAGTATTAAAGCTGTAGAAACAGAGGCATAAGTTGCCCATCGCATTAAGCGTGCAGTATCGGGTTGTTGGCTACTCGTCATCTTTAGGCATATTTAGTGGTAAATGGTAAAGTATATGAATATTAGCAAGTAAGTCTTTTTGTTCCTAATCTAAAAATAATCAGGAAATTAATATGGCCGTTAGAACAATTGCAACAATACCATTTAATGATCAAAAACCAGGTACCTCTGGACTCAGAAAAAAAGTAACTGTATTTCAACAAACACATTATTTAGAAAACTTTGTTCAATCTACCTTTGATTCATTAGGTGACGTACAAGGAAAAGTACTTGTTGTTGGTGGTGATGGTCGTTTCTATAATGAGCATGCAGTTCAAGTTATTCTTAATATGGCAGCCGCAAATGGCTTTTCTCGTGCAATTGTTGGACAAAATGGTTTGTTATCAACGCCTGCTGCTTCCTGTGTTATTCGTAAATATCACGCATTTGGTGGAATAATCCTCTCTGCGAGCCATAACCCAGCGGGGCCTAATGGTGACTTTGGTATTAAGTACAATATTTCCAATGGTGGTCCAGCACCAGAAGGAATTACTGAAGCAATTTTTGCTAATAGCCAAACTATTTCAAACTATAAGATCATTGATGAAGCAACTATTTCTCTAGATGTTATTGGCACACAATCCTTAGGTGGCATGACGGTTGACATCATTGATCCTGTCGATGATTATGCTGACTTAATGGCAGAGTTATTTGATTTTGATGCAATTAGCGCTTTATTAACAGATGAGTCATTCCAAATGCGCTTTGATGCAATGCATGCTATCACGGGGCCTTATGCTAAAGAAATTCTTGAAAATAAACTCGGTGCAAAAGCCGGTACAGTTATTAATGGCACACCGTTGACTGACTTTGGAAATGGTCACCCCGATCCAAACCTCACCTATGCTAAAGAACTTGTCGATGAAATGTTTTCTGACAACGCACCCACGCTTGGTGCTGCATCAGATGGTGATGGTGATAGAAACATGATTTTGGGAGCTAACTTTTTTGTTACACCTTCTGACAGCCTTGCTGTTATGGCCGCGAATGCTCAATCAGTCCCTGCTTATAAATCTGGACTAACGGGTATCGCTCGCTCAATGCCAACAAGCCAAGCGCCTGATCGTGTTGCAGAGAAGTTAGGTATTGAGAGTCATGAAACCCCTACGGGCTGGAAGTTCTTTGGCAACTTATTAGATGCAGATCGTGCCACACTTTGTGGTGAAGAAAGCTTTGGAACAGGCTCGAATCATATTCGCGAAAAAGATGGCTTATGGGCCGTCCTATTTTGGCTTAATATCCTAGCGGTTCGTAAACAAACTGTATCTGAAATTGTCGGACAGCACTGGCTGGAATATGGTAGAAATTACTACACACGTCATGATTATGAATCAATTCCAAGTGACATAGCCAAACAACTTATGGTTGATTTAGAAGCTAAACTTCCAAGCCTGATCGGACGAGATTTAGCTGGAAAAACAGTCGGTTACGCTGACAACTTCAGTTACACCGATCCTGTCGATAACAGTATTTCTAGCAATCAAGGCTTACGCATTGGCTTTGAAGATGGCTCACGGATTATTCTTCGCTTATCGGGTACAGGAACAGAAGGTGCGACCTTACGTGTTTATATTGAATCTTATGAAGATGATGAAAACAAACTTCATCAAGAAACACAGTCGGCATTACAAGCATTAATTTCTGCAACAGATGAGCTTGCAGGAATAACGTCAAGAACAGGTCGAACTGAGCCAACCGTTATTACATAAGGTTTACAAACAAATGCAACAACTTATATTGGGCTCAAGCTCTCCTTTTAGAGCTGAGCTTTTAGAAAAGCTTGGCTTAACCTTTACTACAGCATCTCCTGATATTGATGAACGCTGTCTTGACAATGAATCAGCTGAACAACTGGTACAACGTTTATCAGAACAAAAAGCACAGAAAATTGCTGAAACACACACTAATGCGCTTATCATTGGCTCAGACCAAGTTGCATTATTAAATGGCGAAATACTGGGAAAACCGGGCAACCATGAAAATGCCATGAAACAGCTTACTGCTGCATCAGGCAAGACGGTACGGTTCTTAACTGGGCTTAGCTTGTTAAATAGTAAAACCGGCAAGGTTCAATCGTTAGTTGAACCTTTTGAAGTAAGCTTTAAAACACTCTCGAACGATCAAATAGCATTTTATCTACAACAAGAAAAACCCTATCAGTGTGCGGGTAGTTTTAAATCAGAAGGGTTTGGGATTAGTTTGTTTTCTAAACTAAATGGTGAGGATCCAAATAGCCTTATAGGATTACCATTGATTCGGCTGATTAGCCTACTGCAAGCTGAAGGCATTGATGTGCTTCAGCCGAATCAATAGTAATGAGATACGCTTTATGGTGTAACAGGTAGAGGAACAGGGCCTGGAGCAATATTTGCTGCCGCTGCTGCTTGACCAGCACGGGATTGCATGATTGTTGACATCAATTTTCTAGCTGCACGTTGGCGCATTGTTTTTACCATGCCCTCACGCAGTCCTTCGTTGACATTGTTAGTAACAAGCGTCGCTTTAAGTGCGTCTAAATGTGGCTCACATGTAGTAAGTGTTTTGTCTGCAACATTTTCAACTCTAACACCTTGTTGATGGTATTCAAGTCTATTTTGCATCATGCATTTATTGTATTCCATGATGTGGTTATACATTTCAGCTTGAGCTTCTTCAGACATATCAGCAGGAGTAATCATGCTTACTTCTTCTGTCTCCGTTGCAACAGTTTCCTCAGTAACAGTAGTGCTACCTTCAGTAGTAGCAACAACTGCTTCTTCTACGACAACAGCATCAACATTTTCTTTCGGTTGATTAACATAACTGTAAGCAGCAATAGCAACGACGACTAACAATACAACAATAACAAGGTTTTTCATTTTTTCTCCTAAAACAAAATATAATAATGCGAGTGCTTATCGGCACCTTTCAAATAAAAATCAATACCACACTGAGCGGAATACTATACACTTCAATTCTTACTTTGAGCACAAAATCATGTCAGCATATCAAATTAATTAATTAATTTGAATAATAAATAAAGTGTTATGAGAGATTGTTAAACTAATATGTATGTAAAAAAAAGTAGTGATCCACGCCTAAATGATATTCATAGCTGGCTAGACACCATCTTCAATTCATCCGACTATCAACTAGAGTCTGCATCAAGTGATGCAAGCTTTCGACGGTATTTTAGAGTTTTACATCACGATAAGACATGGATCTTGATGGATGCCCCACCTGCTAATGAAGACACAGGGCCGTTTATTGATATTGCTACTTTTCTATTTACTCACGGTATAAATGTTCCTGAAGTTAAAGCTAAAGACTCACAGTTAGGACTATTATTACTTTCTGACTTTGGTAGTACTCCTTACCTTGATGAGCTTAATGCTGATCCAGAAGGCGCTTTATATCATCCTGCGATTGATAGTTTAATTAGTATTCAACAGTGTCCACTAAAAGAGAATTTACCTCTTTATGACCGAGCACTATTACAACAAGAAATGATGTTATTTCCAGAGTGGTTTCTTGATAAACACTTAGGTATACCTGCTCCCACTTTTTTACAAACTACATTTAACATCTTAATTGACAACGCTTTGGAACAACCTCAAGTCTTTGTTCATCGTGATTATCATTCACGAAACCTGATGCATACGACGGAAAATACACCAGGTATTATTGACTTCCAAGATGCTGTTATAGGCCCTATTACTTATGATCTTGTCTCATTATTACGTGACTGCTATATCTCATGGCCTGAAGATAAATTAACCCAATGGATTCAGTACTATTTAGGGCATGCACACCAACAAGGTTTATTGAATGGTGTATCCATAGAGCAATTTACGCGATGGTTTGATTTAATGGGCTTGCAACGTCATATTAAGGTGTTGGGTATCTTTTGTAGGCTTCATTACCGAGATAATAAAGACAATTACCTCAATGACTTACCTTTAACATTGCATTATGTTCAGAAAATTAGCCGCAAATATCCTGAATTTTCTGACTTAAGCAACTTTCTAAGTCAGCAAAGAAAAATAGCAAATATATGATGAAAGTAATTATCTTATCGGCTGGGCGTGGTGAGCGTTTACGACCACTTACAGACAAAACACCAAAGCCATTATTACATGCTGGTAAGCTTCGTATTATTGAGCATACTATTCAATCGCTTGTGAGAGCCGGCTTTAAAGACATTGTCATTAATACCGCCCACCTCAGTGGACAATTTCCTGAATTATTAGGGGATGGCGATGCTTATAATGCAACAATTACGTATTCACCTGAGCAAGAAGGCGGGTTAGAAACAGCCGGAGGTATCATTAATGCCCTTCCCTTATTAGGTGATGAACCTTTTTTAGTCGTAAATGGTGATATTTGGACGGACTACCCTTTTGAGAACCTAGCTCACTATAAGCTAAAAGAGTTAGGTCATTTAGTATTCGTAGATAATCCTGAACACAACCCCACGGGTGACTTTTCTTTACAGTCAGGGAAGGTTAGTTTAGACGGTGATAACAAAGTAACCTATAGTGGAATTGCAATTTATCACCCAGCATTATTTGCAAATTTAGATGTGCAACGACTTGCACTCAAACCTCTGCTCTTAGAGGCCATAAGCAAACAAATGCTTAGCGGTGAACACTATCAAGGAAAATGGTCTGATATTGGTACTATAGAACGTTTACAAACGCTAACTGAGCAACTTAACGATTAAGATGTAAAAACTCTACTAATGCTTTTTGTGCATGGAGACGGTTTTCAGCTTCATCCCATACAACGCTATCAGGTTTATCCATTACTTCTGCTGAAACTTCTTCACCTCGATGGGCAGGTAAACAATGCATAAAGAGTGCGTCATCATTCGCCAATGCCATCACTGAACTATCAACTTGGAAGTCGGCAAAAGCAATTTCACGTTTTTTCTGCTCTTCTTCTTGTCCCATACTAGCCCAAACATCAGTAACAATCAGATCAGAACCGTTAACAGCGCTCGCTACATCATTAAACAAGCTAATCGATGCATCAGCATCTGCTACAATTTCAGCGCTTGGTTCATACCCTTCCGGCGTGGCAATGTTTAAATTAAAGCCAAAGCGATCTGCTGCATTAATATATGAGTGGCACATATTGTTACCATCTCCTACCCATGTCACTGTTTTACCCTTAATAGAACCACGATGTTCAACATAGGTCTGCATATCAGCTAATAGCTGACATGGATGATAATCATCCGTTAAAGCATTTATAACGGGCACTGATGAGTACTCAGCAAAGCGTTCAACCATTTTATGTTCAAAGGTACGGATCATGACCATATCAACCATGCTAGAAATAACCCGAGCAGAGTCTTCAACAGGTTCACCTCTACCCAGCTGAGTATCATTTGGTGATAAAAAGATTGCACCACCACCGAATTGAACCATTCCAGATTCAAATGAAACACGAGTACGAGTCGATGACTTATCAAAAATCATCGCTAATACTTTATTTTTTAGTGGTTCATAAATCTCACCAGCTTTATGTAGTCGTTTTAATTCAATTGCACGCTGAATTAATTGCTCTAACTCAGCTGAAGTAAAGTCTTTTAGTGTTAAAAAATGTCTCATTACGCTACGCTCTTAACTGCTTTTGAATCAAGAAACTCAATGACTAGCTCACTGACTAGTGACACCATTGTATTCGCCTCATCCATATTGATCACTAAAGGTGGCAACAGTCTTATTGTTTTATCTGCTGTTACATTAATCAAAATACCCTTGCCTAATGCTTGTTGAACTAATTCAGCACAAGGTATCGTTAATTCAATACCAAACATAAAACCAGCAGATCTAATTGATTTAACACCCTCTGTTCCAGCTAGTGTTTGCTTAAAACTATCAACAATGTGAGTTGATAATAATGCAACATTATCCAGAACATGCTCAGTTGCGATGGTATCAAGAACGGCAAGTGCTGCTCTGCAAGCTAAAGGGTTGCCACCAAATGTTGAGCCATGATTACCAGGTTGTAAGACGTCAGTTGCTAAGCCAGATGCCAAACATGCGCCAATCGGCATACCATTGCCTAAACCTTTAGCCAGCATCATGACATCTGGTAAGACGTCTTCAACTTGCTGGAAGGCAAACAATGAACCTGTGCGGCCAATACCTGTTTGAACCTCATCTAACATCATCAATAGCTGACGCTGCGTACATAACTCACGTACACCAACAAGGTAGTCTGCATCAGGAATCTTTACCCCACCCTCACCTTGTACTGGTTCAAGCATAACGGCAACAGCCTCTGGCCAGTGACCAATAGCCATTTTCAATGCATCAAGATCGTTATATGGAACTCTTACAAAGCCAGGAACTAAAGGCTCAAAACCAGCATGAACTTTAGGGTTGCCCGTTGCTGTTAAGGTTGCCATTGTTCTACCGTGGAAACTGCCGTCCATCACGATAATAACGGGTTTATCTATCCCTTTAGAATGACCGTATTTTCTTGCGATTTTTATTGCAGTTTCATTTGCCTCAGCACCTGAGTTACAAAAGAAAACCTGCTCCATTCCCGATAATTTAGTTAACTTGTCAGCGAGTTCTGTTTGTAGTGGAATTTGATAAATATTCGATGTGTGAATTAAGGTGCGAGCTTGTTCAGCTAATGCTTCAGCCACTGCAGGGTGTGCGTGACCTAAGTTACACACAGCAATACCGCTTAAAGCATCTAAATACTGTTTACCGTCAACATCTGTTAACCATGCGCCTTTACCTTTAGTAAAAGCGACATCAAGACGTCCATATGTTGGCATGACTGAATTTGTCATGGTTCTACTCCACTGAAACCTAGCATTCATTAATTTGAATGGTCTAAAACAAAAAAAGACAGTTTCAAATGAAACTGTCTTTTTTCAAATAACGAAGTATTTTATAACGATACTACTCTATAAGCAAAACTACTTATAATCGTTAATTATCTATCACATGATTTATGAGCACCATTATGTAACTTAAACTAAATTACCGTGTGCAAAAGCAGTCATAGATAATAGTAATGGAATAGATAAAAGAACATTAGTACGAGATGCCAATGCCGCAGTTACTTTTGCTTTCGCAACTTCATCCGCAGTAGCTTCTACCATACCAAGAATTTTCTTTTGATTTGGCCAAATAAGTACCCATACATTAAATAACATGATTGTTCCAAACCATGCTCCCACGCCGATCAATGCAGCTTGAGAGTTTGCAAAAGTAAAGGCATTAACAATACCTACACCTGTTGATTCTAATGCGCTCACACCTGTTAACCATGTTAATGCCGCAGAGTAGCGGAACCAAAGTAAAGCACGAGGTGCGACATATTTACCAATAGCAGCTGGACCAGGACCACCTTCATCTGCTAAAGCTTCACCCATTGCTGGAACTTGGACAAAATTAAAGTAATAAAGAAGACCAATCCATGTGATACCAACAACAACATGAAGCCATACAGTAAGTTCTAAGACATTAAAGCTACCAGAGCTCTGCCAACCAAATAATGCAATTAGAATTGCTAAAATAAACCCTGATGCAATCGTAGCCTTGATGCTACCCAGAATACCTTTAATAAACCCCATGTTCTTCTCCTAAAAAATATACTTTTGACAATCTAAATCACAAAATCATGATCTAGATCAATTTTTACACCGACAAGTCTAAGCTAGAGGCTCATTCAAATCAATAAAAATGATTAATAAAAGCTTAAATCCATTCCCATTAACACAGCATCTTCACGCCCATCTGTAGCTGGATAATAATTTTTTCGCACTGACATCTCGTTAAAGCCAGCTTGTGAATATAATTGTTGGGCACGTTGATTTGAGCTACGCACCTCTAATACGATTAGGATAGATGAAATACTCTGTGCAAAATCAATAACATGATTTAATACTTCTCGCCCCAAACCTTTTCCTTGTGCGCTTGGTTTGACACAAATATTTAGCAGATGAGTTTCATCAACTACTTTCTGCACTATTGTATAAGCAATAATATCATCTGAGTTATCAACAAAAACCCAAGCGTCATTATTAGCTTTTAAGCAATCTTGGAAATTTTTTGTTGACCAAGGAAACTGATTTGCTTCTTGCTCTATGCTAACCACATCAACAATATCGTTAGCTTGCATTTCACGATATTTCACTATTTTAAAGTAATGCCTGCTTAGCAAGTTGTAAGTCTTGCCATGCGTGAGCTTTTTTTTGTGGGTTTTCAAGCAAATCGTCTAAAGCATAACTAACAACCGTTGAGATCTTAGAGTCCATCGTTTGATGAATCGAGCCACGGACAATATTTTCACCTAAAAGCTCTTGAGCCATTGAACTGCCTAAAATAATGAGTACTTTTTTCTGCGCAGCAATGGTTTGTAACTGCGATAATTGCTTTGTATCAATTATCGCTAGCTGATGCTCTTTAACACCAACTGAAAGTAACATTGCATGTAATAGCCGCTGTGCTTGTTCACCATAATTTTGGTTATCAATCATCACAACCCAGTCACAATTTAATAATTGTTCACTAGGATAAACTTCGAGATTATCTTCAACTACAACTACTACTTCCTCAGCTTCACTAGAACGAAACTCCCAAACAGGTATCCCCATCTCATTGAGTGAGGATAACTGTCTAGGATTGAGTTCCATTAAACTTGTGGGTGTGCGCGATCAACAGGCACTAAAATCTTGTTTAGTGCGTTAATGTAAGCTTTAGCCGATGCAATAACAATATCTGTATCAGAACCTTGACCACTAACAATACGGCCTGCTTTTTCAAGACGCACATTAACCTCACCTTGAGAGTCAGTGCCACTGGTAATATTGTTTACAGAGTATAACTGCAACTCGGTTTTACTTTGCACAAGTTCTTCAATAGCGCGTAATGCCGCATCAACAGGGCCACTGCCTGCTATTTCAATTTGTTTTTCTTCATCATCAATACACAATGTCACTGAGGCAACTGGCGTTTCACCTGTTTCACTACAAACTCTTAGTGACGTTAAGCGAATACGTTCATTATCCAAAGTAACAGTATCACTGACTAAGGCCTGTAAATCCTCATCAAAAATATCATGTTTCTTATCTGCTAATTCTTTGAACTTTCGAAACACTTCATTCAAGTCTGCTTCAGTTTCAAACTCAGTGCCTAACTGTTTTAAACGATCTTTAAATGCATTACGACCAGAGTGTTTACCCATTACCATGCGGTTAGCATTCCAACCTACATCCTCAGCCCGCATGATTTCGTAAGTCTCACGGTTCTTTAATACGCCATCTTGATGAATACCTGACTCATGAGCAAAGGCATTGGCACCGACAATGGCTTTATTAGGTTGCACAGCGAAGCCTGTGATGCCTGATACTAAGCGTGATGCAGCTAATATTTGGGTTGTATCAATATTAGTATCGCAGCTAAACATATCTTGGCGTGTACGAACTGCCATAACGACTTCTTCAATCGCGGCATTGCCGGCACGTTCGCCTAAGCCATTAATAGTACACTCAACTTGGCGTGCACCATTTAATACCGCAGATAAGGAGTTAGCAACAGCCAAGCCTAAATCATTGTGGCAGTGAACTGAGAAAATTACTTTATCTGAGTTAGGGATGTTTTCACGCAAGTTATAAATCAACTGACCAAACTGATGAGGTAAGTTATAGCCCACTGTATCGGGGATATTTAAAGTTGTTGCACCTGCATCTATAACCGCTTCTAAAATTCGGTATAAAAACTCTGGTTCACTTCGACCTGCATCTTCTGGTGAAAATTCAACATCATCTGTATAACGTCGTGCACGTTTAACCGCTTTCACCGCATTTTCGATAACTTGATCGGGGTTCATACGAAGTTTCATTTCCATATGAATTGGCGATGTTGCAATAAAGGTATGAATACGGGAAGCATTAGCACCTTTTAGCGCCTCTCCAGCACGATCAATGTCATTATCTAATGCGCGAGCTAAACCACAAATGCGACTTTCTGTTACGGTGTTTGCGACCGCTTGCACTGATTCAAAATCGCCTACACTGGCAATTGGGAACCCAGCTTCGATGACATCCACTTGCATTCGCTCTAAAGATTTGGCGATACGAACTTTTTCATCCTTGGTCATTGATGCGCCAGGACTTTGCTCGCCATCTCTCAAGGTTGTATCAAAAATTATTAATTTGTCACTCATTTTTCCTGCTCCATTTACGCAGACTTTAAAAATATATAGCTAAGGATTTATCAGTAATTAAACTGATTGGGGGGGGCTAAGTCTGTATGCCCTAAGGCAGTCGTAGCAGGAATAAAGAACAAATTTCAGGTGCAACTAAATCGTGCTGTGAAATACCAGCTTTGTGCGATGATTTTGTTTGCATAATGTTCATGCAGGCGATTTTAATATGAATTCGGAATATTGCCAAGTAATCTTTCGTTTTTCATATCTCCCCGCCCCATGCTGTCACTGAATTCTAGAGCAACTTGATAATTTGTGATATTGGGTTGTGCCATTCCAGCCGGTATATTATTAACTATTATTGCTATACTCTAACCATTCGGAACCGTTAATTTAGCAAGCCTAAACGTAAGGAAGTTACATAAAAATGAAAAGATTTCTTACTCTATCTCTTTTTATCGCTGTGGCTGCTATAGCATCAACAGCCGCATATATTTATTTTTCTACCAAGAGTGCCGTTGATTCACTGATTGAATCGGCCCAGCCTTTTGTTTCTATTCACTATCAAAAATTCAGTAATCCAATGGATGGCAGCATTTCTATTCATGGTGTGACGGTAAATCCTATTTTTGGTATGACAGATGCACCGATTGATATTGGTTCAATAGAGTTACGATTAGATAGTGCGCTTGATTACCTCAACTTCGAGAAGAAAATAGAATCTGGAGAAATACTACCGAAATTGCAACTTAAAATTAATCATGTATTTGCCGGTCTGAACTTAATCGCAAATGATGAACCAGATGAGGCTGAGCTTATTTCAGCGTATATCACTGCATTATCCTGTGGTGATATTAAGGAAATAGGTAGTAAAGAGCTACCTGAACTCGGTTATGCTGGCATAGATAGCAGTATCCATCTAAATTTTGAGCATGACAAATACTCATCTGAAGTCGAGATGGCATTTGAAATCACTATGCATGATATGGCTAGATACTCTGCTCAATTATTGATCCCTAATATTAGTTCTTCATCTGATTTAGCTAATATCAATACAAAAGTGAGTAGCTTAGAATTTGAACTGCAAGATTTAGGGTATAACAACAGAGTTATTGAATACTGTGTAAAGCAAAGTGGGCTTGAGCCTGACGCCTATGTTGAACAGCATATTCAAGCTCTAAAACGCTATTTATCAGATGCCAATATTCATTTAAGTAAAAATATTTATGATGCATATCAGGCTCATCTTGTAGAACAAGCTACTTTAACTATCGTTAGCCAACCATCAGATGCCATAAACCTACAAGATATAGAACTGTATGAAACAAAAGCATGGGCAAACCTTTTAGGCTTAACACTGTTTGTTGATGCTAATCCACCAAGTCTTGTTCGCTTTGACTGGAACAAAAATACAGCCATAGAGGATTTACTCAATGCCCGCTCAATAGCAATAAAAGCCCCTATTGTAAAACAACGAACACGTATAAATAAGCGAAATAATATAAAACCAATACCTAAAAATAGAGAAATCCCTATTTCAGGCCTTTATGACTATATTAACTATCCAGTAAGGCTAGAAACTAAACAAGGAAAGACATTCAAAGGGTTTATCATAGATGTTGCAAGTGGTCGGGTTATTATCGAAATACGCTTAAATGGTGGTACAGCAGAAATACCTATTGATATTGCCAATATAGAAAAAGCATTTATAGCTAAGCCTTAATATCACAAGCTAATTAAAATACCATGGTAATCATTCCTTTTGACAAAAAGATTGAGTGGAATAATCCACCTGCTATTACATTATTACTTATCTTTATTAACACGATGGTCTTCTTTTCATTTCAAACTAATGATAACGATAAGTTTAATCAAGTCGAGCAGTATTACTATCAATCTGGCTTAGCTGATATTGAGCTCCCCTACTTTCAAAAACAGTTAATAAAGCAAGGTAAGTTGACCAGTGCTGATTCACTGCCTTCATTTTTTGAACTAGAATTTGATCGCCCCTTTATGCAGGCATTAGAAAATGGTGAATTTATCACTAGATCTAACCCTGTTTATACAGAATGGAAATCAAAGCGTACCCAATTAAACGCGATGAAGAATAATATTGTTAGTTGGCACTATGCTCTTAAAACAGGAGAACCAACACTACTCACATTCTTTACTCATATGTTCCTCCATGCAGACTTTTCTCACCTTTTTGGAAATATGATTTTTTTACTCGCTGTTGGCTTTATCGTCGAGCTATCTATGAGCAGTAGTCTTTTCATTACCGCCTATTTATTATGCGGCATACTTTCAAACTCAATTACGCTTTACACTGGTAGTGACAGCCTAATACCTTCTCTCGGTGCATCAGGTGCCATTGCTGGTCTAATGGGAATGTATGCTGTTTTATTTGGCCTTAGAAAAGTCCGCTTTTTCTATTTTATTTATGTCTATTTTGACTATATAAAACTGCCAGCATTTTATTTACTCATTCTATGGCTAGGTAAAGAGCTTTACCAACAAATTGCATACTCTAATATCAGCAATGTAAATTACTTAGCCCATATTGGTGGTTTGATTTCTGGAGCGAGTATTATCTATGGGATTAGAAAATTCTATCCTCAAGCCATAAACCATCATTATCTTGATGAACGTGAACTCACAGATTCATTTATCAGTCTGCTAAATAAGGCAAATGGCCTTGTTAATACACTTGATTATGAAAAGGCGGCACCATTATTTGCCAAACTGTTAAGTGAACATCCTGATAACCGTGAAGTGCTCTATGGTTATTATAAAACGCACAAACTTAATACGGGTTCGAATGAACATCATCATGGAGCAATCTCAATTTTATCTTTGACTGATCGCGATGCTGCAACAAACACACTTATTCTTGATGTCTTTAATGAATATAGCCAGCTAAGATCGCCTCGATTTAGTGTGGTGCTACTAAACAATTTAATACGACGATTTACGACTATTAATGCATTTGAACAGGCTGAAAAGCTTGTATCTATAATGCAAAAACAGCCCGAGAAGTTTTTACAACTACCAGATTTTATCGGTAGCTTAATTAATAAGTTAATTTCAGCAGGTGACGTTAATAAAGCTGAAGTTTACAACGCCTACTTAAGCAAACACTATCCGAATCATCAATTTACTTTATTGGCAAAGAATAAGCTTAAATGAGCAAGCTATACACGTGACAAATAGGAATTGTAGCCTGCAAGGTCATCTGCAATCTCATGACCAATATAGTTTTTCTCTAAGAAAGATAAAATTGGCTTTGCCATTTCATCCTGAGATAAGTCTTCGATAAGAATCTTTATCACTAATAAATATAAAAAAGGGAGATCTATACTGTTGGGGTAATTTACATGAAAGTCATTACATAATGAAATTGCCTTTTTGTACAATCGCATTCTTTTCAATTCGGTAGCTAATGGTAAATAATCAGAGTCTTTAACTGGCTTAAAATTGCTATCAGCCTTAACACAATCTAGGTAGATATTAGCCGCTTCTACATTCTTTCCAGCCCCAATTAAGCGCCAAATCATCCCTGCCCCTTGCTGTGTTAGCTCTTTGGTATCACCCGATATTTTTGCCAGTTTATGGAACTTACGTCGCAATTCTAAATCAGTAGGATTTGTTAGGATCAATGCTTTTAAATCTCTCTGTGCCACCATATAGTCTTCACTTTGAAGTGACGCATCAATACCGGATAATGGATCTAGTTTCTTCTTCTTTCTATCTTCTCTTTCACTGGCTAATTCGTAACCGATATCGTCATGATATTGATATAAAACATAGCCCATCATGGCGTACATAACCCAATAAAAATAGATCTGAAAAAGCACGGCAAGAAAAACAGATGAACCAATGCCCTCTGCGAAAAAGAAATACGCAATAGAAGGCGCGCTACTCAAAAAGAAGAGAAGAATATAAAGAGTGACATATGACCAAGCTAATCGAGTGATAAGACGAACTAATTCTATAGGATTAAGGGCTGATATTAAGTGGCGTGTATAGGCCAATGTCATAATACTTGCTGGTAATACGATTGAATAAAACACAACAAGAAAAATGCTAATTATTGGTGCGCTATCACCAACCTTTGATAATAAATAAAGTGGTAATAAAAATAAGGCTAATAGCTTAAATGGCAGATCATAATTCTCATTTAATACTTTAAAACTAAGCTCAGGGGCTTTTAAAACACCCTCGGCAGTATTGTGTAATATCTCCATTCCATATTTAACTGCAGCAAAGAAAATGATGATATAAACAAATAGTGAAGGGAAATTCGTTACAATTGCTGAAAATAACAGCAGTGCAACAATGCCCACCCCTTTTAATGGGATTAGAAAAAACGTGGGAAGAATATCCCAAAATGCGGGAATGGCTTTATTCATTGACGACATCCTTGTGCCTATTAGCTATCTTGTTCCTGTTTTCGTTCTGTCCGATGCTGACGAATTTTTATTAATGTCAAAATGGGGCCTGAAAGTAAATAAAGCATAAATCCGCCAAATAGAACAAGTGGAGGGTCACTCGCAATCAGTGCAAAAACGAGGACTAATACCAGCATCACAACAAAGGGTACTTTTCCATGTAAGTCTAGATCTTTAAAGCTATGGTATCTAACGGTACTCACCATCAAGATACCGCAAGCAAATGTAAGTGGCATCGCTATTGCGGTCATTAAACTAGGATCAATACCATTACTTGTGCCAGCCCAAACCCAGCCAGCTAAACATGCGGCAGCGGCAGGACTAGGTAAACCTTGAAAATAGCGCTTATCTTCTATGCCAATTTGAGTATTAAATCGTGCTAAGCGTAATGCCCCACATGCAGCATAAATAAAAGCCACCATCCAACCAAACTTACCCATATCTAACAACGCCCACAAGAAGATAACAAGTGCAGGAGCTAACCCAAATGAGACCATGTCAGCAAGACTATCGTATTCGGCACCAAAGTCACTTTGAGTATTTGTCATCCGTGCAATACGACCATCAAGACCATCCATGATCATTGCTATAAAAATGGCAATGGCCGCAGATTCAAAATCACCACGAATGGCAGCGACAATAGCATAGAAGCCTGCAAATAACCCTGCTGTCGTAAATAGGTTAGGTAGTAAATAAATACCGCGACTTTGTTGTTTTTCACTATCCATTATTTATAGGTCACTCTCAGTATTTTAATAGCCGTTATCATAGCAGAAACAAAACGGGGGCTGATATTTTCATATCAGCCCCCGCCTGTTTTTCTTTATTGATATAAGAAATTAGTTTTTATCTTTATCAACAATTTTTTGAATCCAAGGCATCATTTCACGCAATTTAGCACCTGTTTTTTCAATTGGATGCTCAGCATTAATATGACGCATTGATGTCATTTCTGGGTAGCCAGTTTGACCTTCAAGGATAAATTGTTTTGCGTATTTACCTTCTTGAATGTTTTTCAATGCTTCGCGCATTGCTTGGCGACTTTCATCATTGATGACTTTAGGGCCTGTAACATATTCGCCATACTCAGCATTGTTAGAAATTGAGTAGTTCATGTTAGCGATACCGCCTTCATACATAAGATCTACAATCAATTTCAATTCATGCAAACATTCGAAGTAAGCCATTTCAGGCGCGTAACCCGCTTCTGTTAATGTTTCGAAACCTGCTTTAACCAATTCAACAGCACCACCACAAAGAACAGCTTGCTCACCGAATAAATCTGTTTCACATTCGTCACGGAATGTTGTTTCGATGATACCTGTACGACCACCACCGACACCAGAAGCATAAGATAATGCGATTGCTTTCGCGTTACCAGAAGCATCTTGCTCAATAGCGATTAAATCAGGGATACCGCCACCTTTAACAAATTCACTACGTACTGTATGACCAGGTGCTTTAGGCGCGATCATGATTACGTCTAAATCTGCACGTGGGTTAACTTGTTTGTAGATAATTGCAAAACCATGAGCAAAGGCTAAAACAGCACCTTTTTTCAAGTTTGGTTCAATTTCTTCTTTATAAAGTTGTGATTGGAACTCATCAGGAGTCAAAATCATAACTAAATCAGCATCAGCAACAGCAGATGGCGTGTCTTTAACTGTTAAACCATGTGCTTCAGCTTTAGCAATTGAAGAAGAACCTGCACGAAGTGCAACAGTTACATCAACACCTGAATCTTTCAAGTTACAAGCATGTGCATGGCCTTGTGAACCATAACCAACGACCGTTACTTTCATACCTTTGATGATAGATAAGTCACAATCTTTATCGTAATAAACGTTCAAACTCATTTTTAATTCCTTAATACTTCAAAATCTAATTTTCAAGACCTTCTTATTCGGAAGCTCTACTTATACGTGCAAAATCTTATCGCCACGGGCAATACCAGATACCCCTGAGCGAACTGTTTCTAAAATCTTATGTTCAGCTAATGCCTCAATAAAAGAATCTACTTTTTTACCTGAACCCGTTAGTTCAATAGTATAAGTAGAGGTTGTGACATCGATGATATGGCCTCTGAAAATATCTGCTAAACGTTTAATATCTTCACGTTGCGCCATTGTGGCTGCTTTAACTTTCACAAGCACCATTTCTCGCTCAATATGAGGGCCATCAGACAAATCTAACAACTTAACTACATCAACTAACTTATTAAGTTGTTTAGTAATTTGTTCAATTATACGGTCTGTACCAATAGCTACAATAGTAATTCGTGATAACGATGCATCTTCTGTAGGTGCAACTGTCAGAGACTCAATATTATAGGCACGTGCCGAGAACAAACCAACAACACGTGATAACGCACCGGCTTCATTTTCAATTAAAATAGAAATAATATGGCGCATTATGATAACTCCCGCTCAGGATCTTGCGGCAATTTAGCATGTGCAGACATATGCATTTGATTATGAGCCTTGCCCGCTGCGATCATTGGATATACATTTTCTGTTTTATCCGTTACTACATCAATAAATACTAAGCGATCTTTCATTGCAAAGGCTTTTTCCATTGCCGCATCAAGATCTTCAGGTCGTTCAACGCGAATACCAACATGACCATAACTTTCAGCTAATTTAACAAAGTCAGGTAATGATTCCATATAAGAGCTCGAGTAGCGTTCTTCATAGAAAAATTCTTGCCACTGACGAACCATACCTAAATACCCATTGTTTAATGCAACAATTTTAATCGGCAAGCCATACTGCAAACAGGTTGATAATTCCTGAATACACATTTGGATACTACCTTCACCGGTAATGCATACAACAGTATCATCAGGGTGTGCTAATTGAACACCCATAGCCGCAGGTAACCCAAAGCCCATCGTGCCTAAACCACCAGAGTTTATCCAGCGATTTGGCTTATCGAAGCCATAGTATTGTGCTGCCCACATTTGATGCTGTCCCACATCTGATGTAACAAACGCATCACCATTTGTCAGTTTGTGAACAAGTTCAACCGCAGCTTGAGGTTTAATTGAATCCGAATTATTACGGTCATAATCAAGACACTTAAACGCACGCCATGCATTAATTACCTTCCACCATGCTTCAATGTCTTTCTTCTGAGTCTGCTTCTTACCTGTAGTCAAGATATGGTTCATTTCCTGAAGCACACCTGCAACATCACCAACAATAGGAATATCTACAGTAATATTTTTAGAAATCGATGAAGGATCAATATCAATATGAATAATTTGTGCATCAGGACAAAACTCAGCAATTTTACCTGTTACACGATCATCAAAACGAGCACCGATAGCAATTAACACATCGCAATCATGCATGGCCATGTTAGCTTCATAGGTTCCGTGCATACCTAACATACCAATATTTAGCTCATCACTTGCAGGATAAGCCCCCAAGCCCATTAATGTACTTGTAATTGGGTAAGCTAAATGACGAACAAATGTGCGTAGTTCATCTGACGCATTGCCAAGAACAACACCACCGCCAGAATAAATGACTGGTTTTTTTGCATTTAACAGTAAATCAACCGCACGTTTAATCTGACCAGAATGACCTTTTACTGTCGGCTGGTATGAACGCATCGTGATTTTATCAGGATAGTGATACGGCACCTTAATCGCAGGATCAGTAATATCCTTTGGCACATCAATAACAACGGGACCCGGTCGGCCTGTTGTTGCAACATAAAATGCTTTTTTGATTGTTTCAGCTAACTTTGTAACATCTTTTACTAAGAAATTATGTTTTACACATGGGCGTGTAATACCGACGGCATCAACCTCTTGAAAGGCATCACTACCAATCACTGCTGATGGAACTTGTCCAGTAATTACAACCATTGGAATAGAATCCATATAGGCAGTTGCAATACCTGTCACGGCATTAGTAGCACCCGGTCCAGATGTAACTAAAACGACACCTGGCTTGTTTGTAGAACGCGCATAACCATCTGCAGCATGTGTTGCCGCTTGCTCATGGCGTACTAAAATATGCTTAACATCATCCTGCCGATAAAGTGCATCATAAATATGAAGCACCGAACCACCGGGATAACCAAACAAATATTCAACACCTTCGTCTTTTAAACTACGAACCAGAATATCAGCACCGCTTAATTCCACGTGTTCCCCTTCTCAATTGCCATTAATGGCCGTCACAAAAATATAAACGCACAAATGTACGTGGAATGCCGCCTAAGGTCAAGTAAAACCGAGCTCAAACCCTCTTGTTTAACAAGGGATTAAACGGAAAGATATCGGCTTATTTGTTTAGCTATGTCATAATTGACACTATGACTCAAACACAAATAACACAATTAGACATTACCCAGCCTGATGACTGGCATCTTCATTTGCGCGACAATTCGGCACTAAACAGGACTGTTCCTGACACGGCACATACATTTGCACGTGCAGTCATTATGCCCAATTTACAGCCGCCAGTAACAACAATGGCATTGGCAACGGATTATCGTCAACGTATTTTAAATGCGCGTCCTGATGGGAATAATTTTGAACCCTTAATGACCTTGTACTTAACAGACAA
Organism: Gammaproteobacteria bacterium; assembly: GCA_028598975.1. Lineage (GTDB taxonomy): Bacteria > Pseudomonadota > Gammaproteobacteria > Nitrosococcales > Methylophagaceae. The sequence continues at coordinate 9,204 of JAQRMU010000032.1, read as the reverse complement.
CACCAGTGCTGAAGAAATTATAACTGCACATGCAAGTGGCATTGTTTACGCTGTCAAACTCTACCCTGCTGGCGCAACAACAAACTCCGATGCCGGCGTAACAGACCTAAAGCTCTGTGCGAATGCCTTAGCTGAAATGGAACGTCTTCAACTGCCGCTACTGGTCCACGGCGAAGTAACTCATGCTGATATTGATGTATTTGATCGTGAAAAAGTGTTCATTGAGCAAGTACTCAAACCTTTGTTAGTCGATTTCCCGAAACTTAAAGTTGTGTTTGAACATATAACTACTGCTGATGCTGTTAATTTTGTAATAGAAAGTGACGCTAATATTGCCGCGACAATTACACCTCATCACCTGCTATTAAATCGTAATGACTTGTTGGTTGGTGGTATTCACCCTCACAACTACTGTTTGCCTGTATTGAAACGTAATACGCACCAACAAGCACTCATTAAAGCAGCCACAAGTGGCAACCCGAAGTTCTTTTTAGGGACTGATAGTGCACCACATGCTATTGATGCTAAAGAAACATCGTGTGGTTGTGCTGGTATTTACAGTGGCCATGCCGCTATTGAACTTTATGCTGAAGCCTTTGAAGCGGCAAATTCACTGGATAAATTAGAAGGCTTTGCCAGCCACTTTGGTCCAGACTTCTACGGCTTACCTAGAAATGAAAATAAAATTACGCTAATCAAAGAATCGTGGACAGTGCCTGATAGTTATGAGTTTTCAGGACAACAGTTAGTTCCAATGAGAGCGGGACAAGAAATTAATTGGAAGTTAGCGTAACAAAAGACTTTCAACAATTTTAGTTCAAAAAAATACCCAAGACTTATTACTAAGCTTGGGTATTTTTTTGAATTACAAAACTTGTTACTTTATAAACTTACACCTATGCGTTTAGCAACTTCTTCATAGGCCTCAATTACGCCACCCAAACCTTGGCGAAAACGATCTTTATCTAATTTTTTACGTGTTTCAGCATCCCATAAGCGACAGCCATCAGGACTGAATTCATCCCCTAAAATAACATCACCGTTGAACAAGCCAAACTCTAACTTATAATCGACTAGAATCATGCCTGAATCGGAAAATAGCTTAGTCAAAACAGCATTAACTTTAAAGGTTAACTCTTTCATTTTACTAACAGAGTCTGATGTTGCCCAAGCAAATGTTTCAATATGATATTCATTAATCATTGGATCGTGGAGTTCGTCATTTTTAAGGAAAAACTCGAAGACTGGCGGGTTTAATTCTAAGCCATCTTCAACACCTAAACGACGACATAAACTACCACTGGCAACATTTCTAACAACACATTCAACAGGCATCATTTGCATGTTTTTTACAACAGACTCTGTGTCATTAAAAAGTTCTTTAAAATGAGTTGGAATACCTGCATTTTCCAACTGTTCCATAATAAACGCATTGAACTTATTATTAACTTCACCTTTGCGGCTCAGTTGTTCAATTTTTTCACCATCAAATGCTGAGGTATCATCACGAAAGCTCATAATGACATAATCATCATTATCCGTTGCATAAATGCTTTTGGCTTTACCTGCGAACAGTTCTTGTTTTTTTTCCATCATTTACTCTTTAACTATTTGTTATTTCACGCCAATCAAAACCTGCTTCCTGTTCGGCAAGCCCAATCCAACTTTGATCACAGTTTAACGCTTCCGCAAACAAAGGTCTTACAATATTCGGCGAATTATTCTTCTCACTCAGGTGCATTGCAATAATATGTTGCAAACGACTTGTATCAATCGTTTCTAATATTTTAGCTGATTGCACATTATTTAAGTGGCCTAGTCGCCCTGCAACACGATACTTTAGATGATCGGGGTACTCCCCATTATCCAGCATATCCATATCATGATTAGCTTCTAGCAATAAAGCATCGCACAATGATAAAGCTTGCTCTATAACTGGAGTACTCATACCGACATCTGTTAATAAACCCAATCTGTGCTGTCCATCTGAAAAAACAAATTGACTAGGCTCTCGAGCATCATGAGGAACAGGAAAAGGTTCTACTTCAATATCACCAATACTAAATGTTTCGTGACAACTAAACTCTTCAACCAAACCCATCACATCGGCAGCCAAACAAGCGGCTGTTCCGGCTGTTGCATAAACAGGTAGCTTATATTTTCTGGCTAAAACACGAACACCACTTATATGGTCTGCATGCTCATGTGTGACGACAATGCCAGAAAGCCGACTAGGGTCAAACTCAAATCGCTGTAAGCGTTTCTCAGTCTCTCGTGCAGAAAAGCCACAATCTACTAATAATGTGGTATTTTCATGCGAAATTACTGTTGCATTCCCCCGACTGCCACTACCGATCGAGGCAAAACGCATTATTTAGCTAACTGCTCCTGAAGAAGGCTTAATAAACGTTTTGCCGTATCAGATGAAGTACGCACTTCTTCAGCATCTAAAATGATCACTTTTGTATTAGCAGCGTCAGAGATCAACTTGATGTAATAATATTCATCAGGCGCTTTTTCAGCATCATCTTTCCAAAAAGCGAGTTTACTTAGTACGCCTTCATCTTCTTGCTCCACTTCATTGAATGGATCAAGGTAATGGACAAAGTATGTCCTTCTTGAACGGTCACGATCTTCAACAGCAAAACCTTTGCTATCTAGAATTCGACCGACCTTACGCCATACATTTGAAAAGTCATCTTCTACTAATAATGATTGGTGCCCATCTGTGCTATCCACCAATGTCGCGGTAACAGATGCACTTTGCGGCTCTAATTGCTTTTTAGCTTTTATCTCAGCTTGTGCTACTTGATGTAAGCCACCTAAGAACTCAGCTATTTGACGTAACATTGCTTCATTTTTTTGTGCATTTGCATCAAAACCAGCAGCACCCACGTAAACTAATGATTGTTTCGATGTATCACCACGTTCCATTCTTATACGATATGCATAGTCATCGCTACCTACAGCAGTATCCATCAAGCCAATACGTTGGTCTTTACGCTTAATCTCAATGCCTTTTTGCGACCAAAAGTCTAAAAGGTTCTGCCAAACAACATCACGGTTACCCGGTATAACTAGATGACGTTTTTTACCTTCTCCAGATAATGCTGGTTTTGTTTCGGGCGTAATATTGTATTTACTTACAAGAGGGTTAGTTGCAGCCTCTTCAAACTCAGAATACGTTGCGGAACTATTCTGACTACCTGCAATATCATCATTAATTCGCGCAGTACTTAAATCAGGAGGAACATCAAGAGGAGGCATCGTTTCCGCTTTACGGTATTCCTTCGTATTATCAGGAACAACCTCATCAATCGCAGGTAAAGAGCCGCAACCACTTAATGCAACAGATAGCAATACAGCTAAAGAAGAATATTTATAGTTCATCTAGTTCAATTCACTCTCAATTAATTTAATACGCCAGCAGCGTTCAATGCGTCATGTACTGGCTGATGGTATTGTTCTGACAACACCGTCATTGGTAAACGTAATCCAGTTGGGATCAAGTTCATTTCAGTTAATGCCCATTTAACAGGAATGGGATTTGCTTCAACAAATAGTCGTTCGTGTAGCAATACCAGACGACTGTCTATCTCTCGGGCTGTTTGTTCGTCTCCTGACAAAGCAGCTTCACACATAGTATGCATTGCTTCTGGAGCTACATTAGCCGTTACCGAGATAGCACCTACACCACCCGCTAAAATAAAATCTACTGTATTGGCATCATCGCCAGTATAAAGTTCAATTTTATCGCCACACAATGACCTAATCTCTGCAACTCGAGCCACATCACCTGTTGCTTCTTTAATACCAACAATATTTGAAATGTCTGCAAGTCGAGCTACTGTTGCTGGCAACAAGTCACATGCCGTTCGTCCCGGCACATTATAAAGAATCTGTGGAATATCAACCGCTTCAGCAATCGCTTTATAGTGTAAAAACAAGCCTTCTTGTGTCGGCTTATTATAATAAGGGGTTACTAAAAGGACGGCTGCAACACCTAAGTCTTTTGCATGTTGCGACAATTCAATAGCTTCAGCTGTTGAATTTGAGCCTGTTCCTGCAATAACTGGAATACGACCATTTACTTGAGAAACAACCTGACGCATCACATCACAATGCTCATCAACCGTTAATGTCGCAGACTCGCCTGTAGTTCCCACAGCAACGATAGCATCAGTACCACTACTTATATGCAATTCAATTAACTTGTTTAGGCTATCACGATCAAGCGAACCATCTGCTTGCATTGGTGTGACTAGCGCTACCATACTGCCGCTAAACATGTTCAAGAAACTCCGGAAAATAAACGACCATGGTACTTTGCCCGCTACAAGATGACAAGAACCCTATTACGAAAATACGATAGAATTCGCCCGCTATGTAATGTATATTTTCACCTATCTCTATATATAACTGGAAATAACAATGACTACCGTCCAACTTGACCAAACCGTACCAGACTTCGAACTTCCTAGCACTGGCGATACTATTTTCAAATTATCCGACTATAAAGGTAAGAATATCGTTATCTATTTTTACCCTAAAGACAGCACACCAGGTTGTACATTAGAAGGTCAAAACTTTCGCGATAATATTGCCGAGTTTGAAGCGCACAACACCATCATCGTTGGTATTTCACGCGATAGTATTCGTAAACATGAAAACTTCAAAGCAAAACAAGCATTCCCTTTCGAACTATTATCCGATGAAGAAGAGTCTGCTTGTGGCCTTTTTGATGTATTACACCTAAAGAAAAACTATGGCCGTGAATATATGGGAATTGTGCGCAGTACCTTCTTAATCGACAAAGAAGGTGTTTTACGACAAGAATGGCGTAAGGTTAAAGTAAAAGAACACCTCACTGAGGTTTTAGAGGCTGTAAAGGCACTTTAAAGTCAAAATGCCCTGAAGAAAAAGTTTTTCGACAGGGCACCTTTTTTCACTCTCTTTTCAGCCCCCGCCCCCTCTGAGTTGAGATAAGATCACCCCAAAGTTATCCACAGAAAACACACAGTTCATCCACCGATCACTATTTCCAAACCACATCATCTTGTGGTTCAATAACTAAAAAACCACTACAACTTGTGGTTTAGCGTTTTAACACACTATATTCAGGATGTATCATTATGTCGGCCGAATCCACAGCACAGTCATCTTCAAACCAATACCAAGTTATTCGCCGTAATGGACAGGTAACTAACTTCGATAGCGACAAAATCGCCATTGCCATCACTAAAGCATTTCTTGCTGTTGAAGGTGATTCTGCTAAAGATAGTCGCCGCATTCATGACACCGTTAGCAATATCACCCAACAAATTACTGACAACCTGACACGTCGTTTAGATGATGGTGGCACTGTTCATATTGAAGACATTCAGGATCAAGTCGAACTTGTCTTAATGCGTACGGGTGAATATAAAGCTGCACGTGCTTATGTTTTATACCGTGAGCAACAAACACAAAAACGAGTTGAAGAAGAAAAGCAACATCCAGCCCCCGTTACAGAATCTAGCATTCAAGTTACCGCTGCTGATGGTAGCAAACACCCACTTGATATTACCCGTTTACAAAACCTAATTATTGAAGCTTGTGCAGGACTTGACGGTGTGGATAGCGCGGCAATTTTGCATGACACACAACGTAATATTTTTGATGGTGTCGCTGAATCAGACGTTGAAAAATCATTGGTCATGTCAGCCCGAACTTTTATCGAAAAAGATCCTGCTTACAGCACCGTTTCATCACGCCTATTAATGGATAGCATCCGCCGCGAAGCACTTAGCTTTGTATTTGAGCAAGCTCGCCAAGCATCGCAGCATGAGATGGCTGACATCTATCCTGAATACTTTAAAAACTATATTCAACGCGCGATTGACCATGAGTTATTAGCACCTGAGTTAGCAGAATATGACCTTGATAAGCTAGGTGATGCACTGAAACCAGAAAATGATTTCAACTTTACTTACCTTGGCTTGCAAACACTGTATGACCGTTACTTTATTCACCAAGACAATGTACGTTTTGAGTTACCACAAGCATTCTACATGCGTGTTTCAATGGGCTTGGCAATCAACGAAATCAATCGTGAAGAACGTGCTATTGAATTCTACAACTTATTGTCATCTTTCGACTTTATGAGTAGTACCCCTACTCTATTTAATGCCGGCACATTACGCCCACAACTATCATCGTGTTACTTAACAACTATCCCTGATGATCTTGGCGATATTTACAGTGCTATGCGTGACAATGCCCTACTGTCTAAATTTGCCGGTGGTCTAGGTAATGATTGGACTCAAGTGCGTGGTCTAGGCTCGCACATCAAAGGCACAAACGGTAATTCACAAGGTGTTGTACCGTTCTTAAAAGTAGCTAACGATACGGCTGTAGCGGTTAACCAAGGTGGTAAACGTAAAGGTGCTGTCTGTGCTTATCTAGAAACATGGCATATTGATATTGAAGAATTCTTAGATCTTCGTAAAAACACTGGTGATGATCGCCGCCGTACACATGATATGAATACGGCTAACTGGATCCCTGATTTATTCATGAAGCGTGTTGCTGAAAATGGTGATTGGACGTTATTCTCACCAGAAGAAACACCCGATCTACATGACTTAATGGGTCTAGAGTTTGAAGCAGCCTACACGGCCTATGAACAGAAAGCAGCCCGTGGCGAAATTCGCAACACTAAAACACTGCCAGCCAATGATCTGTGGCGCAAAATGTTAGGTATGTTATTTGAAACAGGTCACCCTTGGATTACATTTAAAGATCCATGTAACTTACGTAGCCCACAACAACACGTTGGTGTTGTACATAGCTCAAACCTTTGTACTGAAATCACGCTAAATACATCAGATGATGAAATTGCCGTCTGTAACTTAGGCTCAGTCAACTTGCCACAACATATTGATGAAAATGGCCTGAACTTAGAAAAACTACAGCGCACAATCAAAACTGCAATGCGTATGTTAGATAACGTGATTGAATACAACTACTACAGTGTTCCACAAGCACGTAAATCTAACTTGCAACATCGTCCTGTTGGTCTAGGCATCATGGGTTTCCAAGATGCACTATACAAAATGCGCCTACCATACAGCTCTGATGATGCGGTTGGCTTTGCAGATACCTCAATGGAAGCAGTCAGTTACTTCACTATTGAAGCCTCATCTGACTTAGCCGCAGAACGTGGTAGCTATAAATCATACGAAGGTAGCTTATGGAGCCAAGGTATTTTGCCAATTGACTCTATCCAAATCCTGAAAGATGCACGAGGCGATTACCTACAACAAGATCAAAGCCAAACACTTGATTGGGATTCATTACGTAACAAGATTAAACAACAAGGTATGCGTAACTCAAACACAATGGCGATTGCACCAACAGCAACCATTTCAAACATCTGTGGTGTGAGTCAATCAGTTGAACCAACCTATCAAAACCTATTCGTTAAATCGAACTTGTCGGGTGAGTTTACTGTTATCAACCCTTACATGGTAGATGACTTAAAATCACGCGGTTTATGGGATGACGTCATGATCAATGACCTCAAATACTTTGATGGTAGCCTACAGTCTATTGATCGTGTACCTGATGAGTTAAAAGCCTTATACGTCACGGCATTTGAAATGGATGCACGCTGGTTGATTGAAGCCGCTTCACGCCGTCAAAAATGGTTAGATCAAGCTCAAAGCTTAAACTTATACATGGCTGAACCATCAGGTAAGAAGATGGATAACCTCTACAAACTAGCATGGGTTCGTGGTCTTAAAACAACCTACTACCTCCGCTCAATGGGTGCAACAGCCGCCGAGAAGACAAGCAGTGTTGTACAAGCAGAACCTGCGGTTGTGGCTCCGACAGCACCTGCTCCAGTTGTGGCGGCTGCGGCTGCGCCAGCGCCAGTAGAAGCAGCAAAAGTGGAAGAAGATGAGTTTGTCTTAGGTGAAGGACAAGATGCACCACAAGCATGTTCAATCCTTGAACCAGACTGCGAGGCGTGTCAATAATGTTAGATTGGGATGATCCTTTTGCAGCACCGACTGCAAAAGTAGAAACAAGCGATAGCATTGCCACTGAAGTAGCAGAAGTAGCTAATGTAACAGGCTCACATGTTGATACTGCATCAGCACCCGCCATGTCATTACCACACGCCAATGTTGCACCGGTTAATGCCGATGACAAACGCGTTGTTAATGGCCTAACCGATGTTAACCAACTCGCACCGTTCAAATACCCTTGGGCATGGGAATACTTTCTTAATGCCAACAAGAATCACTGGACACCGCTTGATATCAACATGGCACAAGACGTTCATGATTACCGTCATAAACTGACACTAGAAGAACGTCATGTGTATGAAAACGTGATGGCATACTTAACAACGTCTGACATTCTAGCCATGCGTAATATCGGTTTAGCAGTGATGGAAAAAATGACCGCACCTGAATTACAAATTTATCAGGCTCGCCAAGTGTATGAAGAAGCATTACACACATGGACATACCAACACTGCATCGAAACCATTGGTCTTGATCAAGGTGAAATCTACAATCGCTACCGTGTAGTACCTGAAATCAACCAAAAGATTCAGCTTGCTAACCGTCGCCTTAATTCAATCATGAAAAGCGACATCGATCTTAATGACCGTGACGAGTTAGAAAACTTTGTTATGGCCTATGCTTTCTTTGGTGGCATATTCGAAGGTTGTTGGTTCTACAACGGCTTTAGCCCAATCTTTGCTCTACAACGTCGTGGTTTAATGAAAGGTACAGCAGAACAACTACAATACATCATGCGTGATGAAGTACTGCACGCCTCGTTTGGTATTCGTGTTGTGAAGCAAATCATCAAAGAAGAAAATGTAGTCTTAGATCCTGCCAAAATCCAAGCTATGTTTGAAGAAGCAGAAGAAGCAGAACGTATCTACTCAGGCTATGTACTGCGTGACCCAATCTTAGGTTACTCAAAAGAAGATCATATCGGTCAATTCCGTTTTATTGCTAATCGTCGTGCTAAACAGCTAGGCTTTTCTGAACCGTTCCCAGGTGCAGAAGCCGCCCTACCATGGCTAGATGAACAAGCAAACATGAAAAAAGAGAAGAATTTTTTCGAGACAAAAGTTACAGAGTACCAAACAGGTGGTGCACTTAAGTGGGATTAAACGACAAGCCAGAATAAGAAATTATTCTG
>JAQRMU010000031.1:11774-21558 GCA_028598975.1 Gammaproteobacteria bacterium | reverse complement strand
AAAAAATTGCTGAGCTTGTTAAAGACAAGAAAATTGAAGGTATTTCTGGCCTACGTGATGAATCTGATAAAGATGGTATGCGTATGGTTGTGGTGCTTAAACGTGGTGAAGTGCCTGAGGTTGTCTTAAACAATCTTTATAAACAAACCCAAATGCAAACCGTGTTTGGTATCAATATGGTTGCGATTGTTGATGGCCAACCAAAATTATTAGGTTTAAGAGAGATTCTTGATGCCTTCGTTCGTCACCGCCGTGAGGTTGTGACACGTCGTTCATTATTTGAATTACGTAAAGCCCGCGACCGTGCTCATATCTTAGAAGGCTTAGCGACAGCGTTAGCAAATATTGATGAAGTGATTGAACTAATTAAATCATCAAATAGCCCTGCAGAAGCAAAAGAAGGCTTATTAGCACGCGGTTGGGCATCAGAAATGATTCTTGAAATGCTGGGTGCTGCAGGTGCTGAAGCATCTCGACCAGAAGGCTTAGATGAAGAAATGGGATTGATTGAGGGGGTGTACCATTTATCACCTACTCAAGCACAAGCTATTTTAGAAATGCGTTTACATCGTCTTACTGGCCTTGAGCAAGATAAGATTTTAGATGAATATCGCGAGGTATTAGAAGAAATTTCTGCATTGCTCGCAATTTTGAGTGATCCAGATAATTTGATGGCAGTAATTCGTGAAGAATTAGTAAAAATAAAAGAAGAATTTGGCGATGAACGTCGTACAGAAATTCTTGATGCCCACCTTGATTTGACACTAGAAGACCTCATTACTGAAGAAGAAATGGTTGTCACTTTGTCACACTCTGGTTATGCAAAAACGCAACAGTTAGATACGTATCAAGCACAACGTCGTGGTGGTAAAGGTAAATCTGCTACAGCAATGAAAGATGAAGATTTCATCGAACATCTATTCATCGCCAATACACATGACACATTATTGTGCTTCTCTAGTACAGGTAAGGTGTATTGGAAAAAAGTATATGAATTGCCACAAGGTGGTCGAGCTGCACGAGGTAAACCAATTGTAAACTTATTGCCGCTTGAAGAAGGCGAACAGATTAATGCTATTTTAGCTGTGCGTGAGTTTGATGCTGATAACTATATCTTTATGGCAACTGCATCAGGAACCGTGAAGAAAACACCATTAGAAGCCTATTCTCGTCCACGGGCAAACGGCATTATCGCGCTTGATTTAAAAGAAGATGATCAACTTGTTGGCGTGGCGCTAACAGATGGTCAATCTGACATTATGTTATTTAACTCTGCCGGTAAGGTTATTCGCTTTGCTGAAACAGATGTTCGCTCAATGGGGCGTGTATCACGAGGTGTTCGCGGAATGCGTATGGCAGATGATGTGAAAATTATTTCACTGATTATTGCTAACCCAGAAGATGGTGCAATTTTAACCGCTACTGAATTTGGTTATGGTAAACGTACTGACTTAGAACAATATCGAGTTCAAGGTCGTGGTGGTAGCGGTATTATTTCTATCCAGACATCTGAGCGTAATGGCTGTGTTGTTGGTGCGGTTCAAGTGCGTTCTGAGCATCAAATTATGTTGATTACCGATGGTGGGACATTAGTACGTACACCAGTAAAAGATGTGTCTATTGTTGGTCGTAATACACAAGGCGTTAAGCTTATTAACCTAACTAAGAAAGAAAAATTAGTCGGTTTAGAACGCGTGCTTGAGGAAGAGGATGACTCTGATTCAGAAGTGGACAATGCTGAAGTAACAACAGAAGAATAAAACTATTGAAACCGTATAATTTTAGTGCAGGGCCTGCTATGTTGCCTGCGGCCGTGATGGAAAAAGCACAGCAGGAAATGTTGGATTGGCATGGCAGTGGAATGTCGGTGATGGAAATGAGTCACCGCGGACCTGAATATACGTCGATTACGAAACAGGCGGAAGCTGATTTACGTGAATTAATGTCAATTCCTGATGATTATGCAGTGTTGTTTTTACAAGGTGGTGCATCAAGTCAGTTTTCGATGATTCCAATGAATTTATTACGAGGAAAAACGAAGGCCGATTACTTTAATACCGGTGCGTGGTCTAAGAAAGCAATTGCTGAAGCTAAGAAGTTCTGTGATGTAAATATTGTTACTGATTCAAGTGATAATAATTTTACAACAATTGCTGATAAATCAACCTGGAAGCTTTCTGATGATGCGGCCTATGTGCATTACACGGTTAATGAAACCATTCATGGGCTTGAGTTTGATGATATTCCTGATACGGGTGATATTCCCCTAGTAGCTGATTTATCATCAACGATATTATCTCGTCCAATTGATGTAAGTCGTTTTGGACTGATTTACGCAGGTGCGCAGAAGAATATTGGCCCTGCAGGTTTGTGTATTGTGATTGTGAGACGAGACTTATTGGGTAACACAGTAGACAATACGCCAACAATGTTTGATTATCAGATCCATGATGCGAATGGTTCCATGTTTAATACGCCAGCAACTTATGGCTGGTATTTGGCTGGACTTGTATTCGATTGGTTAAAACAGCAAGGCGGTTTATCTGCCATGGCTGTGATTAATCAACGTAAGCAAAACAAACTTTATTCTGCAATCGACAAGAGTGATTTTTATCATAACCCCGTTGATAAACGATACCGTTCTTGGATGAACGTTCCCTTCACGTTAAGTGATGCTAAGCTAGATGTACAGTTTTTAGCAGAGGCAAAAGAGGCTGGCTTATTAACCCTAAAAGGGCACAAGAGCGTTGGCGGTATGCGAGCAAGTATTTATAATGCAATGTCCGAAGAAGGTGTCGATGCATTACTATCTTTTATGTCTGAATTTGAGAGCAAACACGGTTAATGACCATGAGTGAAAAAGAAGCTTTACACGCCATTCGTCATAAAATTGATGAAACTGACAAACAAATACAGCAATTGCTGAATGAACGTACAGCAATGGCAGAAGAAGTGGCTCGAATCAAAATAGCTAATGGCGAACAAACCAGTGATTTTTATCGCCCAGAGCGTGAGGCAATGGTTTTACGACAAGTGATGGAACGTAATACGGGCCCATTAGCTGATAAAGAAATGGCGCGCCTGTTTCGAGAAATAATGTCAGCATGTCTTGCCGCTGAAAAGCCATTACAAGTTGCATATTTAGGACCAGAAGGATCATTTACACAAGCGGCAGCCGTGAAACAGTTTGGCGGTTCTGTTCAACTTCAATCTATGTCAACAATTGCAGATGTATTTCATGCGGTTGAAATAGGTAACGCAAGTTATGGTGTTGTGCCTGTTGAGAACTCAACCGAAGGCATGGTGTCTCATACCTTAGATCGGTTTATTAATACGCCACTCAAAATAAACGGTGAAGTATCCCTTAGGATCCACCATTATTTATTAAGCAAATCTACAAAGCTAAATGAAATTACAACGGTGTATGCTCACCCTCAAGCATTGGCACAATGTAAAAACTGGTTAAGTGAGAATTTGCCAAACTGTGAATTAGTGGCTGTTAATAGCAATTCTGAAGCGGCTAAAAAAGTAAGCTCAGAACCTAATGCAGCTGCTATTGCAGCAAATCGTGCCGCTGAAATTTATGATTTATCAGTGTTAGCAAGTAATATTGAAGATGAGTCTGATAATACAACGCGGTTCTTGGTTATTGGTGCACAGGATGTTGGCCCATCAGGTCAGGATAAAACAGCCTTATTAGTATCAACAAAAAACAAACCCGGTGCCTTACAAGTGCTACTTAAACCCTTAGCTGACAGCGGAATTAGTATGACGCGCATTGAATCTCGCCCTTCACGAAAAGGGATTTGGGAATATGTGTTCTTTATTGATATTGAAGGTCATTGTCAGGATGACGCTGTATCACAGGCATTAACATTGTTAGAGCAAGAATCATCAATGTGTCGTGTATTAGGCTCATACCCTAAGGCGGTATTGTAATGAAGTTACTTTTAGCAAATCCACGAGGCTTTTGCGCCGGTGTTGATCGCGCTATTGAAATTGTTGAGCGAGCACTAGAATTATTTGGTGCACCGATCTATGTGCGACATGAAGTTGTTCATAACCGTTATGTTGTCGATGGTCTGCGTGAGAAAGGCGCGATCTTTATCGAAGAGCTATCTGATGTGCCAGATGACAGTACTTTAATATTTAGTGCGCATGGCGTGTCTAAAAAAGTACAGGCAGAAGGTAAACAACGCGGGTTAAAAGTATTTGATGCCACGTGCCCATTAGTAACCAAAGTACATTTAGAAGTGGCTCGTTATGAAAAACAAGGCCGTGAATGTGTTTTGATTGGTCATGCAGGACACCCTGAAGTTGAAGGAACAATGGGGCAGTATACGTCTGAAGAAGGCGGGATGTACCTTGTCGAAACCCCTGATGATGTTGCAAAACTAAAAGTTAAAAATCCTGATGAATTAGCTTTTGTAACCCAGACCACATTATCTGTTGATGATGCATCTACAGTGATTGATGCTTTGAGAAAATACTTTCCTAAGATCGATGGACCTCGCAAAGATGATATTTGTTATGCAACGCAAAACCGTCAGGATGCAGTGAAAAACCTAGCGTCACAGTGTGATTTGGTATTAGTGGTTGGTTCTAAAAATAGCTCTAATTCTAATCGTTTACGAGAGTTATCTAATAAATTAGATACACCTGCATATTTGATTGATGATGCAGAAGATATTGATCCTGCTTGGTTAGAAGGAAAGAAAACTATTGGGCTAACAGCAGGTGCCTCAGCCCCTGAAATTTTGGTTCAAAATGTTGTTGAACGATTAAAGTCTTTAGGTGTTGAGCAAGCAGATGAAGATCAAGGCCAACGAGAAACGGTTGAATTTTCATTACCAAAAGCATTAAAGATCGATATCTCTAGGCTTTCAAACTAGATTATTACGATGCCATTTCTGCCCGTATTATTATGGACTGATATTCTTATTTATCTACTACTTTCTGTAGTAGTTGCCAGTGTCTTTTATGTTCGTCGTCGCCCTCATTTAATCGCCCCGTGGAAGTTCGTCTTTCAAAAAAAGCGAGGCGTAATTTCAGTAATGATATTGCTATGTTATGTCGCTATAGGTGTGATGGATTCGGTTCATTTTCGTCTAGCTCTTCCGAGTGACGAAAAAAGTAAGACACAACATTATTCCACAGAGGTGCTTACAGTACTTGATGTACTAGTAATGCCGTTGCGACAACAGCTTGAAAAAACATATTCTTCTCCCTTTGCAACGCGCTTATTTATGAGAGAAATGCAGCAGTCAGAGTCAGGTACAGTTACGTTTGACTATGCCAAGCTAAAATATGCAGGTGCTCATTTAGACAATGAGCAGGATAAAACTGCTGACATTCAGAATACGGTAATTAAAAGCACTATTTCAGCACTCTTTATTTGGTTTGTCGCAGTGATAGTTGTGATGTTCTGGTGGGCTAAGAAACATGAAATCAACTGGAAACAAGTAGTCAATAAATTCCGCCTTGGGCAGTCAAGTTATCCAGTTAGAACATGCTTTTTAATGCTACTCGTACTCCTTGTCTTTTTCTTTAACCTTATTGCTTTAAGTGCTAGTTACCATGTCTTGGGAACTGATAAGGTCGGTCAAGATGTGTTGTATCAAGCTCTAAAAAGTGTTCGCACAGGGCTTGTTATTGGTACGCTGACAACACTTGTTATGTTGCCCTTTGCTTTATTCATGGGTATTGCGGCAGGTTATTTTAAAGGTTGGATTGATGACTTAATTCAATATATCTACACCACCTTAAACTCAATTCCAGGTGTATTGCTCATCGCTGCTGCTGTGCTTATGTTGCAAGTGTATATGAACAATAACCCAGATAGTTTTGCCACGATTGCAGAACGAGCAGATATGCGATTGCTATTTTTGTGCATTATTCTCGGCCTAACAAGTTGGACGGGATTGTGTCGAATCTTGCGAGGTGAAACATTAAAATTACGTGAATCAGACTATGTATTGGCTGCTCGGGCTTTAGGGGCTGGGGGGCTGACAATACTACATCGACATATTTTGCCGAATTTAATGCATATCGTCATGATTGCCATTGTATTGGACTTTAGTGGCTTAGTTTTGGCTGAGGCTGTGCTATCTTATGTTGGTGTAGGCGTCGATCCTTCGATGAGTAGTTGGGGCAATATGATTAATAGCGCCCGACTTGAAATGGCAAGGGACCCGATTGTGTGGTGGTCATTAACGGCGGCATTTATTTCAATGTTTACCTTAGTGCTTGCTGCCAATTTATTTGCAGATGTTGTACGTGATGCATTTGACCCAAGGATGCAGGCATCTGTATGAGTTCAGCCTTACTTGAAGTATCTGGTTTAAAAACATGGTTAGGTAGGGTTGACCAGCCATTGCGAGCTGTTGATGGTATTGGTTTTACCATTCAACGTGGAGAAACATTTGCTCTATTAGGTGAGTCAGGCTGTGGTAAATCAATGACTGCCTTATCATTGCTAGGGCTTAACCCTTTGCCAGTGAGTCGTATTGTTGATGGAGAGGTAAAGCTAGCAGGGCTCGATTTATTACAGTTATCAGAAGCGGAAATGCAGGCGATTCGTGGTCGACGAATTGCAATGATCTTTCAGGAACCGCAAAGCTCACTTAACCCTGTACTCTCAGTTGGTGAACAGATAAGTGAATGCTTGAACCTACACTTTGACCTTGATGCTAAAGCATCTCAACAGCGTGTTATTGAGTTACTAGAATCTGTCGGGATCCCAGATCCATTACAGCGAATAAAAGAATATCCACATCAGCTTTCGGGCGGAATGAAACAACGTGTGATGATAGCGATGGCTTTAGCAGGTGAGCCTGAACTTTTAATTGCCGATGAGCCAACAACCGCATTAGATGTCACGATTCAGGCACAAATCTTAGAACTATTAAAAACTATCCAGCGTGATACTGGCATGGCGATATTATTAATTAGTCATGATCTTGCTGTGGTTGCTCAAATGGCTGACCATGTTGCTGTTATGTATGCAGGGCAAATTGTTGAAACAGCAAGTCGACAACAATTTTTTGAGCAACATCAACATCCGTATACGGATAAATTATTTCAAGCATTACCATCTGAGCAAAAGCGTGACCAACGGTTAACCGTTATCAAAGGCAGTGTTCCCGTGTTGACACAAGACTTTAAAGCGTGTCGCTTTGTGGAGCGGTGTGATCATGCGTGGGACTTATGTCGAACAACGCCTCCCTTGTGGACGGAAGACAATGACCATGGCGTACGCTGTCATTTATTTAACCAAGATGCAGATGTGGAGCGAACAATGCTCCCACAAACGCAGTATTCATCGCCATTGTCTGAAGTGCTTCCTGCAGAACGAAATGTACTTACTGTTCAAAATTTAAAAGTACACTTTCCCATTCGTAAGGGGGTGTTACAACGCGTCGTCGGCCAAGTGAGAGCAGTCGATGGTGTGAGTTTGTCACTGAAACATGCTGAAACGGTTGCTTTAGTGGGTGAATCAGGCTGTGGTAAAACAACCGTTGGCAAAGGAATTTTACAACTTGTTCCTGTGACGGATGGTGATGTCGAGTTCCATGGGCACCGATTGAATGGTTTACCTGAGCGTGCATTAAAACAACATAGATCATCATTACAAATTGTATTTCAAGACCCTTATTCATCAATGAATCCTCGCATGACCATCAGCCAGATTATTGAAGAAGGTCTGTCTCGTAAACAGTTTACTAAAGACAGTGAAGCAAAAGAAAAACGAATAAATGAGCTACTTGAACGTGTGGGTTTACGTGCCGAAATTAAACACCGCTACCCTCATGAATTTTCTGGTGGTCAACGACAACGGATTTGTATTGCACGCGCCTTAGCGGCAGAACCTGAAATTATTATTTGTGATGAGCCTACAAGTGCCTTAGATGTCTCTGTACAAGCCCAAATACTTAATTTACTTCGTGAAATACAACATGAATTTGGTTTGTCGTACTTATTTATTACTCATAACATTGCCGTAGTGAATTACTTGGCACATCGTGTTGCCGTGATGTACCTAGGACGAATAGTTGAGCAGGGAAGTCGTGACGATGTCTTACACACTCCTAAACATCCCTATACTCAAGCATTACTGGCGGCCGTGCCAGAATTGGATTTAAACACCACAGAAGAAGTAACTCGATTAGAAGGGGAGTTGCCGTCACCTGCCAAGCCACCAAAAGGATGTCACTTTCATCAACGGTGTCCTCAAGCGATGCCAAAATGTTTAGAAAGTTACCCCGAACACACACAATTATCGACTTCTCATGAAGTACGATGTTTTTTATATGAAGAGAGCGAATAATGGATCAACAAACACAAACCGAACTTGAAGCAGCAGCATTTCGTCGTTTAACAGCACACCTACAAGAACGAACAGATGTTCAGAATATTGACCTAATGGAATTGGCAGGCTTTTGTCGTAATTGTCTAGCTAAGTGGTATATGGCAGCAGCTGAAGACAAAGGCTTAGATGTTAATTATGATCAAGCACGTGAGCATGTATATGGCATGCCTTATGGTGAGTGGAAAGACAAATATCAAGTTGGGCCTAAACGCTAGTAGCTCTAGGGTTTTAGCTAATGCTCGTGTTCGTCACACATATCGTGCAATTGCTTGGCTAATGCTTTGAGATCGGCACTACTTTTCTCTTTAGGTTGTGACACGGTAATAACAGAGATAGTAGAACGAATTTGTTGTAAGTAGTTTCGGCAGCAGCTACACATAATAAAATGGAAAAATAAGCCTATACGTTTAGTGAAAGGCAAGCCACCTTCGATATAGTTGTTTACTTCTTCTGTGATGTCTTTACATTGGTACATTATCACACCTTATCCTGATATTTTTCGATACTATGATGTAGCGTTGTTCTAGCTCTATGTAGTAATACACGAACATTAGACGCAGAGATATCCAGAATGTTACATATCTCATCCATTTTTATGCCTTCCATGTCATACATGGTTAATACTGCCCGTTGATGGGCTGGAAGTTTCTGGAATGTTTCTTCAATAATAGATTGCAGTTGTTCATTAGCTAATAACGCTTCGGGTGTGGCCTCTTCCCAAGGATAAACATTATCAAGCCGGTGGCCGATCTGGTCGAACCTATCAGCAGGGACAGATTCCCAACCTTCATCCAATGAGACCATTCTATTTTCTCTGCGAACTCGGCTTTTAGCACCATTACTGACTATATGAAGTAACCATGTTTTAAGTTTTGATCGCCCTTCAAATTTTGGTAATGCTCTAATAGCTGATATCCAAGCTTCTTGCACCACCTCATCAGCAAATGCCTCACCAACAATCGCTCGTGCGATAGATAACATGATGTTATGGTGTTCTGAAACAATATATTCAAAGGCAGTTTGATCACCGGCAATTAACTTTTTAATTAAAGTCTGCTCATCGTCAAAGAGTGATTTAGAATTTTTTTTCGTCATGTTTGTAACAAAATGGATTAATGTCAGTCTATGTTAGCAAGCTTGGTCATGATTGACCGGTTGTTTTAACTTTACACAACATTATTAACTATAGGAAATTATTATGTCTATTACTACTAAAAAAACAACAATTGCACTAGCGGCGAGCGTTGCAATGACTGCAGGTCTTGCTTTGTCACCAACGCTGGCAAGTGCAGATACTGCTAACCCATTCGCTTCTACTGAATTGTCTAGTGGTTATATGCAAGTTGCAGAAGGAAAATGTGGTGAAGCTAAGTGTGGCGGAAATATGAAAGATGAAGCCAAAAAAATGGGCGAAGG
>JAQRMU010000031.1:0-11674 GCA_028598975.1 Gammaproteobacteria bacterium | reverse complement strand
ATTTAGGTTCAACGAAAGATGATTTAGAGGGGCTCTACGGAGCCCCTTTTTATAAAGGGTATTTTCTACTAATGGTTCAGAATCAAGTGTTCTATTAGTAGAAACGTTCCAAATTAAGGAGAAAAGCATGTTTATTTGCAATATCGCTAATACATTTCAGAATTTGTTAAACAAAACGAGAGCATTAGATTTTCTAGCACCACTAGCACTACGTTTTTATTTAGCCCCTGTTTTTTGGATGGCTGCGAATAGTAAATGGAACCCATTTGATAGTAGTAGTTCATTGCAAGGAACGATTGATTGGTTTGGCAACCCTGATTGGGGCTTAGGTTTACCTTTTCCTGAATTGATGGGCTATATGGCTTGGGGGGCTGAGTACTTTGGTGCCATTTTATTGGTATTAGGTTTAGCTGTACGTTGGGTTTCTATTCCATTAATGGTAACAATGGTGGTGGCCGCACTAACTGTGCATATCGATAATGGTTGGTTAGCGATTGCAGAGCCAAGTGCCCAGCTTGATGCTGCACGTTCATTATTACAAGAGCATGGTAATTATGATTGGTTAACTCAAAATGGCAGCTTTGTTATTTTGAATAATGGTATTGAATTCGCTACAACTTATTTCATTATGTTGCTGGCCTTGTTCTTTATTGGTGCTGGTAAATTTGTCAGTGCGGATTATTGGATCGCCAAGAAGTTTTCTAATTGCTAGAGCCTATTGCTCTTTGTTGAAGTGAAAAAATAACACTATCGTTAGGACTCGTTGTCTAAATAGCGATATTCAGGAGATGTTGTTATGTTTATTGGTAAAAAGAGGTTGGGTGAAATGCCTGCAAGTGAGATAACCGATCATCAGGTATATCTTAATCGCAGACAATTCTTAAATGGCTCGGCAAGCGTAGCCACTGCAAGCTTATTGCCTTTATCAATGGCACATGCTGAAACAAGTCCTGAGGCCACTTTTTTAGACTTGAAGCAAAGTTCATTCTCAACTGATGATAAATTAACGAGCTATGACTCTGTCACGACTTATAATAACTTCTATGAATTTGGTACTGATAAGGCTTCACCTGCCATATTAGCAACGCAATTTCCAGATAAATCTAAACCTTGGCGTGTAACCATTGAAGGGGAGTGTGATAAGCCCGGTGAGTATGATTATGACGATCTTATTAGACCTTTCACTTTAGAAGAGCGTATCTATCGTTTCCGCTGTGTAGAAGGGTGGTCAATGGTTATTCCTTGGGTTGGTTTTCCTTTAGCTGATCTTATTAAACGAGCTCAGCCTAATTCACGTGCTAAGTATGTTGAATTCACAACACTTTATGACCCTGAGCAAATGCCAGGTCAGCGCAGAAAAGTATTAGATTGGCCTTATGTCGAAGGTTTACGGATTGATGAAGCAATGAATCCACTTACTTTACTTTCTGTCGGCTTATATGGTCAGGAGTTACTCGGTCAAAATGGTGCTCCAATTCGTCTTGTTGTTCCTTGGAAATATGGTTTTAAAAGCATCAAGTCGATTGTTAATATTCGTTTTGTTGAGAAAATGCCCAATTCAGCATGGATGAAAGCAGGACCAAGAGAATATGGCTTCTATTCTAATGTGAACCCTGATGTGGATCATCCTCGCTGGAGCCAAAGCCGAGAACGTCGTATTGGTGAGTTTTTAAAACGTAAAACAGAGCTATTTAATGGCTATGAAGAGGAAGTCGCTCATTTATATACTGGAATGGATTTAAGTAAGAATTTCTAAAGATTAAGCTTATGTCAAAACTTAAAATCACAGTGTTTATTGTAAGTTTGTTTCCAGCTATTTGGTTGGTATATGCCTTGTTGACTAATCAATTGGGGGCCAACCCTATAGAAGCCATAACACGTGATACTGGTTTATGGGCATTACGCTTTTTATGGTTTACTTTGTTAATCACACCATTGCGCTGGTTAACAGGATGGAATCAACTGGTCACATTACGTCGAATGTTAGGCTTATATGTCTTCTTTTATGCTTTATTACATATGCTGTTATATCTCTGGTTAGATCAATTCTTTGATATTAATGACATTGTTAAAGATATTATTAAACGTCCATTTATTACTATTGGTTTCTTTACCTTTACGGCTCTTATTCCTCTCGTGATAACCTCGAATAATGCGATGGTTAAACGCTTAGGCGGAAAAAGGTGGAAGAAGTTACATCGTTTGACGTATTTTATTGCCATTGCCAGCTCAGTTCATTTTTATATGTTAGTCAAACAAGATAAAGCAGAGCCCTTGTTTTATATCGCTTTACTCGTTGTCTTATTGGGCGTGCGTATCTATCGGCATCAAAAAAAATTTGCGACATTGGCTTCATCTCTAAGCTGAGCAACATTTTTATCAGCAAATCGTGCCTGAAATAAAGCAAAAACTGTTACAATAGCCCGCTATTTATGACGTTAAGAATTGCGAAGGTATTTATGACTGATTTTGTTGATAACGATCCACAAGAAACTCAAGAATGGTTGGATGCTTTAGAGTCCATGATCGAAGTAGAAGGTGGTAAGAAAGCGCACCATGTTTTAGAAAAACTCATTGATATGGCGCGCCGTAGCGGTGTTAACCTTCCATATAGCTCAAACACTGCTTATGTGAATACAATCCCCGTTGATCAACAAGAACGTATTACTGGCGACCAAGATATTGAACATAAAATCCGTTCATATATTCGCTGGAATGCCATGGCGATGGTAAACAAAGCAAACTTAAAACCAGGCGCTGTTGGCGGACATATTGCGAGTTTTGCATCATCTGCAACAATGTACGATGTTGGTTTTAATCACTTCTTTAAAGGTGATAACCATGGCAATGGCGCAGATATGGTCTTTTTCCAAGGGCATATTGCACCGGGTATTTATGCTCGTTCATTCCTTGAAGGTCGTTTAAGCGAAGATCAATTAAACAATTTCCGTTTTGAAGCAACAGGCAAAGGCTTGTCATCGTATCCTCATCCTTGGTTAATGCCTGACTACTGGCAGTTTCCAACGGTATCAATGGGTTTAGGTCCTATCCTTGCGATTTATCAAGCACGTTTCATGAAGTATATGGAACATCGTGAAATTAAAGAAACGGCAGGGCGTAATGTTTGGGCATATCTAGGTGATGGTGAGATGGATGAGCCTGAATCTTTAGGTGCCATTACATTAGCCGGTCGTGAAAAATTAGATAACCTTAACTTTGTTATTAACTGTAATTTACAGCGTTTAGATGGCCCTGTACGTGGTAATGGCAAAATCATCCAAGAACTTGAAGCGATTTTCCGTGGCGCTGGTTGGAATGTCATTAAAGTGATTTGGGGTAGTGAGTGGGATCAATTACTTGCTAAAGATAAAAATGGCTTCTTACTTAAACGCATGGAAGAAGTGGTTGATGGTGAGTTCCAAAACTACAAGTCAAAAGATGGTGCCTTTGTACGTAAACATTTCTTTGGTAAATATCCTGAGCTATTAGATATGGTTTCAGATATGACAGATGAAGATATCTGGAAACTGAGCCGCGGTGGACATGACCCTCGTAAAGTTTATGCCGCGTATAAACAAGCAACAGACCACAAAGGTCAACCAACAGTAATTTTAGCTAAAACAGTGAAAGGTTACGGAATGGGTGATGCCGGTGAAGCACAGAATACAACGCATTCTCAAAAGAGTTTAGGCGTGGAACAAATGAAAGTGTTCCGTGACCGCTTTAATATTCCTGTTACTGATGATGAGATTGAAGAGATTCCTTATCTTACATTTGATGCAGATAGTGCTGAGCAAAAATACTTATTAGCACGTCGTGAAGAGTTGGGTGGTTTCTTACCAAAACGTAATAACAATGCACCTGCATTAAAAACACCTGATTTAACTATCTTTAGTGCGATGTTGAAGTCAACAGGTGAGCGTGAAATTTCAACCACAATGGCATTTGTTCGAATTCTGACTGCGTTAATTCGTGATAAAGAAGTCGGTAAAAATATTGTACCGATTGTGCCTGATGAAGCACGTACATTTGGTATGGAAGGCTTATTCCGTTCATTTGGTATTTACTCTTCTTCAGGTCAATTATACGAACCAGAAGACTCTGGCAAAGTAATGTGGTACCGAGAAGATACTAAAGGCCAGATCTTACAAGAAGGTATCAATGAAGCCGGCGCTATGGCTGAATGGGTATCTGCTGCAACAGCGTATTCAAACTACAGTGTGAATATGGTGCCATTCTATATTTATTACTCTATGTTTGGTTTCCAACGTGTGGGTGATTTGGCGTGGCTTGCTGGTGATATTCAGGCAAAAGGTTTCTTATTAGGTGCAACGGCTGGTCGTACATCACTCAATGGTGAAGGCTTGCAACATCAAGATGGTCATAGCTTGATTCAAGCGGGTACGATTCCTAACTGTGTTAGTTATGATCCTACTTATGCTTATGAGATGGCAGTCATCATTCACGATGGTTTCCGTCGCATGTATGAAGATCAAGAAAGCGTGTTCTATTACATCACTGCGATGAATGAAAACTATACGCACCCTGAAATGCCAAAAGGTGCTGAAGCAGGCATTCTTAAAGGTATGTATAAGCTGAAACAAGGTGGCAAACAAAAGCTAAAAGCACAGCTTTTAGGTAGTGGTACTATCCTGCGCGAAGTTGAAGCGGCCGCTGAGTTATTAGAAAAAGACTGGAAAGTATCTGCAACTGTGTGGAGTGCAACCAGTATTAATGAACTATCTCGTGATGGACAAGCGGTTGACCGTTATAACCGCCTGCACCCTGAAGCAGAGAAAAAACAAAGTTATGTAGCTGAGTGTTTGAATGCACAAGAGGGTGTGGTCATCGCATCAACTGATTATATGCGTCAATATGCTGAGCAAATTCGCCCTTGGGTTAAAGGTGCATACACTGTACTTGGTACAGATGGTTTCGGTCGTAGTGATACACGTGAGCAATTGCGTAGCTTCTTCGAAGTTGATCGTCACCATGTTGTAGTAGCAACATTGAATACCTTGGCTGATGAAGGTCAAGTTGGCTACGATGTTGTGGCAAAAGCGATCAAGAAATACAACATTGATGCAGATGCAGTTAATCCGGTTAAAGCATAAGTAAAGGCAGAGTTAAAATATGGCAGATTTAGAATTAGTAGTTCCTGATATTGGTGATTTTGATGAAGTAGAAGTCATTGAGGTTTTGGTATCTGTAGGCGATACAGTTGAGGAGAACCAAGATCTTATTACTTTGGAATCAGATAAAGCGGCAATGGAAATTCCAGCATCACAAGCAGGTGTGATTAAAGATCTTAAAATTAGTGTTGGTGATAAAGTGAAGGAAGGTTCTGTGATAGCTATCATTGAATCAGCTGATGCTAGCTCTGCAAGTGCTCCTGAAGTGAAAGCTGAAGTTGCTCCTGCACCAGAACAAGAATCCGCACCGGCTCCTGTTGTAGCGCCTGCGCCTGCGGAGTTAGTGGAAAGTGTACCTTATGCACCTGATAATAAAGCAGGCGTAAAACACGCTCATGCTTCACCATCAGTTCGCCAATTTGCTCGCGAGTTAGGTGTTACATTAAGCCTTGTTAGCGGTAGTGGTGACAAAGGTCGCATTACTAAAGAAGATGTACAGAACTTTGTTAAGCAAAAAGTAAATGCACCTGCTGTTGCCGCTTCTGGTGGTTCAGCAATTCCGCCTGTGCCTGTTGGTAACTATGAGAAATTTGGTGATGTTGAAAGCACTGAATTATCACGTATCAAAAAAATATCAGGCAAACATTTGCATGCATGTTGGTTGAACATTCCACATGTTACTCAGTTTGATGAAGCAGATATTACTGAATTAGAAAAGTTCAGAAAAGAAAATAAAGATAATGCGGCAAAACAGGGTGTCAACTTAACACCGCTTGTTTTCATTATGAAAGCAGTCGTTGCTAGTTTGAAACTGTATCCTGAAATGAATGCATCATTAAGTGAAGATAAAGAAAACTTAATTATCAAAAAATACTACAACATCGGTATAGCTGTTGATACACCAAACGGTTTGATGGTGCCAGTTGTGAGAGATGTAGATAAAAAAGGTTTCTTAGAGTTAGCTGGTGAATTAGGTGAAATTAGCTTACGTGCGCGAGATGGTGCATTGACTGCTAAGGACTTGCAAGGTGGCACATTCTCAATCTCAAGTTTAGGTGGTATTGGTGGTAGTTTCTTTACACCAATCGTTAATGCACCTGAAGTTGCTATTTTAGGGGTCGGTCGTCATAAAATGCAGCCAGTATGGAATGGCAGTGAGTTTGTTCCTAGATTGATGCTACCACTGTCAGTTTCTTATGATCATCGTGTTGTTGATGGTGCTATGGGGGCACGATTTACTACGCATCTTAACAATATGTTATCTGATATTAGAAAGGTTCTACTATGAGTGTGATTGAAGTAAAAGTACCTGATATTGGTGATTTTGACGAAGTAGAGATTATTGAAGTTTTAGTCAATGTTGGTGATGTGGTTGAAGCTAACCAAGATGTGATTACTTTAGAGTCAGATAAAGCGGCAATGGAAATTCCAACAACGACGGCTGGAGCAATTACAGCGATGAATGTTACGGTTGGTGACAAAGTTAAAGAAGGTAGTGTTATTTTAACGCTTGAAACTGCTGATGATGTAAAAGCTGATTCCAAACCCGCTCCGAAAGAAGAAAAGCCACAAGTAAAAGTTGATACAGCAGCAGTGGTAACAACTGCTGCAGGTGATGCTGACTTACATGCTGAGGTTTTAGTTTTAGGTTCTGGTCCTGGTGGGTATACCGCTGCATTTCGTGCTGCTGATTTAGGCAGACAAGTAGTGATGATTGAACGCCATGCCAAAATTGGTGGTGTATGTCTGAATGTGGGTTGTATTCCATCAAAAGCGTTGTTGCACACTGCTCAAGTGATTAACGAAGCCGCCAGTATGGAAGATCATGGTGTTACATTTTCTAAACCAGAAGTCGATATTCGTAAAATTGAAAGCTGGAAAAACAGTATTGTCGATGGGTTAACAGGCGGTTTAAAAGCGCTTGCTAAACAACGTAAAGTAACGATTGTTCAAGGTGAAGCACAATTCGCTGGTACCAATACTATGACAGTTGAAACGGCTGATGGAACACAAACGATTTCGTTTGATAAATGTATCATTGCAGCAGGTTCACGCGTAAGTAAAGTGCCAGTGTTCCCTAACGATGATCCTCGCATGATGGATTCAACAGATGCACTTGATCTTGCTGATGTACCGAAGAACTTACTGGTTATTGGTGGCGGTATTATCGGTCTTGAAATGGCAACTGTTTACCATGCCTTAGGATCTAAAATTACTGTTGTTGAAATGCAAGATGGTTTAATTCCTGGTGCTGATAAAGATATTGTTAAACCTTTACTGAAAAAAGTGAGGGGTGAATACGAAGCTATCTATTTAAACACTCGCGTTGCAAAAATTGATGCTCAGAAACAAGGTCTTAAAGTCGCCTTTGAAGGTAAAGATGCACCAGAAACGGCCGTGTTCGATAAAATTTTAGTTGCTGTTGGTCGAGCACCTAATGGTAAGTTGATTAATGCGGAAGCGGCGGGTGTGGCTGTTGATGATTACGGTTTCATTAATGTTGATGCTCAAATGACAACCAACGTACCTCATATCTATGCAATTGGTGATATTGTTGGTCAACCCATGTTAGCTCACAAAGCCGTACATGAAGCTAAAGTAGCAGCTGAAGTAATATCAGGGATTAAATCAGCCTTTGATCCTATGACAATTCCATCGGTTGCTTATACTGATCCTGAAATTGCATGGATGGGTAAAACTGAAATAGAAGCTAAAGCAGAAGGGCTTAATTACGTTAAAGGTGCATTCCCTTGGGCTGCATCAGGTCGTAGCTTGAGTATTGGACGAAGTGAAGGGCTAACCAAAGCATTGTTTGACAAAGAAACAGGCCGAATCATTGGTGCTGGTATTGTCGGCACTAATGCTGGTGAACTGATCGCTGAAGCAGTTTTAGCACTTGAAATGGGTGCAGATGCTGAAGATATCGGTTTAACCATTCACCCACATCCAACTTTATCTGAAACGCTTGGCTTTGCAGCTGAAATGGCAGAGGGAAGTATTACTGACCTAATGCCACCACGTAAAACACTGCATTCTAAATAAATAGTTCAATTGGTAAGCCATTATGGTCGGTCCCTGCATAGGCGGGGGAGCATAATGGCTTATTCCAACTCGTGCTATTTGATATAATATCAAGTTACGTTCACCAAATATAAAGTTCTATAGGAAAAAATAGAGATATGTCTACACCCAAAAATAAGATTAATAAAGTCGTTCTTGCCTATTCTGGCGGTCTAGATACGTCTATTATTTTAAAATGGCTACAAGATACTTATGATTGTGAAGTGGTGACATTTACTGCAGATATTGGTCAAGGTGAAGAAGTTGAACCAGCTCGTGCTAAAGCGCAAGCAATGGGAATTAAAGAGATCTATATTGAAGACTTACGTGAAGAGTTTGCACGTGATTATGTTTTCCCAATGTTTCGAGCAAATACTATCTATGAGGGTGAATACTTATTAGGTACATCAATTGCACGTCCACTGATTGCAAAACGTCTTGTTGATATTGCAGAAGAGGTAGGTGCACAAGCTATTTCGCATGGTGCGACAGGAAAAGGAAATGATCAGGTTCGCTTTGAGTTAGGTGCTTATGCCTTAAGTCCAGAAATTCAAGTGATTGCCCCTTGGCGTGAGTGGGACTTGAACTCTCGTCAAAGCTTACTTGATTATGCTGCAGAACATGATATTCCTGTTGAAATGAAACGTGGTAAAAAATCACCTTATTCAATGGATGCTAATTTACTTCATATTTCATATGAAGGAGATATCTTAGAAGATCCTTGGAATGAACCAGAAGCGTCAATGTGGCGTTGGAGTGTGTCACCTGAAGATGCACCTGATGAAGCAACATACCTTGAATTGACGTATGAAAAAGGTGATATTGTTGCTATTGATGGTAAAGCTATGACAGCGGCGACAGTGATGGAGTATTTGAATAAGGTTGGTGGTGAAAATGGTATCGGCCGTTTGGATATGGTTGAAAACCGCTATGTAGGTATGAAAGCACGTGGCTGTTATGAAACCCCTGCAGGTACAATTATGATTCCTGCACACCGTGCAATTGAGTCTATTACCATTGATCGTGAAGTGGCCCATCTTAAAGATGAATTAATGCCTCGTTATGCAAGCTTGATTTACAATGGTTACTGGTGGTCACCAGAACGAGAAATGTTGCAAGTAATGATAGATGAGTCACAACAAACCGTAAACGGAAAGGTTAGAATTAAACTTTATAAAGGTAATGTTGTTGTTGTTGGGCGTGCATCTGACACCGATAGCTTATTTGATGAAGCAATTGCGACTTTTGAAGATGATGATGGCGCATATAATCAACAAGATGCGGAAGGTTTCATTAAGTTAAATGCATTACGATTAAGGACTGCAGGAAGAAAAAAATAATGCAAAACAAGTTGGATGACTAAGGTAGAGTAATATGGAATATAGCGAATACCAAGATCAAGCCGCGGAATATATGCGATTAGCGATACCATTGATGAAAAAATAGGGTATTGCGATGACACCTGCAAACTATGCTGTCTGGTATGAGTATGTTTCAGGGAATAATATTGCTTTAAATGACGCTGTTGATGTTCATCTAGAAGATTCCGGTGCACTGAGTGATGAAGAAAGCCGAGACTTGTATACACGGTTTTTTGATCGAGAAAAAGATCAGGCAGCACTACTCGAATTGCGTCAAGATCTTAAACGTATTCTGGCTGAAGTACTTGGCTTTGTTGGCACAGGTGCGACAGCATCTAAAAAGAGCTCTGAAAAATTATTGAGTGTCATTGATAAGTTAAAGCCAGATATGACGCGAGACGAAATTCATGCCGTCACGGAAGAAGTTTTATTTGAAGCTAGAACAGCCATGTCATCGAGTGAAATATTATCTGAACGCTTAAATGCAACGATGGCAGAAATGCAAGATATGAAAAAGGATCTTGATGATGCAAAACGTGAAGCAAAAACAGATACATTAACCAAACTAGCAAATAGAAAAGCCTTTGATTCAATATTAGAAAAAGCGACAAAGGATGCTGACTCGAGTGGTATTGAAGTCAGCATGATATTTGCTGATTTAGATTTGTTCAAGAAGATTAATGATACTCACGGTCACCTCGTTGGCGATCAAGTTCTTAAAGTTGTTGCCAAGAGCCTCAAAGGGGCTGTTAAAGGCCGAGATTTGGTTGCGCGTTATGGTGGTGAAGAGTTTGCGATTATCTTGCTTAATACAAGTATAGACAATGCTAAAAAATTAGCTGAGAATATTCGTTCTGAAATTGCTGCCAAACGTATTCAACGTCGTGATAATCGTAAATCACTCGGTAATATTACGATGTCTTTTGGTGTGGCGAGGTACTTTCCTTCTGAAGGCTCTGAAAGTTTTTTACAGCGTGTTGACCGTGCTTTATATATGTCAAAACGAAAAGGTCGAAATACTGTTTCAGAAGCACCACCACCAGTAATCTAAAAGTTTAGCTATAGCCTTTTATTTTAAGGTTAAGGTGTATTTTGCTTACATTTACAAAAGCAGACAAGTTCTGTGTTAATGTTTGTCTATGCCAGATACACCACGCCAATTTATCCGTCACCCAACAGCTATCCCGATTGAGTTCAATCTTGCTGGAACTGTAGAAAAACTTCATATAAAAGATGTCGGTACAGGTGGTTTGTGCTTTTCTACTCATCACAGTATTGAAACGGGTGCACAGATCCATATCATTATTCCTATATGCAAGCCAGAATTTGATGCCAAAGGCATTGTTTGTTGGTGTAAAGAAGATGCTGGTGCCTTTTTAGTTGGTGTCGCTTTTCAGCAAGAATCAGTAAGTTATGCCGTTCGAATGGTAGAGCAAGTCTGCCATATAGAAGATTACCGTAGCCATATGAAAGCTGATAAAGGTATTGAGCTGACAAGTGAACAAGCTGCTATGCAATGGATTTCTCAGCATGCTCAAGACTTTCCTCAGCTTTCTAGTTAGCGCTGTATAACTGCTTTAAATACAATGACTAATTTGATTGTTTTAAGCCTAACATGGTATCACTCACTTCTTTCTGAATCATGCAAACTGAAGTGACATGAGTATATAATACATAACCATTTTTACCCCTAAATAGGATGTTTCATTGCTAAGTTATCGTCACTCATTCCATGCTGGAAATCATGCTGATGTTTTAAAGCATATTATTCAGATAGAAGTTCTCGAACACCTGATAAAAAAAGACAGTCCATTTGATTATATTGATACACATGCAGGTGCTGGCTTATACAACCTTCAGAGTGAACATGCTACAAAGCTGCAAGAATATACCCAAGGTGTTGCTAAACTAAATTCTGATGAATATCCTGAATTAGCAACATATTTTGATATTTTGTCTAAACAAAATACGTCGGGAAAATTAAATTTTTACCCCGGTTCACCACTGATAGCTACCAGTTTTTTACGTAAAAAAGATCGCGGATGGTTATATGAGCTACACCCCAAAGACGCTGAACTTTTATTAAAAAACACTGCAAATAGAAAAAACATCCGAGTCATG
>JAQRMU010000030.1 GCA_028598975.1 Gammaproteobacteria bacterium | reverse complement strand
GGAACAACGGTAACGGGAACTATAAACGATGGTGTTATTTACGCTAGCCCATCAGATGCAAAAGTGTATGAAGATGGTTTAGTTAATGACATCAAGCCAATAGATGTTGCTAATCCACTGGTGAGTGGTGAAGAAAACCCTAATATCACAAGCAATACACAGTCTCTTAACCTGACAAACAACAATGGTGATATCTATAGCGTCACTTTTGATAGTATTGGCTTACCAACAGGGCTTACATCGGAAGGTTTAGCCGTTACAACATCTATTGATGCTGTTAGTGGGGATATTGTCGGTAAGCTTGCTGATGACACTCCTGTCTTTACTGTTGTATTTGATCAAGCACAAGCAACAGAATATACCTTTACACTTTATCAACCGCTAGATCATGTATCAGGTAATGGTCATAATTCATTTGATCTTACGTTTGCTTATAAGGTTTCATCACACAGTCTTAGTACAGATGCTAGTTTTAACGTGACTATTGTTGATTCCGCCCCTGATAGTGATGGTGCGACATTGACAGTTCTAGAAGATTCAGTAAAAGCAAATGCTACTAATCAGTTTGTCTTGGCGGATGAGTTTCGTGCGGGTGATGGTGTTTCATCTTTGTCTATTGCCGGACAAAATTTAACGGTAGCCGGACAGGTTTTTATTGATGGGAGTGGAAATAGCGTTGCAGAAAATGCAGCTGGACATATAGGCACAATTGAAAGTGATGGTGCCGGAGGCATTTCTTTCCAACCTGTTACTGATTACAGCGGCACAGTTACAGTTAGTTATTCGGTTACAGATGCGGATGGTGATACTGCTACATCAACATTGACCTTTGATACGCTTCCTGTTGTAGATTTTGTTGCAGCAACGTTAAGTAATTTGCAGGTGAACGAAGATGTAAGAAGTGAAGATGAAGTAGAAGACACAACGCCAGAGGCATTGGTTCTTATTATCCCTGACTATGAAGCCATGTTAGCAACAGAAACGGGTAACAATAGAGATGATGACCACAGTGAAACAATGGGCGCTATTACAATTAGTGGCATACCCACGGGGGCCGTTTTAAATGTAAATGGTGTGGATGTGAATTCGAGTACTGGTAGCTACACACTAACGGATAATAGCCATGCTGTTACTATTATCCCACCGCCTGATTCTGATGTTGACTTTACGTTAACGTATAATTTTACGGTGACGGATACCACAACCATTTCTACTGGTCCTAGCATCAGTACTAAGGATATTAGTGTTGCTCAAAACATTGTTGTTCATGGTGTTGCGGATAATACATCGATAGATGCATCTCTCAACGATGTCACTATTGCAGAGCAATCATTGACTGATATTGCTGGTTCATGGATGAATGTAGCAGACATTATCAATACATCAGATCTTACCTTTGGAGACTCAGCGGATGGCTCTGAAGCTCATTTGATTAGAATTGATGGTTTGTCGCCTGCGGCTTTCTATTCGACTCAAGCAACGAGTGAAATAGGTATTGCTCTAGTGGCGAATGCTGGAAATAGCACCAACCGAATGTTCTTAGGTAATGACAGTGATTATTACCAAGTAATCAATAATGGTGGCAGTACATCAAGCCTAATTATGAGTGCGGATAAATTTTTGGATGGTGCCGATTTAGAAGCCAAACTTCGTTTTCCTGATGTTGATGGTGTTCTTAGTATTACGGTAACAGCAATTGCCGTTGAAAAAGAGTTTGTAGATGCAGAAGGAGCTGATTGGTATGATTCTGTTGCTTGGGATGCCTATGACGGTAACACTGATGGTGGAAGTCATACCTCAGACGTTATCGGTTATGAAGTAAGCGATGCGAATATGTCGACAATTACAATCACTAAATCAATTGATGTGCTTGTTTCTGGCGTTACAACGGCAGAAGATACATCGGTCGCATTTTTAACGGGGCTAACAATTACAGACTTGTCAGATGAAGTCTTTACAGAAATCAAAATACTCAATTCATCATTAAATGGTGCAGTGATTACTGTCGACGCGCCTGCAAGTGTAACGACTGGTGCAACTTATACTACTTTAGATAACTTAACTGTTTTAGCGAATTATAAAATCACACCGCCTGCACATAGTAGTGCAGATTTAACGCTTGAATTAGAGATAACAACTACCGATGGGAGTGGAACATATAACTTGCCCATTACAGTTACACCTGTTGCAGAGGTCATTTCTACACCGACAAGTGATACCGATGGTAATTCATCTGCTGATTTGGCTATGAATGGTGATCATACCTACAGTCAAAATGCATCAGAAGATGGTGACGCTGATGATGATCCTTTAACTGATCCTGTTTGGTTTGACTTGGGAGTAGATAGTGGCTTTAATTTAGCTACTGATTGGGAAAATGAAGATGACAGCACCAATATTGGTAATGAAACCCACACTACTTCTGCTAAAGATTCAGAAGAAACCTTTGCTCATTTAACATTTACTATTGATGTTGATGATGGCAATGGCTTTGTTGAAGAAAGTGGCGCTCAATATAAATATAACGATGGTTCAAACGACATTATTGTGACAGACACGGGAGCGGGTGTTGATATCCCTGTGGCCTATCTTGCTAGCTTAGCGATTATTGCCCCCGCAGAGCTTTCAGGTGCTGTGAGAATAAAGGTAGAAGCAAAAACAGTTGATTATGATGAAGATACAGACGCATCCGTTGAGTCTACAAGTGGTGAAGCTGTTTTATCATTCACTATTGATTGGCGACCGAAAGTCCCGCAAACGCGGCACAGACAAGGCTCCGAAGGTTAAAGCCGTCATCGGCATTGATCGCAGCGGGCACATTGCCGATAAAGTCATGCCCAGCTTTACATTGGCCC
>JAQRMU010000003.1:46545-47914 GCA_028598975.1 Gammaproteobacteria bacterium | reverse complement strand
AAACTCATTAAAAGGCTGTTGTAATGCCTTGCTGAGTGACTCTAGAGCCTTTTCAAGTGGGGTGATAATTAATGTCACGTGTTATCTCCAATCAAATGGGACGACATAATATTGCCATAGCTTTGTTTGAGATACAAAAAAGGCTTAGTACGAAATACTAAGCCTTGATGTATGGTGGCCCGACCTGGAATCGAACCAGGGACACAGGGATTTTCAATCCCTTGCTCTACCGACTGAGCTATCGGGCCATTTAAGGTCGAGCATTAAACCTTGTGGCGGCTTAGCTGTCAAGTGAAAAGGTGATTATTTTTCAATACGGTCTTGTCCATAAAGTGCTTGCATGGTGTAATGGCTCGCTTGTTTTATGGTTTTATTATTATGGAAGTGTAATGACGTTACGCGGGAAATTTATTTTTTGGATTGCTGCCATTGTTTTAGCGGCAGTGTTTATTGTACCGATAGCTTTGAAATCACCATTTATTGATGAATTAGTTGAGCAATATTCTGAAGCAGTTGAGGCTGCCCAAGAGGATGACGACGATGACGATGAGGATGGAGAAGAGTCTGAACTTGTAGAAAGAATGCAAGTGCGGGTTAATGATGAAATTAGCGATTATGTTGGAATAGAAGCTCACCTCCTCGAGACAACACAATTTTTCCCTGAGATTAAAGCGCAAGCACGTGTTCTCGATACTCGGTCTATGTTGATATTACAGACGAGATACAATCAAGCAAAAGCGGCTTTCAATGTTGCAAAAGTAGCTGAAAATTCGGCAATGCAAGAATTAACCAGATTAAAGAAGTTAGCGAAAGTAACGGGAAGTATTGCTACAAAGAAAGTCAGTTCTGCTCAAGCTTCTTACAATGAAGCGAAAGCGAAACTTCAAGGACTCGATTTTGATGTTCAGGCGGTGCAACATGAGGTATTACAAGCATGGGGACAGAAGCTTTCTAGTTGGATATTAGATACTCATTCTAAAGCATGGCAACGATTACTTAATCATCAAGATAGTCTATTGCTTGTGACCTTACCGATAGATGTTTCATTACCATCTGAGGATGGCTTTATTCGTTTGGCACGTGATGGTGGGCGAAATAAAGCTCGTAAAGCTTATTTTGTTGATTCTGCATTGGTAACGGATCAAGACATTCAGGGTGAAACCTATTTCTATAAAGCGGCGACGGGTAGGTTACGCGTTGGTATGCGGTTGGAGGCTTGGATCCCTCAGGGAGAGCAAGCACTTGAAGGAGTGTTTATACCAGAGCAGGCAATCATTTGGCATGAGGGACAGCCATGGGTTTATATTCAACTTGAAGATGATCTTTATCAGCGACGCTCAGTTCTTGCTGGTGTGACAGCCGTTGGTGG
>JAQRMU010000003.1:34302-46445 GCA_028598975.1 Gammaproteobacteria bacterium | reverse complement strand
GAGTGTTTATACCAGAGCAGGCAATCATTTGGCATGAGGGACAGCCATGGGTTTATATTCAACTTGAAGATGATCTTTATCAGCGACGCTCAGTTCTTGCTGGTGTGACAGCCGTTGGTGGATTATTTATAGAAAGTGGTATTGAGGCTGGCGAGCAGTTAGTAACTCAAGGCTCACAAATGTTGTTATCAGAAGAGTTTAGATGGCAAATCTTAGATGAAGATGATGATTAAGGAACATCTGATCAAGTCATGATTGTTTTATGCTGGCTGAAAGCGACCAGACTTAATCAGATGTTCCTTAATTCACTGCATCCTTTCAGGTTCTTAAAATTGTATAAATAGAGATTAATCATGCTGTCACATGTTGTTGCTTTTTCTGTTCGTTTTCGAGGTGTCGTTGTTGCATTAGCAATTCTGCTAATGGGCTATGGGATTTATAAATTATCGAGTTCTAGCTTGGATATTTTTCCAGAGTTTGCGCCGAAACAAGTCATTATTCAAACTGAGGCTCAAGGGCTCACTGCTGAACAAGTTGAAGTATTAATTACTCAGCCGTTAGAAAATGCACTCGGTGGTTTGGTGGGCACGGAATCTATTCGCTCCCAATCCATTCCAAGTTTGTCGGTGGTTATTCTGACGTTTTATGACAGCACTGATATTTATCTAGATCGCCAGTTAGTGTCTGAGCGACTGTTAGGGCTAACGGATGCCTTGCCTGAGAATATGGGGCCGCCTTTGATGGTGCCTCTCGAATCTTCATCGGGCACAATTATGACGATTGGATTAAGTTCTGATAAGCATGATTTGATGGAACTAAGAGGTTTAGTTGATTGGACACTGTCGCCACGATTGTTAAGTGTAGAAGGCGTGGCGGATATTAATGTATTTGGTGGTGATGAAAAGCAGCTACAAGTTCAAATTGATAGTGATAAATTGGTACGTTATGGCATTTCTATTGACGAGCTGACGGAAGCGGCTAGAAGTGCTACAGGCATTATGCCGAGTGGTTTTATTGAAAATAGTAATCAACGGATGATGTTGAAATTAACGGGCCAGCCTATGTCTGCAGAAGCATTGGCAAAAGTAGTGTTGCGAACAACAGAGAATGGTACGCTTTTATTGGGTGATGTGGCTGATGTTGTTGCTGCACCTGCACCTGCAATTGGTGGTGCGGCTATTGCGGGTAAGCCGGGTGTCGTATTGATGGTGATTGGTCAATATAAAGCAAATACTTTGGCAGTGACTCATGGTATTGAAGCGGCATTAGCAGAGTTTAAAAGTGGCTTTGCAGCTGATGGTATTACCTTGCATGATGATTTATTCCGCCCTGCGAATTACATTGAGTCGTCATTGCATAATATCCGCGAACATTTAATGGTTGGTGGTGGCCTTGTTATGTTGGTGCTGATCCTGTTTCTGTTTAATTTACGTAC
Source organism: Gammaproteobacteria bacterium (assembly GCA_028598975.1). GTDB lineage: Bacteria > Pseudomonadota > Gammaproteobacteria > Nitrosococcales > Methylophagaceae. The sequence goes on along the minus strand of JAQRMU010000003.1, from coordinate 45,010 downwards.
AGCATTAATTTCAATAACAGCCATTCCTTTATCGTTATTTGCAGCACTGATTGTGTTGTTAGAAATGGGCGTGAATATCAATATTATGGTGTTGGGTGGGCTAGCAATTGCATTGGGTGAGGTGATTGATGATGCGATTATTGATACGGAAAATATTTTCAGACGTTTGCGTGAGAATTCTGCGTTAGCAAACCCAAAATCAACGATGGATGTGGTGTTTGATGCCTCGATGGAGGTGCGAAGCTCGGTGGTGTATGCCAGTTTTATTGTGATGTTGGTATTCATACCTTTACTCACATTAAGCGGTGTAGCGGGGCGAATGTTCCAACCCTTAGGTGAGGCTTATATTTTAGCTATTTTTGCCTCATTGGCTGTTGCACTGACGGTTACGCCAGCCTTATGTCATATCTTGCTAACACGTTGGGGCAAGTTAAGTGATAAAGAACCCCCACTAGTTCGATTATTGAACCCTATTTATGGTTGGGTATTAGGGCTTGTTAGTCGCTTTCCTAAGATCACGTTTAGTGGTGTTATTGTTTTTTGTTTGACGGGCTTAGCTATTTTGCCTTTATTGGGGGGAAGTTTCTTACCTGAGTTACGTGAAGGTCATTACATTATTCATACTGCCAGTGTGCCGGGTACGTCGATTGAAGAATCATTACGTATTGGTGGTCAAATAGAAAAACGTGTTGCCGAAATTGACGGGGTGAGATCAACATCACAGTGGGCAGGTCGTGCAGAGCGTGGTGCCGATACGTTTGGCACACATTATAGTGAATATGAAATTGATCTCGTACCAATGGATGGGCCCGAACAGCAGGAAGTGTTAGATGAAATTAGAGACGTTTTGGAAGCATTCCCCGGTATTAATTCGGAGGTAAATACTTTCTTAACTGAGCGTATTGATGAAACTATCTCGGGTTATACCTCCCCCGTAGTGGTGAATGTCTATGGAAAAAACCTTGCTGAGTTGGATCAAAAGGCACAAGAAATTGCTGCCGTAATGCGTGATATTGACGGGGCGGCAGATGTGCAACTTCGTGCTCCACCGGGAGAGCCTCAGCTAGAAGTACGTTTATTGCTGGATGAACTTGCTTATTGGGGTTTAAAACCAGCCGATGTGATGCGTACGGTGCAAACAGGGTTTGAAGGCGCTGTAGTGGGACAGGTACAAGAGGGCAATCGTGTCTTTGATGTTGTTGTCGTCTTACCAGCGAAACAGCGCCAGCAGCCTGCTGATGTGCTTCAGTTGCCGATCCAAACACCATCGGGTGTGATGCTTCGTTTACAAGATGTAGCAGAAGTTCAGCAGGTATCAGGGCGGTATATGATTCTTCATTCCGGTGCTCAGCGTTTGCAGACGGTGACATGTAATGTTGAAGAGCGTGACTTAGTGTCATTCTTTGCTGAATTAAAGCAACGTGTGCATGATGAGGTTGAGTTTTCAGCAGATATTTACCCAGAGTTCACTGGTGCCGCAGTCGCACAAGCACAGTCAAAAGAAGATCTAATTGTGCATTCAACCTTAGCGGGAATTGCTGTTTTATTATTGCTTTATATTGCCTTACAAAGCCTACGTAATATGTCGTTGGTATTAATCAACTTGCCATTCTCGCTGGTGGGCGGTGTGATTGCGGTGCTATTTACTAACGGTGTTTTGTCGATTGGTTCTTTAGTCGGCTTTGTGACTTTATTTGGTATTACCTTACGAAACTCAATTATGTTGGTGTCACATTTCCAATATTTAGTAGTGGAAGAAGGTAGACCATGGAATGCTCAAACTGCAATTAAAGGTGCTCAGGAACGGTTACCGTCTATTCTGATTACAGCATTGGTAACGGCACTGGCAATGTTACCCATCGCGATGAACTCTGATAGCCCAGGACGTGAAGTAATGGGGCCAATGGCAAGTATTATTATTGGTGGTTTAATCTCATCTACAATACTGAATCTACTTGTTTTGCCAAGTATTATGCTACGTTACGGGAAGTTCAAAAAATAGCGTCTAACTGCTTGAATATTAAGGGCTTATAACTCCCGTCATTCTCGAAGGTTTTTATCGGGAATCTATTGTTTTAAGCAGAACCCAGCTCGAAGCATATTGGGATGACGGGGTAAAAAATCATTCACCTTGAATGATTAAGGAGCGCTACCTGCGTTTGGCAACAATAAAAGCGGCTACAATAATCAGTCCAACAATAACTAAGAAAAGTAGATCTAGCATTGTACTTACTCTGTGATAGCGAAGGTTTCTGTCTCTTGATTCCTTTCATCAGAGAAATACTGATAGATTTTTTTTAATTCTTCGGGTGAAAAGTGAATAAGCACAAGCTGTTGGCCAGGGTGGATCAGATTGGCATCAAAGCCGATTGCTTTGGTCTTAAGATTGTAGATGTAGCTACTGTTTACTTTAGAACTCAGGATCTTTCCTAAAAATGAACTGAGTCCTGAGGGTAGTTTTTCATCAGCATCGGCTGGAATAACGGCTTGAATAAGATCTTTATTTTGGCTAATGCCTTCTAACAATAACCCTTGTCTAAACTTATCGATAAGCCCTGATTGAATGATTCCCCACAAGCCCTGAACATCATTTTTTGTGACGCGATGTAAGTAAAATAATGTATTAGAAGTTTGTGTTTCTGTAGGAATTATTTCATTGATAGATATCTCTTGAATGCCATGACTGATGATTGCTTCTAAAGGCTGTTCGGGTGATATTTCAAGCGTAGAAAGATCTACAAAGTGCGTTTTAATGTGGTGTTTTTTTTCTAAAATGAGTGTGATTTCACTATCTGGATTTAAGTCTGTTCGGTTGAGTAAATCAGCTAAAGGTGCAGTTAGCTTTTGCTCGTCCGCCGTGATAATTGTGATAGATTCAGTATGATCTTCTATATGACGGGCAAGGTCAGAGAGCGTTGTTTGTGAGTGTTCTTCACTGCTGAAGTTAAGAATAATGGGTGTGTTTGCGGCTAGGTTTTTATCTGCTAGCAATGCCTCAATTGTTGTGGAGCGATATTCTAGTTCAGGAATAGCAATCAGACTGTCAGGACGAACGAATTGATCATTGTATTCGTTAATTGTTATGGGTTTATTTGTTTTTGGACTTAAGTTTTCAACAAATACCTGAGCTTCTTGTTCTGTAATTTCTTCATTATTTGGCGCTTCTTCATCAGCCGTGATAATCGTTAATGGTGTTTGTTCAGGGGGATCTATTATTTCGATTGGAGGATTGATCGTATGTTCTGTGCGCGAAGGGTCTAGATCGGAATAGAGTAAATAACTAAAAAATATCACAACAAGTAGGGCAAGGAATGAAGGTATAAGTGAAGGTCTAGCTGAAGGTGCTGTTGCCATTGTTAATAACCTAAATGGGTGAATATTAGTCCCAGAATAAGCCAATTAACGTTTGTTGATCAAGTGGTTTACACCAGTTCACATTGAGAGGAAAGTCCGTGAGTTGATCAATAACTTGTTGAGCGTGTGTTAAACCACTAATGTGTATTGCTGGCAGATGTTTTTGTAAAATATGATTAAGTTGCGTTGTATTGCTACTATCTTCAACTATTGAGTCGATAAGATCTTGAACAAGCTGTTTAATATCAGCTTGAGCTAAAAGGCTGGGAATGCTTTTTATCATTAAGCCATCTGTTGTGGCTACAACATGAACACCATACTTATTTAATGTATCTATATGAGATTCAGCGGCATGGACTAATGCTGCTTCGGCAATCAGTTTGATAGGCACAAGAATAGGACGAGAGCGGAGCGTATCTGTTTCTATGGCATCTTGTAGTTGCTGCCCTTTTAATGCTTGTTCGGCTTGTTGTAGGTCTAATAAGAGCGGAATGTCTGAGGTGAGTGTCACCACATAGCGTTGATGTAATAAGCTCGTTGCTTGACCAAAGGTGGAAGTTATTTTTTCTGACTGGGGCGTTGATGGAACTGTTTTAGGTGGTGATTGATAGGGGCTGGCTGAACTTTCTGCAATATGAGGCTGTTCAATATTATCACTAATGGCAGGTGTTACTGTTTCTAGCTTAGTGTTACTTTGAGATAAAGCCTCTTGCAGTGCGGTTGTAATGAGGCCATGAACTAAACGCGCATCACGAAAACGAACTTCATGTTTTGTTGGGTGAACATTAATATCAACACGATCTAGAGGCATTGTTAAATACAATACATACGCGGCTTGACGACCAGCAGGAATTTGGTTGCCATACGCTTGGCGAATAGCATGATTAATAACGCGATCGCGAATCACCCGGCCATTGATAAAGAAATGTTGTACATCGGTTTGGGAGCGGTGTGCTTCTGCATTAGCAATCCAGCCATGTAGTGTGATGTCATTGTAGTCTTGCTGTAGATATATACTATTAGTAATAAATGTTTTACCGCATATTTTAGCGATGCGTTGTTGCTGTTGCTCAGGCGAGCTTGCAATGGGTAATTTTAGCTGACTACTGGCAGATAATTTGCACTGGAATCCAACATTAAACTGGCTCAATGCCAGACGTTGCAATGTCGTTAAAATATGATGTTGTTCTGTTTTATTGCTACGTAGAAAATGTCGGCGAGCAGGAAGGTTAAAAAATAAATCACGAATTTCGAGTGTTGTACCGTCAAGCCCCGCCGCTGGAGAAGGTTCGGTACTATCACCAATAATTTGCCATGCACACTCACTATCAACTTGGCGAGAAGTGATGGTTAAACGAGAGATAGAAGTGATACTTGGTAATGCCTCACCACGAAAACCTAAACTGGAAATATGACTGAGCTGTTCACTTGAGTGTAATTTACTGGTGGCATGACGGCTAAGAGCAAGGCTAAGATCATCACGGTGAATCCCCTTGCCATTATCTCGAACACGAATTAATTGGTTTCCTGCACCCTCAATGTCAATATCAATCTGTGTTGCACCGGCATCAATACTATTTTCTACCAGTTCTTTAACAACCGATGCAGGACGCTCTATCACTTCACCAGCAGCAATTTGATTGGCAAGGTGTAATGGAAGGGCATGGATACGGTTGCTATCTGACATGATTTTACTTTAGTAGTTGCAAGCTTAAGGAATAAGCAATACTTCGCCGATTTTAATGTTTGAGGTCTTTAAATTATTAGCGAGTTTCAATTGGCTCATACTCACTTGATAACGGTGAGCAATAATGCTGAGAGTGTCACCTCGACTCACGGTATGTTGTTGAGGAACAGATGAACCAGGAAGGGGATTTCGTTGAAAGTAATTTCGAATACCAGACATCATTGCCCGAGCAAGCTTGTTTTGATGACTTGAACTATTAAGTTTTCGTTCTTCTGCAGGGTTAGAAATAAATGCCGTTTCAACTAATACAGAGGGAATGTCAGGCGATTTTAGTACAACAAAAGAAGCGGACTCAACATGTTTTTTATGTACATTCCCCACGCGTTTTAAACCTGATAACACCGTATTTGCCACTTCTAGACTTGCTTCTAAACTGGCGGTTTGGGAAAGGTCTAATAATACTGAGGCAAGCAGGTCATCTTTGTCTTCTAAGCTGATACCTCCAGCTAAATCAGCCGCATTTTCTTTATCGGCTAAAAGCTGGGCTGCTTCACTACTGGCACCGCGTTCAGATAAAACAAAGACCGATGCACCTCTTGCTTTCGTGTTTGTAAAAGCATCGGCATGTATTGAGATAAACATATCCGCATTATTGTTTCGGGCTTTTTTGATGCGTTGGCGGAGTGTAATAAAAATATCTCGGTCTCGTGTTAAGTAAGCACGCATACCGGGTTCTTTATTCACTAGTTTGGCTAAACGTTTCGCGATAGCAAGAACAACCGTTTTTTCTTTTGTACCTCTTTTTCCTAGTGCGCCAGAATCTTGCCCACCATGGCCAGCATCAATGGCGATAATGATTTGACGCTTAGCCATTGTTTTTGTTGATTTTGTTACTGTCATAATAGGTTCGGGCTTGGTAATCACTATTTTAGCCGGTTTGGGTGTTACTTGAGGTGGCGTGACTGTTTTAACGGGAGTCGAAGGTGTGATTACGGTTGCTACGGTAGGTTTTGGTTCAAGCTTTGTTTCTTTTGCAACAGAATTTACGGTACTTTTTAAATCAATCACTAAGCGATGTGGATAACCTTGATTGGGTGCGAGAGTTTGGCTCTCATATTTCAAGGGCTGTTTTAGATCAAGCACAATGCGGAGGGTGTTTTTATCCCATGCGGCATAGCGAATGCTACGAAGAGGAGATTGGCTTAAATCGGGTATTTTTAGATGTGTGGGTTTGATCGTTTGGCTGAGATCGATAACGATACGTTCAGGGTTGCTGAGTGTGAATGTTGTATATTTTACGCTGCGGTTTAGATCAAAAACGAGGCGAGTATTTTCTTTAGCTTGTGATAAGCGTAATCCTTCGATGCTTGCCGACCATGTACTTATCGAAACTGTAAGTAGTAGTAAGATCAGAAAAATACGGAGCATGTGCTTCTTCCTATGAATATCAAGAGTTCACTTATCATTTAAAGACAGAAAATCGTTATTAAAGTTTAATCATGTCACACAGCACTTTTGCTGGTGGAGAGTCTGCAGTGAGTTCAGCATTACGAGAATGGTTTTTGTAGCTAAGAGTAATTGTGAGGTCTGCTTTTGGCAAAAAGTCGCCCCCTTGGCTAGCCCATTCAATAATACAAAGCGAATTATGACTTAAATAATCATCGAGTCCAAGGTAATCTAGCTCTTCAGGATCAGTTAAACGATATAAATCAAAGTGAAATATTGCTCTATCCTTAAGCGAATAGTGTTCAACGAGGGTGTAGGTCGGACTTTTCACATTGCCTTTATGACCTAATTTGTGGAGCAAGCCACGTGTTAAGGTTGTTTTCCCTGCCCCTAGATCGCCTTCAAGATGAATTGTAAATTGTTGAGAAGGACAATGCTGGGCGATCTGTTCGCCCAGCTTTAATGTGTCCGATTCATTTTCCAGATACAACTTCATAAGATGAACAGTTTTAACTAGTAGATAAGGTTAGCTAAATGTCTAAGGTGAGGAATAAGATCCATTGCTAACATGCCGCGTTCACCATCTTGTTCAGCAGCTTTATCAGCAGCCATGCCATGTAGAGTAACCCCTACACATGCCGCATCCATTAACGGGAAACCCTGTGCTAATAAACCACCAATGATGCCGGCAAGAACATCGCCCATACCACCACTTCCCATACCAGGGTTGCCCCATGTTGATAAGCGTGTTGGTGCTGTACCGTTATAAATCAATGTGCCAGAACCTTTTAGAACAGCAACACCACCATAACGATTTTGGAGTTCTTGTACCGCTTTGAAGCGATCGGCTTGAATTTCAGCAGAGGTGCAGTTTAGTAACCGTGCTGCTTCGCCAGGATGAGGCGTTAACACCCAGTTATCATATTTTCTAGGGTTTTTGCTTAGCATGTTGAGAGCATCGGCATCGACCACCATCGGTAAGTTACTTTCGATGGCTTTGTGGAAGAGCTCTTCCCCCCACTTACATTGACCAAGACCTGGTCCTACTGTGAGTGAGTTAGCACGCTCAATTAAAGGAGCAACGTCATTGGTATCTTCAACGCCATAACACATGAGTTCAGGGCGAGCCTGATTGAGGATTGGGCTATGCACTTCTCGAGTTGCAATACTAATCAACCCAGAACCTACACGTGCCCCTGCTTCTGCAGCAACGCGCGCAGCGCCTGGCATGCCATGATCACCACCAATAATCAGCAGGTGACCATAAAGCCCTTTATGACCTGTACGCTCTCTTGGTGCGAGTAGGGCACCATCATTTTCTAAACTGACACGGCGGGCAACGGGTGGAAACTGCTTATAAAGTGCTGATGGGATATCGAGTGAGTCAAAACAGACTGTGCCGCTGTAGTTTGGACCTTCACCAATAAATAAACCTTTATTTAGACCGATGTAGCTCAGGCAAATCGTCGCTTTTACAGCAATATCCATAGCGCTACCGGTATCAGCATGAAGACCAGAAGGGATGTCTAGAGATAAAACAGGCGCACGTTTATTGGCATTAATAGCTTCAATGGCGGCTTTATATTCACCTTCGATAGTACGGTTTAAACCTGTACCTAGTAATGCATCAATAATGACATCTGTTGATGGCAATGAATCAGTGAATTTTTGAATTTTACTGCCGCTTGCTAGTAATGCGTCACGTGCCGCTGTTGTTTCGGCACTCATTTCATCTTCACCTACTTGGTAAACAACAACGCGATAGCCTAATTCAATTGCTTGGCGGGCAAGTTCAAAGCCATCACCACCATTATTACCGGTACCGCTGATAATGAGTAAGCGTTCTGCTTGAGGCCAATAATTTTTAATAGATGATAATGCTGCACTTCCTGCACGAGCCATTAATTTGGCCGTTGACACATTGTGTTGCTCTGTAACAATTAAGTCTAATTCACGCGTTTGTTTTGCAGTGTATAGATCATGTGGCAAATTAAGCATACTTTTATTCCAAGTCGAGATTATGTGCATCTATAATAGCCTGCATGAGTGAAATAAATACAGCTTTGATACTGAATAATTTGCATGAAAAGATGCAGGCATGGGCTCAATCATTAGGATTTCAGCAGATTGGCGTGAGTGATATTGACTTGTCGCAGGCTGAATCTCGGTTTGTATCATGGTTAGAGGCTGGTTTTCATGGTGAAATGGATTATATGGCTCGACATGGTACGAAGCGAAGTCGACCTGATGAATTAGAGTCTGGAACGGTACGGGTGATAACGGTACGAATGGACTACTTGCCAGAAAATGCGGCAGAATCATGGTCGATTATTAATGATGATCAGTTAGGTTTTATTTCCCGCTATGCGTTAGGGCGTGACTATCATAAGTTGATGCGGAAACGGTTGGTGGCATTAGCCAAAAAAATAGAGCAAGAAGTGGGGGAAATGGGGTTTCGAGTGTTTTGTGACAGCGCCCCAGTAATGGAGAAAGCCTTGGCTGAGAAATCAGGTCTAGGTTGGGTAGGGAAGCACAGTAATGTTTTAAATCGTGAACATGGCTCATATTTCTTCTTGGGTGAGATATACACTGATTTACCTTTGCCGGTGACGGCACCGACATCTGAGCATTGTGGCTCATGCACTGCCTGTATTGATATTTGTCCTACTCAAGCCATTGTAGCGCCTTATCAGGTTGATGCGCGGCGCTGCATTTCATATTTAACCATTGAGCTTCGAGAGTCGATTCCTGTTGAATTTAGGTCGATGATGGGAAATCGTATTTATGGCTGCGATGATTGCCAGTTAATTTGCCCTTGGAATAAGTTTGCTCAAGCAACGGTAGAATCGGACTATTTACCTCGTCATGGTCTAGACTCACCCCAGTTATTGGAGTTGTTTTCATGGACTGAGGAGCTATTCTTATCAAAGCTAGAAGGAAGCCCTATTCGGAGAATTGGTCATGAAAGTTGGCTACGAAATATTGCTGTGGCACTAGGAAATGCAACGACATCAGACAATGTGGTTCAGGCACTTACAAGGCGGTTAGATTCCGCATCGGATATGGTAAAAGAGCATATTATTTGGGCGCTAGAACAGCATCGCCGCTAATTCTGGCTATAATTGTGACGGTATGCTTTATCGATATACATTGCGGTATCAGCAAAGGAAACTAAGCTCGCGAGATCTTTGCCATTATTAGGATAGCTTGCCGCACCGATACTAACGCCCAAGTGTAGATCATCTCCCATAATTGAAATGGGTTCTGCGATAATGCTTTTAATTTTATTGGCAACTTCTTGAGGGTTAAAGTCTCCATCTCCTTCATCAACAAGAACAATAAATTCATCACCACCGATGCGACCAATCACATCACTATTACGGAGTAGTGAACGAAGTCTGTCAGCCATTATAACCAGTACGTCATCACCAATATTATGTCCATATCGGTCATTGATAGGTTTGAAACCATCAAGGTCAAGAAAGAGTATGGCTACTTGCGTACTATTCCTTTTGCCATTGGCAAGTAATAAGGAAAACTTTTCCATAATTAATGTTCGGTTTGATAATCCTGTGAGGGCATCATAATGAGCGAGTTGTTTTAATGAAGATTCCTGATCTTTTAATTCTGAATTAGCTGAAATTAAGTATTGAGAATGCTTTTGAACTTGGTTTATACGTTGTGCCAGTGCAAATGAAAGAAGAAGAATTTCTATGGCACTGCCAATGAAAATGGCATATTGAGAGAAGATTGTATTAGGTATCAGACCAAAATTGCGTGCGGTTAGAGCCAACGCGCCAAAGATGAAAAAGAGCCATGAAACAAGATAAATAATGGCGGTACGATTACCTCTAAGACTCAGCACTGCCCCTAGTGCTATTATCACTACCGCAAGGATAACAGCTAGAATAGAAAGTGCTGGAGCACTGTAGGAGAGCGGTATTACGGAACTTGTAATAATCATTATAAGAAAAGCAATCATTATAAAAGAGAGTGCTTTGTCTAACTGAGGAATAGTACTACGCGTCTGCAAAAAGGATTTAGAGAAGAGTATGGCAAAGGTACCTACAAGCGAGAATGCGATTGGACTGGATATATTGTGCCAATAAGGTGACGAGGGCCAAAGCCGTTCAAACCATAACCCACTATATGATCCCATAGCGAAAAAGAGTGAACTAACAAATAAAACATAGTAGAGATAACTGACTTCCCGGAGGGAGA
>JAQRMU010000003.1:0-34202 GCA_028598975.1 Gammaproteobacteria bacterium | reverse complement strand
TGCCAATAAGGTGACGAGGGCCAAAGCCGTTCAAACCATAACCCACTATATGATCCCATAGCGAAAAAGAGTGAACTAACAAATAAAACATAGTAGAGATAACTGACTTCCCGGAGGGAGATATACAGTAAGAAATTATAGCTGAGCAAGCCAATTAATAAGCCAAGATAAAGGGCTAAGTAAAAATATTCAAGGCGGCTTTTTTCTTGGAAAGCATCAGGTTGCCATAGTGTCGCATCAGCAGTCATGCTTCCTTTTGAGAAAATACGGAAATAGAAAGTAAGGTTTGTTTGTGCCGGTAATGTAACTGGGAAGATAAAGTTGGGGTGCTGATAATCCCTGTCGGTAAAAGGTATTAAGTCCCCTGTATCATACTGAGCGAGTAGTTGTTTATTTGAGTCACGAACAATATAAACACTGAGTTCATCAAGCAAAGGATAGTTAAATTCAAGTATTTGTTTAATTGCATGTGATTCATTATTGACTACATTGAGTTTGAACCAGTGAGTTTCAGAACGGTAGCCAAGATTAAACTTTCCGTTAGGAAGGGAGGAAAATTTTATATCCGGACTCGGAGATAAAATATCGTTAATGGTGGTGGAATGTTCAGAATCAATAAATAATTGATAATGAGGGCCTAGTTCAAGAGGGCTAGCATCGTTACTTTTAATGATAACGGGGCTAGCAAAAGCCGTCGAAAATAGGCTAATAAGGAGCCCAATAACAACTGAAAGTCCAATTTTCTTCGAGAGCTCCATTAGCATCATTTTCCATAACGTCACCTGATAGACAGGCAATCTGTGATTTTAAGGGCTTCAGCTTATGCCGCTGGCAGTTCTTGTTCATACGGATATCATGAAGCAACAATTATTCTTTATGTCATGATCCATCATAACGGCAACATCTTATAGTTTAAGGGAGTTTTATAAAAAGATCACGATAATGCTGTAATTCGCGAATAGAGTCTTTCACATCATCCATAGCGAGGTGTGATGATTTTTTCTTAAAGCTCTTTTCAACTTTTGGTGCCCAGCGACGAGCCAGTTCTTTTAGTGAGCTAACATCAAGGTTGCGGTAGTGGAAGTAAGCTTCTAATTCCGGCATGATGCGCGCCATAAAACGACGATCCTGACAAATGCTGTTACCACACATTGGTGAAACACCAGCGGGGACATACTCTTTCAAGAAGTCTAATGTTTGTTGTTCCGCTTCAGCTTCTGTTGTTCGTGTTTCTTTAATACGAGCAACTAAACCTGAACCACCGTGTTGTCGTGTATTCCACTCATCCATCGCATTAAGTATTTCATCAGATTGATGAATGGCAATTGTTGGGCCTTCGGCTAAAACATTTAAATCACCATCAGTTACAATGGTGGCAATTTCAATAATATAATCATTATTGGTATCTAGACCTGTCATTTCTAGGTCTATCCAGATTAGGTTTTTTTTGCTTTTAGCCATGGTAGATATCTTTATATATTTTTATTTAAAATGAACTTCTTGCCAGCGATTGTATCAAAGGCTAACCTGCATGGCATTTATACTTTCTAGTTGGATCATAATATGAACGAATTTACATGGATATTCCTCGCGGCATTAGCATTAATGACGGGAATTGAGCTTTGGTTGTCTCTACGACAAAGTCGCTATGTGCATGCGCACCGAGATAACGTGCCAGCAGCGTTTAAAGACCAAGTCGAAATATCTGCACATCAAAAAGCGGCAAAATATACAGTAGCGAAGGGCAAGCTCAACCGAGTTGAGAATGTATTTGGCATGGTGTTGTTGCTTGTGTGGACATTAGGTGGCGGGCTGGCTTTATTGTCTGATACTTGGAATGTTTTAGGCTGGTCAGAAATGACAACAGGCATTGTCTTTATTTTAAGTTTCTTTGTCATTGGCTCGCTGATTGACCTGCCTTTATCGTGGTATAAAACCTTTGTTTTAGAAGACCGTTTTGGTTTTAACAATAATACCCTTGCTTTATTTTTATCAGATACTGCAAAGCAGACTGTCTTAATGTTACTGATTGGTGCGCCATTAATATGGGGTGCTTTAACCCTCATGGAAAGTACGGGTGAGTATTGGTGGCTATATTTGTGGGCGGCATGGATGGGTTTTGCTTTAGTGATGATGTGGGCCTATCCTGCGTTTATTGCACCCTTATTTAATAAATTCACACCACTAGAAGATGAGCAATTAAAAGCACGTGTAGAAGGTTTATTGGCGCGGTGTGGTTTTAAGAGCCAAGGTATTTATGTGATGGATGGCTCTCGTCGAAGTGGACACGGAAATGCCTACTTTACTGGGCTTGGTAATAATAAACGTATCGTCTTCTTTGATACCTTATTAAACACGCTAGATGAAGACCAAATTGAAGCGGTTCTTGCTCATGAATTAGGTCATTTCCGCCGTAAGCATGTTGTTAAAAACATGGTGGTAATGTCATTACTCAGTTTGCTTGGTTTAGCCGCATTAGGTTGGGCATCTGCTGAAACATGGTTTTATACTGGCTTAGGGGTAAGTACTGAAGGAAATGCGATGGCGTTAACTTTGTTCATGCTTGTTATTCCAGTATTTAGTTTTTTCTTGCACCCAATGATGACCGCATTATCTCGAAAATATGAATATGAAGCGGATGCTTATGCTGCATCTGTTTCAAGTAGTGACCATCTCATTCAAGCTTTGGTCGCTTTGTATCAAGAAAATGCGAGCACATTAACACCAGATCCATTGGTCTCAGCAATTTATGATTCTCATCCACCGGCGACGCTTCGTGTTGCTCGCTTACAATCAGGACAGTCATAAAAGGCATCTTACTCTTGTCATTCCGGCATGCTTACCCAGTCGAGCTGAGCACAAGCTTAGCTGGGATCTGTTCAAGACAATAGATTCTCGATAAAAACATTCGGGAATGACGGGAGTTGTAAGCTCTGCAATTTGAATGGTTTTGGGTATAAGTCCTGAATTCTGACTTCACTTAATTGTGTGAGGCACTGGGTGAAATAGTCCTTTTTCTAGGAAGTGGATAACTTGGGCTATAACGGCTTTATTATTCATCATAAAAGTATGGGTGACAGGTAGCTCAATATGATCCTTCATCCCCTCTATTTTGCTACTTTCTACAGATACTTTTCCGTCATTTGGTTGAGGCATCATGGATGAAAGTAAGGGGTTAAAACTGCGTGTTCCGGCAATAACGCCTAATTCAAAGTCGACAGTTCCCAAACTATTTGGAATGCTTTTTGTTGTTGTACCTAGTTGTATTCCAGCAGGCCCATTGATCAACTTGAATAGTGATAGGTCGCCTAGTTTATCTACAACTTGAGACCCTTTATTAGGAGGGCCAAGCATCACAACCCGGCCTATATTATTAATCGTATGGTTACTTACATATTGTCGAACTAAAATCCCGCCCATTGAATGTGTGACAAAGTGAACCGTTGCTTTTTCAGGACAAGAACGTAAGGCTCTACCTATGGTGTCTTTTGCTAGTTTCTCAATAGGATACTTGGTCGATGGATAATTAATATTAAGTGTGTGAAAGCCCGCCTTATCAAGCGCTAATGATAGGCTCTCCATCGAACTATTACTGCGGGCTAAGCCATGTAATAAAATGACGCAGTCATTAGAATAAGCAGGGGAAGATAATAAGGCCATAGCGATAAAAGTCCATTTTAGAAAGAGTTTAAATGGCATGAGACTGTGCCAATGCTATTTTTTTTGCAGCATTAAAATCACTTTTACCACTACCTAATTTAGGAATAGCATTTACAGAAATGAGTAAACTAGGTGCCATTAAGCTCGTTAATCCAGATCGTGAAATACATTTTTTGAGTTCAACTTCTTCAATTCCATCGGTATACAATAAAGCCACTTTTTCCCCTTTTTTATCGTCAGAAACCGTGGTTGTTAATACTTCTATATCTTCAGGTAATGTCGGATTAATGGCTGCTTCTATTGCACCAAGGCTAATCATCTCACCACCAATTTTGGCAAAGCGAGAGTAGCGATCAACAATGACTAAGAAGCCATCTTTATCAAGGTGACCTTTATCGCCAGTTTTATACCAGCGTTGATCATCTAATTGTGTAATCACGTCAGTAGTTTTATCAGCATCGTTTAGATAAGCTTGCATGACTTGCGTGCCACCAATGAGGATCAAACCATCTTCTCCTGTTGGCAGTGTTTTCATCGTGGCAGGGTCAACAATACGCACGCTACTGCCGGGTAAGGGTAAACCTACAGTGCCTTTTTTATCACCTGTTTGCACGTGCCAATTTGCTGCAATACGATCGGGAATATTCACTGTAGCAACTGGTGTCGTTTCGGTGGTGCCGTAACCTTCATAGATCGTTTTACCGAATTTCAGGCTAAAACTATCGCGAATTTCAGGGTTTAGACGTTCTGCGCCAGCGACGATAATACGTAATGAATCTAACATTAATGGATGGATACGACGGTTCTTATTAAACAAACGTAAAAAGGTCGATGTGCCACAGAAAATAGTCGCATTGTGTTGGCTTATCCCTTTGGCAATGTTTAATACATCGGTTGGGTCGGGGTGGCAAAGTGCAGGCACACCTTCAACCATAGGTAATAAACCTGTCACGGTTAAACCAAAGGCATGAAATAAAGGTAGGCTCGCAACCATTACATCCTCTTTGCGAGTATCCAAGACATCGGAAACTTGTTTGATATTGCCCATAATATTCTGATGGCTGAGCACAACACCTTTAGGTTCTCCCTCACTGCCACTAGAGAAAAGTATTGCAGCAGGTGAGTGAATGTTTACTGACTTGCCATATAAGCTAATTAGCCATTTTGTAGGTAAGGAATAGCTAGCAAGTAAGGTCGTTACCTGTTCAAGTTTGCTGATGCTTTGGTGGGTGTCTTCGAGGTAAATAGGTGTTGTTCGTTCAAATAGCTTATCTAGTCCAATCCCTTTTTGAGCCAATTTTTGAATAAATTTTCGCGAGGTGTAAATCGTTTTTATTTCTGCTTTATTAATGGCTGATAAGAGAGAATCAACATTGCTGGTAAAGTTTAGGTTTATCACCGTTTTACCACTAATAAATGCACCCATATTAGCGAGCAGACCTACACTGCTGGTGGGCAGTAGTACGCCAATATTTTGTTCAGGGCTTTGCTTCTTGAAGCGACGAGAGAACAGTAATGCACCTGTCAGTGCTTTGCGACGAGACAAGGTGTTGTTAGTTTGAATATCCGTTAAACAGTCTGCCCCTCCATCTTGTTTTACGCGGTTGATCCAAGCATGAGCAATGGGCGGTAAGGTGTTAGTGTATGCTTGCCACGTATTTATAGACAGATCAAAGACGGCACTTTTTACGGTTGGTGCGTGTGAGTCGATAGGTAAAGGTTTACCGAAAGCAACAATAATATCTCTACGCAGGCTACTTATTTGGCGTAGTGACTGAAGGTTGTTGCTTGAGCGAGAAAAACGACTGCCCCATAAGCCACGAAGATAGAAAGGTAAGATAATGCCATCAACACCGTTAACGCAACGCTGAAAACCTTCCTTGAACTCACCTAACTGACCACTTCTGCTAATGGCACCTTCAGGGAATAGGCAAACAACATCGCCTTGTTTTAAGCGAGTATTGATGGCTTCTAGTGCGTCTTTACTGCCAGTACTAGAGATAGGAATAACACCAAAAAGATCAAGGAACCAGGTTAAATACCAGCGTTGGTAATATTTATTTTCCATTACAAAGCTGACGGGGCGAGGGCTGGCAATCTGAATCATTGCCCAATCTAACCAACTGATATGGTTGCCAAGCATTAACACGCCACCTTGTGATGGCATATTGTCAAAACCTTGAACATTGATACGGTATTTACTTGAAAATACGGCACCAAAGAGATAACGAACGAGTGATTGAGGTAGTTTCCATACGGTATAAGCGGCACCGATTAAGGTTACTAGGCTGAGCAGGTGAAGTAGTACTTGGCTCGGAGTGTCAGCAAGGGCAAAGAGGACTGTGAGTGCCAAAAAACTGATCATAACGACATTTTGAACCCAGTTGTTACCGGCAAGTACAGTACCTAATTCTCCAGCCCGAGCATGAAATTGGATTAATGAATTTAATGGCACAATAAATAAGCCGCCAAAAAAGCCAAAGGCAAGAATGTCACTAGCCAGCCATAGCGTTGAGTTTAATTGTGGTAATAAAAACAAGGTGATGACCATGCCCAGAGCACCAGCAGGAATAAGCCCTGTTTCAATGTAGTTATTAGACATCTTTCCGGCGAGTAATGAGCCAGAAATAATGCCTAGTCCTGAACAGGCTAATAAGCCCTGAATAATAATTGTGTTATTAATGGAAAGCATTTCCTTTGCATAAGCAGGAAAGGTGGCGAGAACAACTTGTGATACGCCCCAAAATACAGATAAACCAATAATTGATAACCAGATAACGGAGTCGGAACGAATCAATTTGAGATTATTACGTAAGGATTTACCGGTACGGTATTTCTGCCAGTCAAAAGATTCTGGTGTGGATGGTTTGTCCGTCGATGGTAAACACATTGCAAAATAGAGCTCAATTACACTGCCTAAAACGAGTAACCAGCCAATGGGGGCGATAATTTGGATAATGTCTTCTTTTGTAGCGAAAGCGTGGTTTGCAAGAATGTTCTCAAAGGCGATTGAAAATAGAAACATGCCGAGCAAAATGGCGATAATCGTGGTTGATTGAACAAGGCCGTTAGCGGTTGCTAGATTATGTTTACCAGCAATTTCACGGATATAACCATATTTAGCTGGTGAATAAAATGCACTTTGAACGGCTAGCATAAAGGTCATTGCAAAGGCGAGTTCAAACCAGCCCATATAATAAGAGGCTGTAATAAGTAGTGTTAAGCCCACAGCCGCGATGGCTGCCCAACGCATGATATGTGGTTTTCTGAACCTGTCTGCTATTGAACCAGAAGGGGTAAATAATAAAATAAAGGGCAGTAAAATAAGCCCATTAATAATGGCAGTGAGAATGATTTGTTCTGATCCATCATGGATTTTGAAAACAGTATTTTGAATAATTATCTTATGACCAAGATCAACAAAAGCATTGAGGAATATCATTGAAATAAAGGCGATAAAACCTGTTGTTTTAAGAAGTGCGTTCATTTTGTACTCTGCCTTGAGGAAATCTGGTATTCATCTTAAATGTAAGGGTTAAATAAAGCGACTTAATGTGCGTGGTATCAATATATTCGATTTCAAGTATTAATATATGCTACTTTCCTGAGTGGGTATTAATAATAATGGCATGTGAGGCGAAGATGGCGCAAACAAAACAGTTAATTGATAGTTTAAAGCGATCACTGAAAGCGCACGGTTTTTCTTATAGCGATGTTGCTCAAGAATTGAGCTTATCCGAAGCCAGTGTAAAACGTTTGTTTTCTGAGTCTAGCTTTTCACTGCAACGCTTAGATAATATCTGCCAAATGATGGATATGGAAATTTCAGGTTTAGTTGCTCAAATGAACAATGATTCTCGCTTAACTGTGTCGAAATTATCGTTTGAACAAGAAGAGGAAATCGCTGGCGATATAGCATTGCTATTAATTACAGTGTGTGTGCTTAATCGTTGGACTATGTCGCAGTTAATGGATCATTTCCATTTAACTGAACATCAATGCATTCAATATTTAGCGATACTTGATGGCTTGAAATTGATTGATTTATTAGCAGGAAATAGGATTAAACTGAAAGTATCCCCCAACTTTAAATGGCTTGATAATGGCCCAATACAGCAATTTTTCCAGCAGAAGTTAGCAGCAGATTTTTTTGATAGTCAGTTTACTCAGCAGCAGGAACAGTTGATTGTTATTAACGGCATGTTAAGTGATGCTGCAATGATGATTTTTCATCGTAAAGTTGAGCAATTAGCACGTGAGTTTGATGAGCTTAATAATGAAGATGCTACTTTGTCATTAGAGCAGAAGAGTGGCACAACGGTAGTATTTGCAATGCGAAGTTGGCAATTTGGTTTGTTTGAAGGCTTGAGAAAATAAAGCCCCTGATTACATTAGTAACAGGGGCTGTGTATTTGTGTGTTACTTATTGCTTTCTAAAAAGCGCTCAGCATCTAATGCGGCCATACAGCCTGCACCAGCAGAAGTGATTGCTTGACGATATATCTGATCAGATACGTCACCGGCAGAAAATACACCAGGAACACTTGTTTGAGTGCCTTGTGTTTGTGTGATGTAACCATGTTCCATATCAAGTTGACCGGCAAATATATCGGTATTTGGCTTGTGGCCAATTGCAATAAATACACCTTGTACTGCAACGTCTTGAGTGCTGTCATCTAAGGTACTTTTCACGCGTAAACCTGTTACACCAGCATCATCACCTAATACTTCATCAAGTTGAGAGTTCCAAAGAATATCAACATTCGCTTCTTCTGCTTTTTTGAGAAGTTGTGCACTGAGGATTTTTTCTGAGCGGAATGAATCACGTCGGTGAATGACGGTTACCTTTGATGCGATATTAGACAAGTATAAAGCTTCTTCAACAGCGGTATTACCACCACCGACAACAGCAACAGGTTGATTCTTATAAAAGAAACCATCACAGGTTGCACAGGCTGAAACGCCACGGCCTTTGAACGCTTCTTCAGATTCTAAGCCGAGATACATGGCAGAGGCACCCGTCGCAATAATTAAGGCATCAGCAGTATATTCCCCTGCATCACCTGTTAGTTTAAAAGGACGCTGGCTGAGGTCAGTTGTGTGAATATGATCAAATACAATCTCGGTACCAAAGCGTTCAGCATGACGTTGCATACGTTGCATTAACTCAGGGCCTTCAACGCCCTGATCATCCCCCGGCCAATTATCAACATCTGTTGTGGTGGTTAATTGTCCACCTTGCTCAATACCCGTGATCAAAACAGGTTCAAGTGCCGCTCGTGCCGCATAAACAGCAGCTGTGTAGCCTGCAGGGCCTGAACCAAGAATAAGTAAGCGACAATGTTTGCTGTCAGCCATGTTTGAACTCCAATGAATTTAGTTAATACTCTAAGGGTACTTCATTGCCGTTGACTTGGTAAAGCATATAAGTTTAAAAGCTGTGTTAAGATCATGCGTTAATTTGTTGGCATTATTGGAAATATCACCTTGGCACAAGCAACACGACTAAAGGAAAATGATAAACAAAAGGCTGTTTCAGGCGCAGTTGGTTTTCGTTTACGTGAAGCGGCATTGATTTTATCCGTAGCATTAGCTACTTATTTATTGCTTTCTTTGTGGACATATAATCCTACTGATCCCGCATGGACAACAACGGGTACTAATGATCTCATCATTAACAGTGGTGGTATTGTCGGTGCGTGGTTGGCTGATATGCTGTTGTTTATATTTGGAATTCCCACGTATTTGTCGCCTTTAATGTTGGGCTTTAGTGGTTGGTTATTATTTAGCTGGGGAAAAACAGCAGATTCTGAAGGTGCCTTGCATTTTTGGATCATTAAGGCTGTTGGCTTAATCATGGCCTTAGCGTCTGCCAGTGGACTTTCAACATTAAGTCTTACTCAATATGTCACACTTTTACCTGAAGGTGCTGGTGGAATTTTAGGACAAGTTGTTGGATATGGATTTGAATCAATATTTGGTGCATCAGGTACCAGTTTATTATTGTTAGCTTGTTTTTTGACAGGTGTGACCCTCTTCACGGGCTTATCATGGTTAAGGGTTATTGATCGCTTGGGTGCAGTGACAATGACCGTGATGACGGTTATTTCTCGTTGGATCCGTGAATTCAAAGCAGAATTGATAATCAAACGGACTAAACAACAGCGAGAACATGCATTTAATGAACAGAATGACAAAATCCTTAAGCAGAAAAAAGTACGTGTAGAACCGACTATTCAAGTCTCTGAATCGAGTGAACGAGAAGAAAAAGAACGCCAAGTTCCTTTATTTGAATCCTCCGAAGAAGGGGGCATGCCAGCACTTGCATTATTAGATATGGCAGAAGCCAGTAAGGGCGGGTATAGCGAAGAAGTCTTGCAAGCTTTGTCTCGTCAGGTTGAGCTTAAATTAAAAGATTTTGGTGTGGAAGTACAGGTTGTTGAAGTGCAGCCGGGCCCTGTTGTTACACGCTTTGAACTGCAACCCGCGGCAGGTATAAAAGTAAGCCGAATTTCAGGGTTAGCAAAAGACTTGGCGCGAGCACTCTCTGTAAGTAGTGTTCGAGTTGTTGAAGTGATACCGGGAAAACCTGTTGTTGGTTTAGAGATCCCTAATGAGAACCGTGACATTGTACGTTTACGCGAAATCCTCGGCTCAGCTGACTATGAGAACAGTAAATCTGTTTTGATGATGGCATTAGGTAAAGATATTTCTGGTCGCCCTGTTTCAGCCAATTTAGAAAAAATGCCTCACCTTTTAGTGGCAGGTACAACAGGTTCTGGTAAATCGGTAGCTGTAAATGCCATGATCTTAAGTTTGCTTTACAAGGCAACGCCTGAACAAGTGCGTATGATTATGGTTGATCCAAAAATGTTGGAATTATCTGTTTATGAAGATATTCCTCATTTATTGACTCCTGTTGTGACTGATATGAAAGAAGCTGCCAATGCTTTACGTTGGTGTGTTGCTGAAATGGAACGTCGTTACCCACTTATGGCTGCAATGGGAGTACGTAATATTGCTGGCTTTAATAAAAAAGTGAAAGAAGCGATTGACCGTGGTGAGCCGATTGTTGATCCCACTGTCGATTTAGTTGATGGCGAACCACCTGTGACATTAGAACCCCTTCCTTTTATTGTTGTGGTCATTGATGAACTTGCTGACATGATGATGGTGGTCGGAAAACAAGTTGAAGAGCTCATTGCACGTTTAGCACAAAAAGCACGTGCATCAGGAATTCACCTTATTTTGGCAACACAACGACCTTCGGTAGATGTTATTACGGGCCTTATTAAAGCGAATATTCCTACTCGAATGTCTTTCCAAGTATCGTCACGAATTGATTCTCGAACGATTCTTGATCAAATGGGTGCTGAGCAATTACTAGGGCAGGGTGATATGTTGTATCTTGCACCAGGTACAGGTATTCCTGAACGTGTTCATGGTGCGTTTGTTGATGATCATGAAGTACATCAAGTCGTCGATTTTTTGAAAAAAAATGCCCAGCCTAATTACCTTGAAGAAATTATCCAAGAACAAGCGAGCGATGAGGGGACGGAATCACTTGCTGATGCAAGTGACGGCGAAAAAGATGCCTTATATGACCAAGCAGTACAGATTGTTACTGAAAGCCAACGTGCCTCCGTTTCAGGTGTGCAACGACGTTTAAAGATTGGATACAATAGGGCTGCTCGAATTGTTGAAGCAATGGAAGCCGCGGGTGTTGTATCAGCAATGCAAGGTAATGGTAGTCGGGAAGTGCTAGCGCCACCGCCACGAGCTGATTAAAGTGGGTTTTTTTCTTCAAGTGGCAACAAAGCTCGGATTAATAAAAGCTAAAATGCCAGAACCTTTACCGCATATCGCTGTATATAGTTTGATTATTCTAGACCGTCTTATGCAAAAGGTTTCAAGCTTGAAAGGTATCGCTCAAGCGATTAATGCGTATCCTGAAGATACGCATCGAGAAGGTTTTGTTTGTAAAGATATGACACAGTTTGTAGCAGAATTCCCAACATTTGAGTTATTAAAGCAAGGTGTCGAGCAACAATTAGACGAGAATGGTGGTCGAAGTTCAACAGAGAGTCATTATGACTCTATGGAAAGATTGGAGTCATGGTATGACGAATAAAAAGTGGATGCAGACCAGTGTTGCATTAATAATAATGACGCTATCGTTCTCAGTATCGGCAGCGGAGTCTGCGACAGAAAGGTTAAATTCCTTTGTGAAAAATGTGGTGACCTTTAAAGCAAAGTTTAGCCAAACCGTGGTGGATGAGCGAGGTCAAGTACTGGAAGAAGCCGAAGGTTTCTTTATTTTAGAGCGGCCAGGAAAATTCCGTTGGGATTATAAATTGCCTTACCCTCAACACATTGTGGCCGATGGACAACGTATCTGGTTTTACGATGTGGACTTAGAGCAGGTAACAGTAAAATCGCAACTGGATGCTTTAGCCGATACGCCAGCTACATTGTTATCAGGTAGGACAAAACCTGAGGATAAGTACTTACTTACAGATATTCCATCTGATGATGGCTTAGCGTGGGTTGAGCTTATTCCTAAGGATATTGACTCAAACTTTCAAACAGTGACACTTGCATTTGATCAATACGGTTTGAGTCAAATGATTATGAAAGACAGCTTTGATCAACAAACACGGTTGATGTTTAGTCAGACATCTGAAAACTCAGAACTCATGGCTGATGTGTTTATTTTTACGCCACCATTGGGTGTTGATGTGGTTGGTGAAACGGGCTTATAAATGAAGCCTAGTCGTTAGATTGTAATAATTATGAGCCTTTTTGAAAATATTGATGATTTAGCCGGTAGACCGCTGGCAGATAGAATGCGACCTAAGACCTTGGATGGTTATATTGGTCAGCATCACCTTCTTGCTCAAGGTAAGCCGCTACGACAAGCGATATCATCAGGCCACCCTCATTCAATGATTTTCTGGGGGCCGCCAGGCACAGGAAAAACCACACTAGGGAAGTTGATCGCAGGCTATTGTGATATGGAATTTATTACCATTTCAGCTGTTTTAGCGGGTGTTAAGGAGGTACGTGCAGCCGTTGCTAGAGCCCAACAACTTCAACAAGAACAAGGCCGTCGTACTTTATTATTTGTTGATGAAGTGCACCGTTTTAACAAGTCACAGCAAGATGCCTTTTTACCTTTTGTTGAAGATGGTACGTTTACCTTTATTGGTGCGACGACTGAAAACCCCTCATTTGAACTAAATAATGCCTTATTATCTCGGGCTCGTGTCTATGTCTTACAATCTCTTGGTAGCAAAGATCTTCGTGAAATTATTGATCGAGCAATGGCTGATTCTGAGTTAGGCGTTGCTGATCGTGGGATTAGTTTTGCCGAGGACTTGCGAGATCAACTAGCAGAAGCGGTTGACGGAGATGGTCGACGAGTCTTAAATTTATTAGAGATCGCGATTGATTTAGCAGATAGTAAAGGCCAAAATGAGGTTGAAGAAGATGACTTAGCAGAAGTCTTATCGGGTACTTTACGTCGCTTTGATAAAGGGGGGGAAGCCTTCTATGATCAGATCTCTGCCTTACATAAGTCAGTGCGAGGTTCCTCACCTGACGGGGCCTTATATTGGTTATGTCGAATGCTTGATGGTGGCTGTGATCCTGTTTATTTGATGCGACGGATTGTACGAATGGCATCAGAAGATATCGGAAATGCTGATCCTCGCGGTTTGCGTATCGCACTGGATGCTTGGGAAAGCTTTGATAAGTTAGGTCGGCCAGAAGGCGAGTTAGCCATTGCTCAAGCGGTAGTTTATTTAGCCAGTGCACCAAAGAGTAATGCAGTGTACACGGCATTTAATGCGGCGATGCAAGATGTACGAAGCCAAGGCTCAGCCGAAGTCCCCATTCACTTACGAAATGCACCAACAAAACTAATGACTGAGTTGGGCTATGGAAAAGAATACCGCTATGCTCATGATGAACCTGATGCGTATGCGGCGGGTGAAAACTACTTTCCTGAAAATATGGCTTCAAGAAATTATTATCAGCCTGTTAATCGTGGTTTAGAAATTAAGATTGCTGAGAAGCTGGATCGTTTGAAGGTATTGGATCAGCAGGCTAAAAAGTGATTTCCTATAGCCATCGGGCTTGGCAGTAAACCGTCATCCTCGCGAACGCGGGGATCCATGGACTGTGATAATTATCACTTATTATTGAATGTTTTAAAGTCTAGGTATGTTTACCCGCTGCCGCTGGGCGTTCATTTCTTTTGCGTGCCCAAAAGAAACAGAACCAAAGAAAAGGGCGCCCGATATCGCCTTATTCCAAAAATCAAGCTACTTTTATGGCGTAGTCGAAAACTCGCTACGCTCAAACACTCGACCACTTCATCCATAAAAGTAGCTTGGTTTTTGGCGGCAATATAACGGGATGTTACTTACGGTATGTCGATCCATTTTTTCGTGAGATTATGTACACTTAAAGAGAATATCACCATAACCCCAAATAAGAGTACCTATTGCGATTAATATAAATGAAGAGATCTGAAACATAGCAGGATGTTTATTATATTGCTTTCTAGCATTATCAAAATCGGTCTCAGGAAACCCAACTGGGTTTAGTATGTTGTATACATTTATTGCTCGTGACTCTGCAAGAAGTGCAAATACGACTATTGCAGAACCACTTCGTTGGAACCAAGTGGCAATAGTTTCATGTTCTGGCATCCAAGGAATAAAAACAGCTGCAAAAGGAACCAATACCGCGAGGGCGGTGAAAATATAAAAATAAGTAGACTCCTTCCTTAATAAAGGTATATAAATATTCTTCTGGACCATAATATTTCCTTCTTTAATATTAAAACTAACGCTACCTTAAACACTAAAATGGTTGATAGTTTGAATATAAACATCATACCGCGTATTTTTGCTTTCAATGCTGGTGGCAGGTTTTTGTTCACCAACAAAGGGTGCTGATTTGGGGCGTTTTACTACTACTCGTTTTGTAGCAATGTTTCTAGCCAAAGTAAGTAGTTGCTCACTGTCAGTATCGGGTCCTGCAAGCTCATGAAGTAATCGCATATCTTTTTTGACTAAGGCTGATTTATCTCGGCTTGGGTACATGGGATCCATGTAAATGACATCAGGATAATTTAGTTCGTTAAGGCTTGATAAATAATTGATGGCATCTCGATTATGTACTGACATTCGTGCGATTACATCACTAAGTTCAGCATTGTCTGTCGCTCGAAAGAGTGCATCTTCAAGTAGTGTGGCAATGAAGGGGTTGCGTTCAAGTAGTGTGATTTCACAGCCTAAATTAGCTAATACAAAAGCATCACGCCCAAAACCTGCTGTGGCATCAATAATGGTTGGAGTGACCCCTTTCTTAAGGCCAATTGCTTTAGCTAAAGGTTGACCTCGCCCGCCCCCAAATTGCCTTCTATGAGCATTCTTACCTTGAATAAAATCAATATAGATCGGGTTGCCAAGATTAGGTGCTCTAATCTCAATATGATCCATAGTCACAACGAGCTGAATGTTTTGCCTACTGAGAGGACTAAAAGGAAGCGCTAATTTATGTGCTAACTTGATGGCGATTGAGTCTAAAGATGGTGAATCCGTGCTGACTGTTATGCTATCAGTCATATTGAATGAATTTCCCAAAAGCGCGACTACCTTCACCAGTTTCTATTATTGTTTCAACAAGGTAAGTATCGGTATTAATAACGGATACGTTGCCATCTCCCCAGTTTGAGACATAAACAAATTGACCATCGGGTGTGATATCAATGCCTTCTGGCGAATCACCCACATCAATGGTGCTTATTATTGAAGGGTTGACTGTATCTATTACGGAAATAGTGCTGTCATCTTGGTTCGTAACATATAAATGCGTGCCATCAGGGCTTGTAACGGCACAATATGGCCAAGAACCGACATTAATGGTACTGCGAACCTGTGCTAGGGTAACGTCGATAACACTGACATCACTAGAACGGACGTTGACACTATAAAGTGTATTTCCATCAGGAGATAATGCTAGGCCGAAAGGTGCCGTGCCAACAGGAATTGTGTGTAATATTTGATAGCTATTGGTATCAATAATCATCACGGTATTATCATCACGATTAGCAACATAAAGGTACTGATTATTAACAATCATTCCAGCAGGTGAGTTTCCTACAGGGATGGTCGTGATAATGTCTTCTGTTTCACTATTTACAACACTGATCTTGTGTTGATACCAATCAGCAATATAGATAAGTGAACCATCATTATTTGTTGCAATGCCTACTGGACCTATACCGACAGGAATGTGTGCGGTGACATTTAAAGTGCGAGTATCAATAATACTGATGTTTTGACCTTCGGGGTTACTTATAAAAGCTTTATTACCACTTTTACTTACAGCGACACCTGCAGGTCGATGACCGATATCAATGGTCTTTATTACTTTCTGTGTTTGGGTATCAATGATACTGAGACTATCAGAAAGCTGATTTGTAATGAATGCGTAGGAAGTCTGTTGACGTTCACATGCTGTGAGTGACAAGGTGAAGGCAACAAAAAAGGCGGCCTTAAATAAGGCCGCCTTTAAAAATACTAAGCAAGATTGCTTTGGCATTTATTTTTCCATAACTACTTTTAAGTTTTCTAAACCTGCAGTGATAACACCTTTAATTGAGTTAACGGCATCTTTATCACTTTGACCTTCTGGAACAGGAGGGTTATCCATAAATGAACGGTAGAATTTAGATTTCCATTGGACTTCACTACCACCATCAACAGCTTTTACTGTAAGCCATGACTTGTATGTTGCAACAGGTAATGTGAAGTAAGGTGTGTCTTTGCTATTAAATGTAATTGTTTTAACAACAGACATACCTGTAATTTTGTATGTCAGCATCATTTTTGCATCATCTGCTTTAATAAGCTCTTCAGTAATGGTTGGGTTACCTTCAGATGCAAGTGTTAAAACACGTGTTGTATCGCCTTTCATTTCTGTACTTGCAACGGCTGGGTGCCAATTATGTAAACCACCGAAGTCTTTAACCATTGCCCATACTTTTTCAGGTGAGGCATTGATGGTGATTTTTTCTTTTACTTGCTGGCGACTAGGGCCATGTGCTGATGAAACCATTGGCAAAGCAACAAGTGCTGCGACAATAAAAACTAAAAACTTCTTCATTATTCTCTCCGATTATTTTGATGTTTTTTACGAGCATGAGCATACAATGAGAGCATCAATATGCGTTAAAAGTTCCCATAACTAGAAACTGGTGGCGGGTACTGTAGCTGAAAGATGTAGATTTTTCCACAAGCAGATTTGACTTAATTGCCCATATTACTGAAAATTAACGTCCTTTTTTGTTTATATATTCATTTGTTGGAGAGTAAAGTGCCACTGATCAAAATCAGGGATTTGCACTTCTATCGTGGTGATAGAGCGATTTTTGAAGGGGTAAATATAGATATTTACCGTGGAAAAATCACTGCCATTATGGGACCAAGCGGTACCGGAAAGACGACTTTATTGCGCTTAATCGGCGGACAATTGCGCCCCGATCGCGGAACTATCGAAGTTGATGGCCAAGATGTGCATAAACTTTCCCGCTCAGAATTGTATGAGTTGCGAAAGCGTATGGGGATGTTATTTCAAAGTGGTGCATTGCTAACAGATATTCCTGTATTTGATAATGTTGCCTTTCCATTGCGAGAACATACTGACTTACCAGAAAGCATGATTCATGATTTGGTCTTGATGAAATTACAGGCGGTTGGATTGCGTGGAGCACGTGATTTGATGCCCTCTGAATTATCGGGTGGTATGGCAAGACGTGTTGCCTTAGCAAGAGCGGTTACATTAGATCCGATGATGGTTATGTATGATGAACCTTTTACGGGACAAGATCCTATTTCAATGGGAACCTTAGTAAACCTAATTCATAAAATGAATGACGCAATGGATCTTACAAGCATTGTGGTTTCACATGATGTGACAGAAACAGCAGAAATAGCAGATGTTATTTATTTACTATCAGAAGGTAAAGTAATTGAAAAAGGTTCGCCAGTGCAGTTGAAACGTTCGTCATCTCAATGGGTTCAACAGTTCATGCAAGGCCTACCTGATGGTCCCGTACCATTTCATTACTCTAACGTAAGCTTGGCTGACGATTTATTTGCACAAGAGGAGTCTGCATGATTGAGACAATTCGTAGCCTTGGCCGTTGGGGGCTTGGTACTTTTGAAAGGCTAGGGCGGGGACATTTATTTTTATTTCGAACACTTGCTGGTGTTCCTGAAATATTCTTACGTCTCTCGCTATTGGTACATCAGTTATTTTCGGTAGGTGTTCTGTCTGTTTTCTTGATTCTTATTTCTGGTTTATTTGTCGGAATGGTGTTGGGATTACAAGGCTATAACACCTTAGTAGACTTCGGAGCGGAAGAATCGTTAGGTGTTTTGGTTTCCCTTTCTCTAGTTCGTGAACTGGGGCCAGTAGTGAGTGCCTTATTATTCGCTGGTCGAGCTGGATCAGCATTAACAGCTGAAATTGGTTTAATGAAAAGTACCGAGCAGTTATCAGGCATGGAAATGATGGCGGTTGATCCTATTCATCGTGTGATTGCTCCTAGATTTTTGGCTGGGTTAATCTCAATGCCTTTATTAGCAGCCTTATTTAGTGCTGTTGGTATTTTTGGTGGTTTTCTTGTCGGGCATGGCTTGTTAGGTGTTGATGATGGCGCTTTCTGGTCACAAATGCAGGTGAAGACAGATTGGTATGATGATGTCTTAAATGGCGTGATTAAAAGTATAGTATTTGGTTTTGTAGTGACATGGATTGCACTATTTGAAGGTTATGATGCAACCCCGACATCGGAAGGGGTAGGACGAGCAACGACACGCACAGTTGTGCATTCGGCGTTTGCTATTTTAGGGTTAGACTTTGTGCTAACAGCGCTGATGTTTGGAGAAGGGTAAATGATGCAAAATAAGAGTACTGAAATTACAGTTGGGATGTTTGTTGCGGCAGGTATTGTGGCTTTATTCATGTTGGCAATGAAAGTGAGTAATTTTTCTGAATTTAATGATGATTCGGGTTATCAAGTTACGGCTGAATTTGAAAATATTGGTGGGTTAAAAGTACGGTCACCAGTCACAATGGCTGGTGTACGTGTTGGTCGAGTATCAGATATCAGCCTTAGTTCTGATACGTATAATGCGGTAGTGACATTGAGTTTGTATAACAACTTTGATGTTATTCCAACAGATACAGCAGCGAGTATTTATACTGCTGGCTTGCTGGGTGAACAATACATTGGTCTAGAAGCGGGTGCCGAAGAGGAATTTCTTCAAAATGGGGATGTCATAGATTTAACACAGCCTGCATTAGTGTTAGAACAGGTGATTGGACAGTTCTTATTTAGTAAAGCTGAGGGTGATGAATAATGGTAAAAGGAAAAGGCTTTATGTCAAAGTTACTTCTCATTATTGGAGCACTATTTACAGTTTCGCTAACAACGGCAATGCTACAGGCAGAAGAGCAGGCTGAACCTGTAGCGTTAGTTCAAGAAGCAACAGAGAGAATGCTACAAGCACTGAAAGATAATGAAGAGCAGTTAGCTGAAGATTCAAGTATTATTTATGGCCTAGTGCAAGATATATTAATGCCAAATTTTGATTTTGATAAAATGTCAAAATTAGCATTAGGGAAAAATTGGCGTAAGGCTGATGTTGAGCAACGCGAACGTTTTACGGAAGAATTTCGTTTACTGTTAGTTCGAACATATTCAACGGCCATGTTGGAATATACCGATGGAGAAATACATTTTTTACCATTTCATGATGATTTAGAGAAAAAGAAAGTAAAAGTGAGAATGGAAATACTGCAATCAGGTGGGCCATCTATTCCAATGACATTATCGATGTATTTGAATAAAGAAAAGGCATGGAAAGTATATGATGTTAAAATTGACGGAATCAGTCTAGTAACAAATTATCGTTCTACTTTCGCTACTGAAATTCGCAATGATGGTATGGACAAACTTATCGAACGATTAGCTTCTCGAAATGAAAAAGTGAAGGCGTAAGCGTGAATTCATTAACTGTTGATGCTCAGAGTAATGTGGTTAGCTTAAGTGGAGAACTTAGCTTTTCTACAGTAAAGCAGGTGTTGGAAGAATCGACAACGTTATTTTCACCTATTATTGATTTGGATATTGATTTATCTAAGGTCAACCGTAGTGATAGTGCCGGACTTGCCTTATTGGTGCATTGGATGCGGGTTGCCAAGCAAGAAAATAAAAAGATTGTTTTTCATAATATTCCCAGTCAAATGTTAGCAATAGCAGATGCCAGTGGTTTAAATGAATTACTGCCAATACAATAATATCGAGCAGGTGGAAAAATAGATGGAAGCATTAACAATTAAAAAACTGATTGAAGCGGGCCTACCTGACGCGACTGTTGAAGTGTTGGGTGATGATGGTCAGCATTTTGATGCGAGAGTTGAATGTCCTTCATTCTCAGGGAAGTCATTGATAGCTCAGCACAAAATGGTTTATGCCACGTTGGGTGATAGCTTTGAAGGTGCACTACACGCACTATCTTTAAAAACTTCTGCGCCGCGGTAAGCTTGCTTGCGCACTAATATTTGAGACTGCATGGATAAATTAATTATCACAGGTGGAGGTCCTCTTGATGGGGAAATTCGTATTTCTGGTGCAAAAAATGCCGCGCTACCTATATTAATGGGCGCATTGCTTGCTGATTCTCCAGTCAGTATCGGTAATGTACCTCATTTGCATGACATTACAACAACACTTGAGTTGTTAGGTCGTATGGGTGTTTCGCTGACTATCGATGAGCGTTCTGGTGTTGTAATTGATGCATCGACATTAACAGAAACAGAAGCACCGTATGACTTAGTCAAAACAATGCGTGCTTCTATTTTGGTCTTGGGACCGTTGTTAGCTAAATTTGGTAAAGCAGATGTTTCTTTACCAGGTGGTTGTGCAATTGGTTCTCGCCCAGTGGATCTACATATTCGTGGATTAGAACAAATGGGTGCGGAGATAAAAGTAGAAAATGGCTATATTCGAGCGACCGATGGTGGTGGCTTGAAAGGTGCATACATCTTCTTTGATCAAGTGACTGTAACGGGCACAGAAAACTTGATGATGGCGGCAACGCTTGCAGAAGGTAAAACTATTCTTGAAAATGCAGCACGTGAACCTGAAGTCGTTGATTTAGCAAACTATCTCAATGGGATGGGTGCAAAAATCAGTGGAATAGGTACTGCAACATTAGAGATTGAAGGTGTTAAATCGCTACAAGGTGCAAAACATAAAATTCTACCTGACCGTATTGAAACGGGTACCTACCTTGTTGCCGCAGCGATTACACGCGGTAAAGTAAAATTAAAAGACACCGATGCTAATCAATTAGAAGCCGTCTTGCTGAAATTGGAAGAAGCGGGTGCTGATATTGAAACGGGTGATGATTGGATTTCACTTGATATGCATGGCAAGCAAGCCAAAGCAGTGAGTATTCGAACTGCACCATACCCTGCTTTTCCAACAGATATGCAAGCCCAGTTTACGGCGTTAAATAGCGTGGCTGAAGGTCAAGCAACGGTTGTTGAAACGGTATTTGAAAATCGCTTTATGCATGTGCAAGAATTACAGCGCATGGGAGCAGATTTACAGATTGAAAGTAATACGGTTGTGTGTAATGGTGTGGACAAACTCACATCTGCACCTGTGATGGCGACGGACCTACGCGCTTCTGCCGCTTTAGTTTTAGCCGCTTTAGTTGCTGAAGGTGATACCTTAGTCGAACGAATTTATCACATTGATCGTGGTTACGAATGTATTGAAGAAAAACTACAACAATTAGGGGCGAAAATTCGTCGAGTCCCTGGTTCTGTAAGGGGATAAAATGCCTAATATGTTAACTTTGGCTTTGTCCAAAGGACGAATTTTTAAAGAAACCTTGCCACTATTAAAAGCAGCAGGTATTGAACCAATCGATGATCCTGAAACAAGCCGAAAGCTGATTTTAGATACCAACCAACCAGATGTGCGTTTAATCATTGTTCGTGCCTCCGATGTACCAAGTTATGTTGAGTTTGGTGGTGCAGATATTGGTGTGGCAGGCAAAGATGTTTTACTAGAACATCCAGAAGCAGATCTCTATGAACCTGTTGATTTGAGGATTGCTTGTTGTAAATTAATGACTGCGGGACGAGTGAATGAAGATCCTATTAAAGGTCGCTTGAAAGTCGCAACAAAGTTTGTTGAAAGTACGCGTCGTTTTTATGCTCAACAAGGCCAGCAAGTCGATATTATCAAGCTCTATGGTTCTATGGAATTAGCACCTTTAGTTGGCTTGGCTGATCGTATTGTTGATGTGGTCGACACGGGTAATACTTTGCGTGCTAATGGACTTGTTCCAATGGAACATATTGCAGAAATTAGTTCACGATTGGTCGTCAATAAAGCATCAATGAAAATGAAACATACACGGATCCAGCAGTTTATTAGTCAGATCCGAGAAGCAGTTAAAGAGCAACAGAATGATTAATATTAAGCAGTTAAATAGTAGTGATAGTGACTTTCAACAGAACTTAGATGCGTTACTTGCATGGGAATCAGTATCGGATACAGCTGTCACTGATACAGTAAAAGAAATTTTAGCTGATGTTAAAGCAAAGGGTGACAAAGCTGTTATTGATTATAGCTGTCGTTTTGATCGTTTAGATGTAAAAACTATGGCAGAGTTAGAGATCCCTTTATCTCGTGCTCAAGCATCATTAGAGCTGATTCCTCAAGAGCAACGACAAGCACTAGAAGCCGCTGCTGCTCGTGTTCGTAGTTATCATGAACATCAAAAACAAGACTCATGGACATATACTGAAGCTGATGGCACGGTATTGGGCCAGCAAATTACAGCTTTAGATCGTGCTGGTTTATACGTGCCCGGTGGTAAAGCTGCCTATCCTTCATCGGTATTAATGAATGCCATTCCAGCTAAAGTAGCGGGTGTTGAAGAGCTTATTATGGTTGTACCGACACCTGATGGTGTAGTGAATGATTTAGTATTAGCGGCTGCCGCAATTTCAGATGTTGATCGTATCTTTACTATTGGTGGTGCACAAGCGGTTGCAGCATTGGCATATGGTACTGAGACTGTTCCACAAGTTGATAAGATTGTTGGTCCCGGTAATATTTATGTAGCGACAGCAAAAGGTATGGTATTTGGCACTGTTGGTATCGATATGATTGCCGGTCCTTCTGAAATTTTGGTTATTTGTGATGGTAAAACGGATCCTGAATGGATTGCGATGGATTTATTCTCACAAGCAGAACATGATGAAGATGCTCAGTCTATTTTGATTTCAGATGATGCGGACTTCTTAAGCAAGGTTAAAGAAGCAATTGAGCGTTTATTACCAACAATGGAACGACAAGAGATTATTTCAACGTCATTGAATGACCGAGGTGCTTTAATCTTAGTTGAAGATTTGGATGAGGCTGTTGAGGTGTGTAACTTTATTGCACCTGAGCATTTAGAATTGTCTGTTGATGATCCGATGGCAATGTCGAAGAAAATACGTCACGCAGGTGCTATTTTCATGGGACGTTATACTGCAGAAGCTTTAGGTGATTACTGTGCAGGACCTAATCACGTCTTGCCAACTTCTCGTACTGCACGTTTTAGTTCGCCACTGGGTGTTTATGACTTTCAAAAACGTTCTAGTTTGATTCAAGTGTCTGAGCAGGGTGCTCAGAGCTTAGGTCAGATCGCTTCTGTACTTGCTAGAGGGGAGAGCTTAACTGCTCATGCCCGTTCTGCTGAATATCGTTTAAAAGACTAATATGAGTCAATTTTGGAGTCCAATAGTCCATGACTTGGACCCTTATGTGCCGGGCGAACAACCGAAAGTTGCTAATCTTGTTAAGTTAAATACTAATGAAAACCCGTATGGGCCTTCACCAAAAGTATTAGATGCAATTCGCTTGGGGGTGAGTGACCAGCTTCGCTTATATCCTGATCCTAATGCAACACAACTTAAGCAAGCCATTGCTGACTATCATCATGTTGAGATGAATAACGTTTTTGTTGGTAATGGCTCTGATGAAGTCTTAGCACATATATTTCACGCCTTATTTCAGCATGATGCACCGTTATTACTCCCTGATATTACTTATAGTTTTTATCCTGTTTATTGCAAGCTGTATAAGATTGAGTATCAAACTATTGCGTTAGATAGTAATTTTGCAATTAATCTGCAAGATTACCAAACAAATAATGCAGGTATTATTTTTCCTAACCCAAATGCACCAACAGGTTGCTTGTTGTCACTCAGTGAGATTGAGCAATTACTGCAAAGAAATACTGAATCAGTAGTTGTTGTTGATGAAGCTTATATTGATTTTGGTGGTGAAAGTGCCATCGCATTAGTAAATAACTATCCCAACTTACTGGTGACACAAACACTATCAAAGTCTCGTTCACTAGCTAGTTTACGAATAGGGTTTGCGGTTGGGCACCCTGATTTGATCGAGGCACTTGTCAGAGTCAAAGATAGTTTTAACTCTTATCCTATGGATAGTTTAGCGATTAGTGCGGGTGTCGAAGCATTTAAAGATCAAGATTACTTTGAGAAAACATGCCGGAAAGTGATGGCTAGCCGTGAGCAACTTACTTCAGAACTTATCGAGCTTGGCTTTGACGTATTACCTTCATCAGCAAACTTCATTTTTGCCAAACACTCTGAACATGATGCGGAGCAACTTGCTTTAGATTTGCGTGAAAAAGGGGTGATTGTGCGTCATTTCAAACATGACAGAATTAATCAATTCTTAAGAATAAGTATTGGTACACAAGAAGAGAATCAGCAATTTTTAACCATTCTTGATGGACTTGTTTAATTCTCAGGTTTCTTTGAAGTAATATCTAAGAGTAATTTTAGGCGTTCTAGATCAATATCATACTGGCGGGAAGCTTCTTCTTTTTCTGTCTTTGTGCGGCTAATGTAACGCTTATTATTAATTTCTTCCTGCATGACAGATAATCGTTTAGTGAGATTAACAGATATTTCATTACCACTCATCTCTTGTTCGGCCGCTTTTTGTTGTAAGCCCTTTAGCCGACTGATGTTATTTTTGAGCAGGTTTTTGGCATCATCGATCTGATGTTGACGATAAGTAAGATCGTCATTACGTGACTTAATGAGTAATTGAGATGAAGGATAACGAGCAATCAAGTTTCGATCATGACTGCGTTGTTCTAACCGACGTTGTTGTGCTTCTTTTTTTTGTTGTTCGAGAAGTGCATTTTTCTGTTCAATTACAGCTTGCCTCTGCTGTATTTTCACCAGTTCTTCACGAGTATAAACACGCTCAATAAGGCGTAGAGATGTGTCATCAAGAATGTCATAGCCTTTTTGTGCAGCATAAGGTGGTAAGCTTTTGCTCAGGGTTGAAACGCCATCTTTCTCAATAAATCGATATATTTTTCCAGCATAAGATGGCAAGCTACTTATTAGTAATAAGCTTAATAGTGATAGTTTAATTATTTTCATAATGCCCATTCTATAAGGAGTGAAAGAAAAGGTGAACCCCATTGAGCATTTAGTCCTTTTTTTCGTGTCATTAGTTGCAAATACATTCTCAGCACTTAGTGGTGGCGGTGCCGGTCTAATACAGTTCCCAGTACTTATTTTCTTAGGACTTAGTTTTTCTATTGCGCTTGCAACACATAAGGTGGCAAGCGTGGCTTTAGGAATGGGAGCAGTATTGCGCTATATGTCGACAAATAAGCTAGAGCAGCAGTTTGTACTGCTAATGCTTATCGCTGGTATTCCTGGGGTTGTATTAGGCGGCTATTGGATTTTATTTATACCCGATAAAATAGCCATTTTAGCCTTAGGTATTTTGACAGGAGGCTTGGGGCTGTATTCAATATTTAAACCGACATTAGGACAAAACTATTCCCCTAAAAACCGCGATAGAGTGGCTTATATTTATGGAGGTGTAGTTCTGTTTTTATTAGGGATCTTAAATGGCTCATTAACTTCTGGCACAGGTTTATTTGTAACACTCTGGTTAGTTGCTTGGTTTGGCATGGATTACCAGCGTGCTGTGGCATACACACTCATTTTAGTCGGACTATTCTGGAATGGAGCCGGTGCAATAACCTTAGGCCTATTGAGCGAGATCCATTGGGAGTGGTTACCCGCCTTATTATTAGGGTCGTTAATAGGTGGCTATATGGGGTCTCATCTTGCAATAAAACATGGCAACCGTTGGATTAAACGGGCTTTTGAAGTCGTTACCTTACTGATTTCAATAAAGCTGATCTCGGTGAGCCTTAGCTAATCAACACCATACTGCTGGCGGTAGGCTTCAACAGCCGGTAAATGCTCAGCAAGTTGAGGATTATTTTGCAGGTAACTTAATAAATCATTTAGACAAATAATACTGACAACAGGGATATTATGTTCAGCTTCTACTTCTTGGATTGCAGAACGACTATCTTGTCCTCGTTCTTGGCGATCTAAGGCAATAATAACGCCTGCAGGTGTCGCACTTTCAGCATTGATAATGGTAACTGACTCACGAACAGATGTGCCTGCAGAAATAACATCATCAATAATCAATACTTTTCCATTTAGATCGGCACCAACTAATTGCCCACCTTCACCGTGATCTTTCTTTTCTTTACGGTTAAAGACATAAGGCACATCACGTTGATGTTGGTCTGCAAGAGCAACAACCGTGGTTGATGCTAATGGAATGCCTTTATAGGCAGGGCCAAACAAAACATCATAATCAAGATCTGATTCACTGATTGCTTGAGCGTAAAAACGACCAAGGCGAGCAAGAGATTTACCTGTATTAAATAAGCCGCTATTGAAAAAATAAGGGCTAACGCGACCGGACTTTAGGGTAAATGAACCAAAGCGTAGAACACCTGTTTCTAATGCAAATTCAATAAATTCTTGTTGGTATGCTTTCATAATTATTTTTTCTTAATTTGATAAAGAGCAATCTGCCCAAATAGGTTCGGTAATAAGCGAGTGCCTAATGTGTCTTTGTGTTCATGATTAACAATACTGCGACTTAAGACTTGAATATCTTTATCTGTACAGAGCTTATCAAAATCTTGCACGGTACAAAGATGAATGTTCGGTGTTTCAAACCATTCATTAGGTAAGGTTCTAGATAGCGGCATATGGCCACCTAATGCAAGCTGTAGGCGGCACTGCCAGTGGCCAAAGTTGGGAAAGCCAATAATCCCTTGTTTACCAACGCGGGCAATTTCTTGCAGTAAAAAGTCGGGACGTTTAATCGCTTGTAAAGTTTGTGACAGAATAACAAAGTCAAAGCTTTGATCGGCAAATTGAGGAAGGCCTTGATCAAGATCTGCTTGAATAACATTCACGCCCGCTTTAATACAGTCCGCAAATTTACTATTGTCGATTTCTAGACCATAGCCCGTTACACCACGCTGTTGGAGGTGTGCTAACAATGTGCCATTGTCACAACCTAAATCAAGGACACGAGCACCATCAGGGATCCAGTCACTAATAATTTGTAGATCTACACGTAAACTCATACGTCCTCACACTCTTTTGCAACTTGTTGCAT
Organism: Gammaproteobacteria bacterium; assembly: GCA_028598975.1. Taxonomy (GTDB): domain Bacteria; phylum Pseudomonadota; class Gammaproteobacteria; order Nitrosococcales; family Methylophagaceae. The sequence continues at coordinate 6,895 of JAQRMU010000003.1, read as the reverse complement.
ATAGGTTTCTATGATGTCTATATAGCGAGGAATCGGCATTAGGAATGCATCATGACCTTGGTGTGCTTCAATTTCTGCATAGATTACATCTTTGCCTGCACTGAGAAGAGCATCGACAATTTCTTGTGAACGGGCAGGAGAGAAACGCCAATCACTGGTGAACGATACAACTAAGCTACGCGCCTGAATGTTAGCGACCGTTGCTGCAAGATCATCATTAAAGTCCTTTGCAGGATCAAAATAATCTAAGGCCTTAGTCATCAACAAATAAGTATTGGCATCAAAACGTTCAACAAAAGTACTACTTTGATAACGTAAATAACTTTCAATTTGAAACTCAACATCATAATCATAATGAATGGTGTCATTACGCAACTCACGGCCGAATTTTTGTCCCATCGCCTCATCAGAAAGGTAAGTAATGTGACCTAACATACGTGCCAAACCTAAGCCTTGGCGAGGTAATGTATTGTGCTCAGTATAATGACCATTATGAAAGTCAGGATCAGATTTGATTGCTGTTCGAGCGACTTCATTAAAAGCAATGTTTTGTGCCGATAATTTAGGTGCTGATGCAATAATCAAAACATGGCGTAAGCGCTCAGGCAAACTGATCGCCCATTGCATTGCCTGCATTGCACCTAAACTTCCACCGACAACGGCTGCCCATTGTTGGATATTAAGTTTGTCAGCTAAAACAGCCTGACTGTTTACCCAATCTGAAACAGTAACAAATGGAAAGTCAGGGCCGTATGCCTTGTTTGTTTCTGGATTAATGCTGGTAGGACCTGTAGAACCTTTACAGCCACCAAGATTATTAACACTCACTACATAAAATTTATTGGTGTCAATGGCTTTGCCGGGGCCAATCGCCGAGTCCCACCACCCTGGTTTTTTATCATCCATACTATGATAGCCAGCCGCATGATGGTCGCCAGATAAGGCATGGCAAATGAGAATCGCATTTGATGCATTCGCATTAAGTTCGCCATAGGTTTCATAGATGAGATCATAATTAGGCAATGTACGCCCACACTCCAAAGTGATTGGCGTATCAATATGCAGTGTTATGGGTGTCACCAAACCGACTGAATCGACTGGTATTGTTTCCGGCATGGGTGTGAGTATTCCTAGTTTTTAGCGCATCATTATAACGGTAGCTTAAGTACTGATAAATACTTATTTAAATATGGCCTATAAGTAAGGGTAATACCAACATAGATAAAACTTGTAATGCAAGCAATACCACTAAGGGAGATAAGTCGAAACCACCCATATCAGGTAAGCGCTGGCGAATAGGACGTAAGAGAGGACTATTCATGCGACTAAGTAGTGGTGTCAATGGGTTGTGCTGATTATGTGGCACTACCCAACTTAAAATGACTTGAATGATAATGCTCGCTGAGAAGAGCGTAATAAACAATGAGAATATATCTGCAACAACTAATCTTAGAAGCAATATAGGATTAACCATACCGGCTTGTAGTGAAGAAATAAGTAGGGTTTTAATCAGCGCCAATGAAAGTAATAAGACAATAGTTGCACTGTCCCATCGACCCATTGCGGGAATGAATTGGCGGAGAAACTTTACAGGGACTTGTGTCGCTTTAATAATAAGTTGGACAAATTGATTGTGATATTCCCACTGTGCCCATTGCATGATGAGACGAAGAGCGACAATACCCATATACAGACCAAATAATGTATCTATTAAGAACGTAAGTGGATTACTAAAGTAGGTGCTAGGCATCATCTTCGCCAAGCTGGTTTGCGAGTTCACGAGAACGAAGTGCCGCAGCAACAAGAGCATTTTCAAACAAACCGCGCACGCCTCCATCTTCTAATTCATGCAAAGCGCGCTCGGTTGTACCACCAGGAGAAGTGACTCGTTCACGTAATGTCGCAGTGTTTTCATCACTTTCTAAAGCCATTTTTGCGGCACCGAATGCTGTTTGTAAACACAATAAACGGGCGGTTTCTGCATCTAAACCCATTTCAGCTGCAGCAAATTCCATCGCTTCCATAACAAGGAAAAAATAGGCTGGACCACTTCCTGATAACGCGGTGACAGCATCCATTCTAGCTTCATCATTAACCCATATTGCTAAACCAACGGAGCGTAAAATAGATTCTGCTAACTCATGTTGTGGTGTGCTAACAAAGTCATTTGCACATAAAGCAGTAGCACCTGCTTGCACGAGTGATGGTGTATTAGGCATTGCGCGAACAATAGCGGCATTATCTTGCTCCAACCATCTAGCAATATCATCAAGACGAATACCTGCTGCAATCGAGATTAATAATGTATCTGAGCGCCACTCGGGAGCTAATTGTTTTACAACAGATTGAAGCTGTTGTGGTTTTACGGCAAGAATGAGTACATCGCAGCCTTGTGCAGCTTTAAGGTTGCTGTCAAATGTCTTTACGGGATACTTATCTGTCAGCGCCTGTAAACATAAGGGTTCAGGATCGGATACATGAATATGTTGAGGATCAAATCCATCAGAGACTAAGCCACCGATAAGGCTTCGTGCCATATTCCCGCCACCAATAAATGTAATTTTACAGTCTTTCATAATCAGGTTCCGTAGTGAACTTTAGTGAGTTATTAATTAGAGTTTACTTGTTATTTGCTTGCGTGGGGGGGATTTCTCTGACCAAAAAGAGCCGTCCCGATACGAACCATTGTGCTACCTTCTGCAATTGCCAGTTCCATATCATTAGACATACCCATTGAAAGCGTGTCGACAGAAGAATATAAAGCAGCAAGTTGAGAAAATAACTGCTGTGCTTTTTGAAATGAATGGCGTTGAAGCTGTGGGTTATCTGTCTTTTGGGGAATAATCATCAGGCCACGAAGTTGCAGGTTTTTAAATTGAGACAGTTGTTTTGCTAGGTCCAAAACATCGTCTAACTTAACGCCAGATTTACTTGCTTCATTATCAATATTAACTTGAATACAGATATTGAGCGGTGCGAGTTGTGTAGGGCGTTGTTCAGATAAACGTCGTGCTATTTTCACACGGTCAATACTTTGTACCCAATCAAAATGAGCCGCAATATCTCTTGTTTTATTAGATTGAATGGGGCCAATAAAATGCCATTCAAGATCTAAGTCAGCCAGCGCAGACATTTTTGTCAGCGCTTCTTGCAAATAGTTCTCACCAAAACAGCGTTGTCCAGCATCGGCCACTTTGCGTAATCTTTCGGCAGGCCATGTTTTGCTAACCGCCAGTAATTGCACGCTTTGTTGCTGTCTTTGCGCGTTGTTCATTGCATTTTTAATCGCATCTAAAAGCGAATGAAGTTGAGTTTTTATCTCTGTCATCTTGCAAGCCTGTGGTGAGCGCGCTACCTTTACGTTAAATACTTCCTTTAAGGAAGGTAAGCCTCATAATTAAATTAATTAGGGAATGGGATGGATATTACTGAATTGCTGACCTTTAGTGCAAAAAATAAAGCATCTGATTTACATATATCAGCCGGTGAGCCACCGATGATTCGGGTTGATGGTGATATCAAACGTATCAACTTGCCATTAATGGATCATAAAGAAGTATACGCAATGGTATACGACATTATGAATGATAAGCAGCGTAAGGATTTTGAAGAATTTTTAGAAACTGACTTTTCATTTGAGATACCTGGTTTAGCCCGTTTCCGTGTTAATGCGTTTAATCAGAACCGTGGTTGTGGTGCCGTCTTTAGAGCTATCCCTTCAGAAGTGTTGAGTTTAGATGCATTGGGTGCCCCTGAAATTTTTAAAGAAATATCAGATAATCCTAAAGGTATTGTACTGGTGACAGGGCCAACGGGATCAGGTAAATCAACAACACTTGCGGCAATGGTTGATTATAAGAATGACAAAGATAATGAACATATCTTAACAATAGAAGATCCGATTGAATTTGTTCACAAGAGTAAAAAATGTCTGGTTAATCAGCGAGAAGTGCATCGTGATACATTAGGGTTTAGTGAGGCGTTACGGTCGGCTTTACGCCAAGATCCCGATATTATTCTAGTGGGTGAGTTACGTGACCTTGAAACTATCCGCCTTGCATTGACTGCGGCAGAAACAGGGCATTTGGTCTTTGGCACATTACATACATCATCAGCTGCAAAAACAATTGACCGTATTATTGATGTATTTCCCGCTGCTGAAAAAGACATGGTGAGATCGATGTTATCAGAGTCATTACGCGCAGTAATTTCACAAACATTGATGAAGAAGGTGGGGGGTGGTCGTATTGCTGCCCATGAAATTATGATTGGTACTCCCGCGATCAGAAACTTAATTCGTGAAGGTAAAGTGCCGCAAATGTATTCGGCAATTCAAACGGGTGGTGCTGTGGGAATGCAAACATTAGATCAATGTATGCAAGATCTTGTACGTCGTCAAAAAATAACTAAGGCCGAAGCGCAGCCTCGTGCGATTGAGAAGAACCTATTCCAGTAGGAGATAAATAATGGATATTGTAACGATTCTAAAAGCAGCGGTTAAGCATGATGCATCCGATATATTTATTACTTCTGGTCGACCAGCCAGTTTAAAAGTAAATGGTCGCTTAGCAACATTATCCCAAGATATATTGTCGGATGATGAAGCACGTGACTTAGTGATGAGCACCATGAATGATTCCCAAAAGAAAGATTTTGAGCGTGATAAAGAGTGTAATTATTCGATTAGCTCTGCAGGGGCGGGACGTTTTCGTGCTAGCGCTCTGTATCAACGTAATAAGATAGCAATGGTATTACGTCGAATTAAAGATGAAATTCCAACAATTGAAGAGTTAAACGTACCTGAAATAGTTAAAGAACTCGCGATGACTAAACGCGGTATGATTATCTTTGTTGGCGCAACAGGATCTGGTAAATCAACAACATTAGCTGCGATGATTGGTTATCGCAATCAGAATAGTACGGGACATATTTTAACAATAGAAGATCCGATTGAGTTTGACCATAAGCATGCTGGTTGCGTGGTGACACAGCGTGAAGTTGGGGTTGATACTGACTCCTATGGTGTTGCATTGAAGAACTCGTTACGACAAGCACCTGATGTCATTATGATCGGTGAAATTCGAGCGCGAGATACTATGGACTATGGGATCACGTTTGCAGAAACGGGTCACCTTTGTTTGTCGACCTTACATGCAAATAATTCAAACCAAGCAATGGATCGGATTATTAACTTCTTTCCTGAAGAACGACACAAGCAATTATTTTTAGATTTATCTCTTAATCTAAAAGCGGTTGTTTCTCAGCGTCTTATTCCGAAGAAAGATGGTACGGGACGATGTGTTGCGGTTGAGGTTTTAATTAATACACCACTCATTGCAGACTTAATTGAAAAGGGTGACATTCCTGAAATTAAGGAAATCATGAAACGTTCTCGTGAGCAGGGCATGCAGACATTTGATCAAGCTATTTATGATTTATATCTGGCTGATGAGATCACCTATGATGATGCATTGAAAAATGCTGATTCAGAAAATGAAGTGCGTTTAATGATTAAACTTGGACCAAAAGAAGGAGAAACAATTGGTGGGGGAATCGAAGGCTTAGCAATACAGCCAGATGAAGATGAATCCGGTCATATTAAATCATGGTAATAACGAGTATAGACCCGTGATACATGAAATTGCAGCACTTCGTCCCCGTCATCCTCGAATGTTTTTATCGAGGATCTAGTGCATTAAATAGATCCCAGCTAAAAGCATGCTGGGATGACCAAATAAAAAATGTGCAGATTGAATGATTACCAGTATAGAGATAGCTTCTGAATGCCATTAGTATAGAACGTTGAAAATAAACAGGGCCTGTTGAACAGGACAATGAATTGAGATGAGAACAGACGTGTATCTCATCAGACTTTAAGGAAAATAAGAATGAATATATCAGTGAAATTATCAGCATTAGTACTTGCGGTGAGTTTATTAGCGGGGTGTGCAGGCCCTAATCAACGCGTTAATAATACCAATATGTTTTGTGCCATTGCTGGTGGTCTAGCTGGTGGTGTGCTTGCAGGTGCTGTGACAAATGGTGACGATGATAATGATAATGGCGCTGCTCTTGGCGGTGCTGTAGCAGGTGCTATGCTGGCCTTGCTTGTTTGTCCAAATGAAGATGATACTGTTGCAGCAGAACCTATGGTTGAGACTGCTGTTTGTGCAGAAGTGCCTCCCGCAGGTGCATTATTAGATGCGCAAGGCTGTGCATTTGATAGTGATAATGATGGCGTAGTCGATGGTGTTGATATGTGTGCTGATACACCAGAGGGTGTAAAAGTAGATCGTGTTGGTTGCCCATTAGATAGTGATAAAGATGGTGTAGAAGATTACCAAGACATGTGTCCTGCAACACCACTAGGTACAATTGTTGATACCGATGGTTGCCCACTTCCAGGTACTAAGCTTTTATCTTTAACAGGTGTTAATTTTGCAACGGATAAATCCGTATTAACAACGGATGCAAAAGAAATTTTAGAAGAAGCAGTCACGCTACTTAAAGAAACAGATGCCGTTATTGAAGTGCGAGTTGAAGGTCACACGGATAGCCGTGGTTCTGAAGCGTATAACATGACATTGTCACAATCACGTGCAGAATCAGTCGTGGCTTACTTAGTCTCTCGCGGTGTTAAGAGCAACAGCCTAGTGCCAGTAGGTATGGGTGAATCAAGCCCAGTAGCAAACAACGACACAACAGCGGGCCAAGCAGCAAACCGTCGTGTTGACTTTGTTGTAAATCGTTAATACCTAGTTCAAATAGAGTAAAAGAAAAGGGCCCTTCACTGGGCCTTTTTGTGTCTGAGATATACTGGTAATCATTCATGGTGAAGGTTTTTAGGGCGAAAACAGGATGTTAGAGTAACTCAGATTGCGCGATTAAGGGTTGG